>BOBI01000041.1 GCA_026002305.1 Spirochaetia bacterium
ATCGATTGCCGCCTTCCCAAAAGGGGAGCCGTGAATGGGTAATTTGGTAAAGGCCAGGATGGCTTTGGATTGTAAGGAAATGAATCACACCTTTTTTGCTTGTAACATCATCATTCAAATAATAACTTGTGGTCTCCAATTTTGTTACGCCGGTGTCCCCGCCGGGCGTAGCATCAGAGGAACGGGGGGCAAAAGGTAAATCCCGTCTATCGGGGATTTGCGCGCTGTTTGTAACGACCGGACATGAAACAAGAGCCGCCATTGATACAATTGCAAAACCTGTAATTAAAATTAAGCGCTTCTTTTTCTGACGTATTATTACAAGGATAAAAGCCGCAATAGCAGGCAATATCATTGCAAGCAGCCATTTATCACGCGGCAACACCGGTATAACAAAAGGATAGGCGGCGTTTCTATCGGTAGAATAATCTTTTATGGAATTTATTTTTCCGGCAGGGAACAGCATTTTCTGATAGTCATCGTCGCTTAATCCCGTCCTTTCGGCGCTTTGTTGCTGCCAAAGAAGCCCCAGACCTTTAGCGTTATGGTTTGTACCGGCTTCCAGAATATTTACCGCATGCACCTTGTCGTTGCCTATTTGTATGTCATTGTTTCCGCCGGGGACGGTGTCCAGTATTGGTTGATTATACTGGCTTATTAAAATACCGGTATACTTTTGGGTTGGTTTTTTATCATCTGTATTGGCTTTTTTCCCCTCAACAACTAGAAATTCTTTGTCATTCAACCAAATTTTATAGGCTTTATGGCTTACTTCCAAATCGTCAACTTGCACCTCACGGGAAGTTGTTATTTCTTCCAGTGTAACCCATTTATCGCCGCCTATATTATTGCGCTCCCAAGCAAGCAAAGGACCAGGCACATATAAATTCGAGCCCCCCGACATTAGACTCCAGTTTCCAACACCCTCCATGCCTGTGTTTTCTGTATTGTAAAGGTCGGGAAGCCCCAAAGCATGACCAAATTCATGGCAAAGGGTACCTATTGTGTTGTTGCCGGGTTTCGCGCCGATATGTTCAGCTTGTATCGTATAATCGTCAAATATAACTGGGTCGTGGGGAGTATTAGGGTAAGTAACGGCAAGACCTGCACCTGTATAACGTAAACTATTCTGGTGCGACCAAATGTAATTGGGGCCGGTACTCTCATTCTGTGCTTCGTCGGGCCCTGCGTGTATAACAATAACTGAGTCAACCTTGCCATTATTATCATTATCAAATTGTTTATAGTCAATATTTGGATTAGCCGCGATAAGTGCCTTTACAGCTTCTTGAACTAATTCCCCCGGTCTAATATCTCTTATTTCCGGGCTAATATCTTTTATTTTTGCTATGTGAGCGCCATAATATTCATAACTATGCGCTGCCGTATACGGACCAAAAAATTCAAAATGAAGGTTAAAATTATTTTGAGACATAATTCGATAGTATTCTTTCATGGTTAGGCTGGTTGTACTGGTCTCCATTAAGTCCCTATAGTATTCCCTGTATGCACTACCAGAACCATCATCGGTACCTATTGTTGATTGATCACTAAAAGACGTAGCCGGCAATTCATTTCCTTGCGGCGTACCTGCGGGGAACGCAATTAGAATAACAGGTATATTGATGGCGTTACTCGCATCTCCCTTATCAGCTATAGCGGAACTAAAATCCGGCCCATTAGGCCCTGCAACATTCCGGTATTTATCAATTTCTATCGGCAGCTTGGTAACGGCCACCGAAGAACGCTCCCCTCCACCTTTAAGGTCTTTATTATTTGGACCGGGCGGGCTTGCAAAAATACCTTGCGTGGCAAAACAAAATAAGATCGACGCACAAACAACAGCGGAAACAACTCTAACCTTTTTCATTGAATCACCTCGTATGTTAGATATTACCACAGGAGGTCAAAAACAACAATACCGCGCCGCAAGCAGGTGCGGGGTATTCCGCATAAACATTTTTATTCACATAACGCTGGCGCGGCCTGCACCTTGATGATCCTTTTTGAATTTTAATTTGAATTTTAAATTCGCCTTGTGATATTACAATCTTTTCGCAGAAATGTTAGACTTTGTTAGTTTACATTATCAGGAGAAAAATATGACTCTGCATGATAGGTTACAAATTGGCGTAAAATGTGCCGAACTCAGCGCTGCCGGAAAAGAAGAAGAGTCTTTAAAATTGGCAATGTCCATACCGTTACCATTATGGCTGGCAGATTGGTACAAAAAATACGTTGGCGTTGAATATCTACGGAATAGCGGTTGGAATCTCTCTGAAGTGGAGGCAACATATGGTTCCGATTGGCTTACTCAGTAGTATTGGTGCCAGTGTTGCACTTATTGCAACTGGACGCGAGGGACTTGACATTAAGGGTGAGGCAGAAGCAGGACGTACTAACTATCACAACGGTATGGATAAAGCTATAGTAGCATTTACAGCGGCAGCGAAATCAAACGATGTCGAATTAATGATACTTGTTGAGCACGCTTTTTTGACCGAAGAAAAGCGCTTTTGTGATTCAACCAACAAAGCAGTACTTGGTAGTTTGACTCATGCTGTCGAAAGTTTCGATGACGCATTACGTGCTTTAGAATCGGTGATGGACGTTACATTGTATAGGGGTGCAGATCTGGCTTTTCCCCGCAATGGCAAATATCGCGTTGGTGATATGCCAAAAGACGCCTTTCACATTGCTTGTATTGCACACCGAACACGATTGAACAATACATTAAAAACTCCCGGTCTGAATTCATCTGAGCAGAATGTTTACAAACAACGAATTGTAAACATGCGGGTTGCACAAAATGTATATTTGCAGCTACAAAATGAAGTGTTAAAAAATGAAAATATTGATAGGTGTCTTTTAAAAGGGGTGAGAACATGAAAAAATTCAAAGCGCTTTGCACGCGGTGGTTTATCGATGCCTTTACCGGCATGGCTCACGGGTTGTTCTGTACACTGATAGCGGGGCTTATCATCAAGCAAATCGGCACGCTGGTTGGCGATAATAACGCAGGCCGCCTTTTAATATTGATAGGCAACACCGCCTCGGCGCTGACAGGCGCGGGAATCGGCGCGGGAATCGCAAAACAGTTAAAGGCCGGCAACCTTGTTATTTTTGCCGCGATGATCGCCGGCGTTGTAGGCGGTAATTCGGCGCAGATCATTTCCTCAGGCTACGCGCTGAACACCGCCGCCCTAACCGCCGGGACCATCGCCATCCGTGCCGGCGACCCGATAGGCGCCTACATCGCCGCCCTTATAGCCGTTGAATTGGGCATTTTTCTAACAGGTAAAACAAAACTTGACATTATCGTACTGCCGCTTTCCATGATGATAATAACGGCGGCAATCACAGTTACCATATGCCCGCCAATCATAAAACTTATGGCGGCTATAGGCAGCGGCATAAACCGCGCCGCCGAGTTACAGCCCTTTATCATGGGAATTATAATCGCCGTTTCCGTCGGGGTGCTTTTAACACTGCCAACCTCAAGCGCCGCCATTTGTATTTCAATCGGCATAACAGGAATCGCGGGCGGCGCCGCTGTTGTGGGCTGTTGCTGCCAGATGGTAGGCTTTGCCGTGCAATCGTTCCGCGAAAACAAGGTGTCGGGCCTTATCGCCCAAGGACTAGGCACCAGTATGCTTCAAATCCCCAACCTAATGAAAAAGCCCGTTATCATCGTGCCCCCGATAATCGCAAGCGCAATCTGCGGCCCGCTTTCCACCCTTGTTTTTAAACTGCAATGTGCGCCCGCCGGCGCCGGCATGGGGACATCGGGACTTGTCGGCGTTATAACAACATACATCAGCTCAAAAAACGTCGTGCCGGGAGGCACACTGATAAGCGGCATAGTCCTTTTGGAATTCGTTCTCCCCGCCGTCATCTGTCTTGTCGTATCGGAAATTTTCAGGAAAAAGCAGTGGATCAAATTCGGCGATATGCAGCTGTAGAGCGCGGGAAAACCTGCCAATTTTCTTGTTGCGCCAATGTAATGCTTTGTAAATATTAAGGTTTCTTGTCCACATTGCCGATAAACAAGAAACGGTGTGGGAGCATTTCCGTAACCGGTGTAATTTAAAACGGCTGCTCTTGTGGCAGATTATTAAGGGGAAGATAATGATAAAAACTAAACTGCATTTCTTGTTTTCGGCGGCTGTAGTTTCATTTTTTGTAGCGGTTCCAACTGCTACCGCGTTTGCAGGCGGGACTCAAGATGGATCGGAAGTTCTTGTTCAACGTGTTGACAACAACAGCCTGATACGGCTGCGTGTCTACATTGACGCAAGGGCGGCGGGTACATTAAGGGTAGGCGAAACAAGTACCTATAAAATAAAAAATGGCCCGCACACAATCCGCGTAGCATTCGAAGATTATATTGCAAGAACAACCGAAGTAACCCAGTTCACCGCTAATAATACAAGGCATTTGTTTACCGTAACCGATGAATCGGTAGTCTCTGTAGGTACCGAGGCAATTCATGAAACATCAACAATGGCAGTGTCAACGCCAATGGAAGAGCATTCCATTGATCAATCGGTGCGCAGCTCTTTTGAAAAAGCAACACAGCCCCTGAAAAGCAAGTCAAGAATCGCCGTTGTCAACGTAGACTCCGACAACATACACGAAGGCGATTTTGTTTTGGAAGAACTAACCTACCTTTCTGTGGACTCAAAAAAGAAATTTCAGGTTATAGACCGCCGCCAGATAGACGCCTTCCGCGCAAAGAACGCAATCGGCGTGCCCTCATACGAGAACGACTTTATGCTCCAGAGCATTGGCAACCTTCTTGGTGTAGATTATGTAATCAGCGGCCGGCTTGACGGTGTAGGCGCACTTCGCCGCCTACGTGTAAAAGCCCTGGAGGTAAAAACCGGCAAACTTGTCGGCGACTCCAGCGACCGCATCTAATTTTCGTTTCTCTTAATGTTACAAAGCTCCGCGCAAGCGGGGCTTTTTTATTGTCCGTGTTTTGGTTTAATACCGCGCAGCTTGCTGCGCTCTTCGGCGTTAAACCAAAACACACGTACAATCATTTCCTATACAACGACAGCTTTTAAAAAAAAAGCTGATACCGCGTGGCTCGCCGCGCGGTAGTTCATTCGGGCCTAAGTATAACAGACATCTATGACGGACACATCACATTCAGTGACGGCGCGCCGACAGGCACTGTGTTAGTTGAGGTCAGCACTGTGAATATTACTGATCTTGCAAGTTATCATTTTCGTCAGGTTTAGGCTTTTTAGGGCGACCGGGACTATCATATACTCAGTCGGTACAGGGCATATTGATTAAGCGAAATGCCCTCTCTTTCTGCTTCGGCGGCAAGCCTTGCATGAAGTGTTCTAGGAAGCCGAAGGACAAACTTACCGCTATACCGGCTTTCACCAATTGGTTGCGGAACCGGAAAGCCGTTTTCAAGTTTGCTTTCGATCCAGCCTTCCATAGCTTCCTGAATATTTTCGCAAGCTTCGGCGTAAGTGTCTCCGTGGCTCATACAGCCATCAAGTTCTTTTACCGTAGCAAAGTAATACGATCCGCTTTCATCGTTAAGATGTTGTATAACAATGTGATACGGAAGTTCCATGTAATCTTTTACTGTCATAATAAACTCCTATTTTTCGCCTATACGCTCAAGAATATCTGTAACGTAGGCTTTTTTAAGCGGATTTTTATCAAGAATTGTAATAACATCCCCGTTTTCGCTTATATAATGGCAGTGCGAACCGTTCTGTCTGTCAAACCGATAACCTTTTGCAGTCAACACCCTATCCGCCTCATGGAAACTAATCCCGTTGGGTTGGTTTTTCATTTTCTGAATAATCTTTTCAACGCTTGTCGCAAGTTAATAATACTATATTTGATACTACATGTCAAAGATTATAACACCGGTTCCTCATATGAGGGAACCGTCAAGAAGAGAAGCGAAGGAACTATCAGATGCGGCTAAGTTCCGAAAAGCCGTTCACGGCATTTCGGTTGCAGGTTTCTATTTCTTTTTGAAGTTGTAAGTTTATATCTAACAAAGCTGGTATTCGTATCTTAGTGCGTAACTCGCAGCCCAGATTGGTTTTCTGCTCGAATAATTGTTCATAGCCTTTGTAAAAAAGTTTCTGGTAATTTGTGCCCGTCCCCTTCCCCAAGAGATACTATAGCGCTAATTATCAGTTTTTGCTCAAGGGCTGTGAATAGTAACAATACGCTGGCCCTGTGTAAGAACCCCCTTGAAAAACAAACGAAATTCTATGATAATTAAGACGAGGGGTTATAAATCCGGTGATTTTACCGGTTAAAAGATATGCAAGAAGCGGATGCGGAAGCAAAAATTCAGTGCCTCATCCGGGAAGCTTATAAAAAGTTGAAGGAGGCCAATCCGGAGGATGCGCTTGCGGCGTTAAATGGTGCGCTACGGGTAAATTACGAGTGCGAAGAGGCTTTGTATACATTAAAATGCTTAAATTGGTGGCTGGAAAAGATAAAAAACCTTGATGCGGCGGGCGATTCCTACAGTAAGGGGGCGTTTATAATTTCGCAGTGGAAAAGCTACCTATTGTTTTTAAACCGGCTTGGAATTGGGTTTGATACAAGCAGGTATGCGGTGCGTCATTTTGTTTACGGTCTCGCGCTAGGGTTTTATAAAGAAGTATTAGAGGATGGCAGCGACAGGTTTGATCCTTCCCTTTTTTTCCAGATAGGACGTTGTTACAAGGGTGTAGGCGATTATGTGTCCGCGTCGGAATACCTTGGTAAGGTGGTGCATTTTAAAAAAGAAGACGCTCTTGCGCTTTCAGAACTAGCTGATGTTAAGGCTATGTTGGGCGAAACAAGGGAGGCCAAGGTCCTGTTCCGCGAGGCTTTTTTTATTGATCCGCAGGGTGTCGATATTGATTCTCTGGAATCGGCTCTTATTCGCTCTCTTATTGACAATGTCGCAAGCCGCGGGTATTCCGGCGGTGAGCTTTTGGAGCGGTTGCCGGTATACGCGGCTCTTATGGGTTTGTTTTCGGTAAAAAGGGAAATAAAACTCGCGGAGCTTGGCAGGTTGAAGCAGGCGATTTTTTCTTTGGAAAATGAAGTTAGGAATAACCATGAGGATAAAAATGTTTTGATACCAAATCTTATAAATAAATATTTATGGTTAATGGATTATTATGAGAGTGTTCATGAAAATCCATCGGCGATAGAAGAAATTAAATTAAAGATAAAAATAATAGAACCGGATATTTATGACCGGTTTTTTGCTTGATGTTGTATAAGAGGAGATTGATAAAATGTCACAAGAAGAGTTATTAAAAAATGTTCAGAATATGCTTAACGAGGAAAAATTTACACGCGCGACTTTAAGTAATTATTCAATTGATAGATTTAAAGAACTTGATATTGTTATAAACGAAGCAAAAGAAGCCCATGCACTAGGCGAGCTAAAAACACTTTGTGATGAACATTTAAGCCATACAAAAAACAGTATCATATCCGTTTATTTTTCCGGTATTGCGGCGCTTTCGCAGCAGATAATTGATGATGCCGTGCTTGTTAACCTTGTCAGTATTTTTGTTGATAACCGGAAATGGAACATCGTTAAATATTTGTGTTACCGTATTCTTGATTACGGCGAGTCAAAATTTGCGCTGCGGACATTAGGCGACTGCTATAAAAATGACGGCGAAGAAGGAAAAATTTATGAGGTATGGAAACGCCTTGTAAAAATTGATTCCGAAGAAGCTGATATTACAAAGTTGTTGGCCGAGCGCGCGGAAAAAGAGGGCGACATGGACGAAGCTGTCGAATACTTCAGGAAGGCCCTTCACCGTTATATAAACAAGCAGTTATTTACAAATGTCCGCGAGATATGGGCAAAACTAATTGGGTATCATCCTGAAGATATAGACTTTTTTCTTAGCGTGCAAAGCAAGGTTGCAAAAAATATAAGCAGCGAGAAAGCAGCCGTTCTTATGTCCGATGTCTACGAGGCTTATAAAAAACGTGATGAAATTGATGTTTCAATAAATATACTAAAGTTGATTTTATCTTATGATGAACACGATAACAATGCGCGGAAAGAAATTACGGAATGTTTTAGAAAGAGGTATGCTTCGCACAGTCAGGTTGAAGAATACATAAAAGTTTCAAACCTTACGCAGTCATATCGTAACGTTCACGAAGCCATAAGCAATTTTGAAAAACATATTGCGTTTGATAAAAGCAATTTTGTTTATCACAGAACGTGGGGTGTGGGGCGTATTTCTAAAGTTGAAGGCGATGAAATCATTATTGACTTTGCTAAACACCGCGACCATAAAATGGGTTTAAAAATGGCGGTAAACGCATTGCAAACCCTGGACAAAAATCATATTTGGGTTTTGCGCGCAACAATGAGCCGCGAAAAACTTCATGACAAAATAAAGAATGATGTTGAATGGGCAATAAAGACCGTTATTAAAAGTTTTGATAATTCATGCGAATTTAAAAAGATAAAAAGTGAATTGGTTCCGGCAATTCTTACTGCCGGTGAATGGACATCGTGGAATAATAAGGCACGGGAAGTACTTAAAACCGATTCCTCTTTGGGTGTAAGCCCCGATAATATAAATGTGTGGACTGTTCGTGATCACTCAATTACACCCGAAGAAAAATTATACACCCAGTTTAAGGCGGAAAAGAAATTCTTTAAACGTGTTGATATTATACGCGAGTTTGCAGCATTAGAATCTGTTGACGCAGATTCGGAATCTTTAAAGGAAATGGCAAATTTCTTTAATACGAATTTGAAAAATTTCAATAATGCCGACGAGGTAACGATAACGTCCTATTTGCTTATTAAAGAAATTTCCGTAATTTTTCCGGCTATCGGCGCCGGATTGCAATTAAATTTCCTTAATATTTTTGAGCATATAAATAATGTCAGCGAAACATACATGGCTATAAAAGATTCCATTTCGCAAAAAACATTCTTAACACAGATAAAACTTTTTGTTCCCGATTGGCAGGTGGTGTATTTAAAACTTTTTCCTGTGGCGCTTGACGATACAATTATTGAAACACTTAAAACCGAAGGCTACGAAGAGAAAGTTGTTTCTATGATACGGAATTGCTTTGACGATTACCGTACTAACCGCGATTGTGTTATTTGGTTTTATAAAAATTATAAAGAGGATCCTCTGTTTGTTAGAGCAAACATAAGCAATGAGAAAATCATTATTACATTGATAAACATACTTGATGTTACATATCGTGAAATTGACAACCAGCTTGCGTCAACCGAAAACAAAAAAGTAAACAAACAGGTTTGGACAATTCTTTTTAAAGAAAATTTGCTGAATGATTATTTAAGCGATGCCGACAGGGAAACAATTATCCGTATATGGACATTGCTTGATGACGTTAAGGACTTGGATCCGGCGGATAAACTTAAACTGAAAAACCGCATAATTGAAAAATTCCCTGACTTTAAATTTTTCGGCTCCGCACAAAAAGAAACGGTTAACCGGACGCTCATTGTTACCGTTGCAAAATACGAAGAAAAGCAGCGCCAGCTTGCAAAAATTATGGACGAAGAAGTTCCGGCAAACTCAAAAGAAATTGCGTTTGCGCTGTCGTTGGGCGACTTGCGTGAAAACGCTGAATACAAGGCCGCGAAAGAAAAACAAGAGATACTTAACTCGACCGTTGCAAAACTTAAAAACGAAATTGAACGCTCGCAGCTATTTGATCCGTCAACAGTCAATACAACACGTGTATCATTCGGAACAATCGTTGTGCTTACCAACACCGTAAAAGGCATAGACGAAACTTATACATTGCTGGGCCCTTGGGAATCCGACCCGCAAAATAAAATTATTTCGTATATGTCGCCGTTTGGCAATTCGATTTTAAATAAACGTGTAGGCGAACAATTTGATTTTGAAATAAACGACGAAAAGATAAATTATCTGGTAAAAGAAATTAAAGCAGCGCAGTTGTAACGGCTTTTATTCGCAGGGCGGTTTAATACCGTCTGCGTGCAACGCTACAAAAATGCCGCGTTGCTTGCGGCGCGGCGGCTTATAGTTTAGAAAGTACATCTGCCGCTTTGCGTGAAAGGCTGTTCTTTTTGTCTTCGCTGATTTTTTCAACTTCTTCTTTAAAGTTGGTAAATTTATTAGCCGCCGTTATTTCCAGTGCAAATGATTTTTCGATAATATCTTTTGAGGAAAAAAGGCGCGCCGCAAGCGGCTTAACTTTATCGGTCTTGGCATTGGAAAGCGCCTTTAAAAGTCCGTTATAAAACGCCGTTTGCTTTTTACTTTTAACGTCATCAAGTTTTGTGATTACCTGATCCGCATATTGTTCAGCGTTATTTTTTAAAAGCATTTCCGCGCAAAGAATCCGCAATTTATCTGAATTTTTTTGATCCTCAAATAACTTTTTAAGCATATCGTTTGTATCTGAGCGATCTATTGCACCTAACGCACGGACAGCTTCCTCTTTAACCGAAGCCACTTCGTCGCGCTCGGCACGGTAACGGAGAAAAGGCGCGGCCTTTGCAAGTTTTAAATCGCCGGCCGCTTTTACCGCCGCAAGCCGTGTCCTGAAAAAAGTGTCGCGGAAGCCGTCGATAATTGCCTGTTCAACCCTTTCGCCGCTGAAAGAACCAAGCGCGCTTATAGCGGAGGCACGTACATTGACATCCTGCGCGCCGGCCGCTTCAATGATTACGTCTAATGCGGCATTGTTTTTTATTTTTGCCGCCGCATCAAGAGCCGCCATGCGCAGCGGCGCACCCTCGTCGTTGTTTTTAATAATATCAAGCAGGAAGTTAAGGCTGTTGTTTGACGCCGCGCTGCCTAACGCCGCTACTATTTCCCGCTGCGTCTCGCTTGACGGAGAGTTATTGTTGTAAAACTCCATTAACATGCCGGAGATCGCATCCGCTCCGGCAGTACCATTTGCAGTTTTTCCAAGCGCTTTAATCGAAATGTTGCGATAACGGTCCTCGTTAGATTTTATTATATCCTGTAAAATATTCTGCGCTTTTACATATTTTACCTGCCCCAAATATGTTATGGCGGCATTAACAATCTGAGGTTCTTTTTCTTCGCGCTGTTGCAAAATGTCCATGGCAGCATCTTCCAGCCCGCCTTGTTCACGGTCAGAAAAGAACAAAAACAAATTGTTTAAAATATTTATGTTTTTACTGGTTTTTGAAAGCGCGATTAAATCATTATCAAGGTATGTTATATTGTCGGTCTTTAATTTTCTAATAAGTTCGGCAATTTCATTATCTGTGCCGTAATTGATTGTATCACGTTGATACTGCTCATAATCCGGTTCTTCTGCGAAAGGGTTATAAACTAACAACAACATCAATAGTACAAATAATATCTTTTTAGCTGCCATAATATTTCTTTAAAAATTCCTTTTTAAACGATAGAAAACAATCCTGCTGTATTGCCATTCTTGCCTTTAGTACAAGGTTATGCAAAAAAAATAAATTATGATAGCTTGAAAGCATAGAGAATAAAATTTCTTTGGTTTTAAAAAGATGATGCATATATGCCCTGCTGTAAGTTTTGCAGACATGGCAATTACAAACGGGGTCAACGGGATTAAAATCGGTTTCGTATCCGCTCTTTTTTAATAAAAGATTGCCTTTATGCGTAATAAGCTGCCCGTTACGCGCAAGCCGTGTAGGCAGCACGCAGTCAAACATATCAATGCCGTTTTCTATTGCTTCCAATATATAATCGGGGGTGCCTATTCCCATAACATAACGTGGTTTTTCCTGCGGCAATAACGCCGATGTAAAAGACAGGTATTCACTAAAAACTTCGTGGGGTTCGCCTACGGAAAGCCCGCCTATAGCGATGCCGGAAATTCCCGCCGCGCAGGCGCTTTCCGCGCTTTTTTCGCGCAGGTCTTTAAAAAAATTCCCCTGTACAATGGAGAAAAATTTGCCTTGGTAGCCTTCATCACATTTTTCATTCCAGCGCTGCTTTGCCCTGTTAAGCCACTTTTCGGTGATGATTAATGCACCTAACGCTTTCTTCCATGGCGATTCATAAGGCGAGCATACATCAAGCTGCATTTGAATATCACTGTTTAATGCAGTTTGAATATCAACAACTTTTTCCGGTGTTAAGAAATGTTCACTGCCATCAATATGCGAGCGGAATTTCGCGCCTTCCTCCGTAATTTTTCGCAGTGATGGAAGCGAGAAGATTTGAAACCCGCCTGAATCCGTTAAAATATTTTTTTGCCATTTAGAAAAGTCGTGCAGGCTTCCGCATTTTTGTATAACATCTGTACCCGGCCGTAAATACAAATGGTAGGTATTGCCAAGTATTATTTCAAACCCTATTTCGTTTAAGGCTTCGTTGGTCATTGCCTTTACGGTTCCGTTTGTACCAACAGGCATAAAGACAGGTGTTGTAACATCACCGTGAGGCAGCTTCATTATTCCGGTACGCGCCGGACATTCCGACGATTTTTGTTGTATTGAAAAAAATTGTTCACTCATAAATATTTACGTTTTAGAATACTTAACCAGGATTACGCCTACGCCTGTAAAGAAAAATACCGGAAACCATGCGCCTACTATCGGGGGAATCATACCCAACCGGGCCATCATCATACTGATCATTTCCATAATGTAAAATACAACCGCAACTGAAAGACTCGTCAACAGGCTCATTAGCATAATGTTTTTTCTAAAACGTCCGCCCATCGAAATTGAAAGTATAACAACAATAAACGAAACAGACGAAAAAGAAAAACGGTGGTAATAATCAGCAAGCGCTTTTAAAAATGGAAGGCCTGCCTGCCTTAAATCACGCACCAGACCGGCGGTATCCCTTGCGTTAAGATCGGCAGGTTCAACAGCGCTGCGCCTGAAAATTTCCGGATCTTCGTTGTAATCTTCTACTGTGGACGGCAATGGCCGTATGCGCAGTATCTTTTCTTCCCATTGGTATATTACCGCATTTTCAAATTGCCAATATTCTCCCACCACCCTGGACGCCGCCCTCTCACGCCTTGAAAAAGAAATGATCACCGAAGCCCTCAAAAACTGCGAAGGCAATATGTCCGGCGCCTCGCGCAGCCTTGGCATCACCGAGCGCCAAATGGGACTCCGCATACACCACTACGGAATAAACTGGCGCAGCTTTAGAAAAACGCGCGGTTTATAGCAACAATATTGCCCTTATGTTATACTTTTTTTTGTGGGGATTATCGTCAAATTTAAGAAAATATCACCGGATGCGATAGTACCGGCATTTCAAACTGAAGGTGCGGCGGGGGCGGATGTTTTTGCCTGTTTGAAGGGCGCTGTTACCGTGCCTGCAGGCGGCATAACTGTGCTGCCTACCGGCATAGCGTTGGAAATACCGGCAGGTTATGAAGCGCAGGTGCGTCCGCGTTCCGGTTTGGCTGCAAGGCACGGCGTTACAATTTTAAATTCGCCGGGCACTATAGATTCGGACTACCGCGGTGAGCTGCGCATAATTTTAATCAATTTAGGAAAAGAGGCGTGGACCGTTAAAACATCAGACCGTATTGCCCAGTTGATTTTTGCTCCGGTAATTCATGCCGATTTTATTGAAGTACAGTGCTTAACAAACACAAGCAGGGGGGAGGGCGGCTTCGGCTCGACAGGAAAATGAAATCGAAAACTACTGCAAATCAAATAAATAGCGGTCCTATATCGTCAACAATATTTCGCTACCTTTTTATGGAAACGCTTTTTTCTTTTTTTGTCTCGTTTCTCTTTTTCTTTTTTATTTTCTTTGTGAATCAACTTCTGCTTATGGCGCAGGAAATTCTTACAAAAAGAGTTCCCTTTAACCAAGTCGCGCTTCTTGTTTTATTTTCGCTGCCATCGGTAATCGCAATGTCCACACCGTTTGCGACATTGCTCGGTACGCTTATGACAATAGGACGTATGTCATCAGATAACGAGATTCTTGTTATGCTGTCATCAGGATTATCCTACAAAAATATTTTTATACCGACACTCTTAGTTGGTATTATAGTTTCGCTTGTTTCATTTGTTGCAAATGATATTTTACTGCCCGCCGGTACAATTCAATTTTCGCGCCTTTACAGAAAAGTTTTAGTTTCAACACCCGCATTGGAGCTTGAATCAAATTCTGTCAAGCGTTTTAAAAATACCGTTGTAATTACCGGAAATGTGACGGGGAATTCCGTAGCCGATATTTTAATTTTAGACAGAACTACAGACGGGGAACGTCGTGTTATCATGGCAAAAAACGCGGAATTTCTTGATGCAGGAAAAGAAGGCCTGCGTCTCGATATGGAAAACGCGTTTGTTCATTCGGCAAAAGAAACGGCGCGCCGCGATTACGATTATGCCAACACCGCTTTTCTTCGTTATCGCATTAAACAAGATGATTTTGTAACGGGCACAACACAAATAGGTCCGCGCGAAATGAGCTCGTTGGACGTGTACAACGAAATAAAAGAACAGCAAACATCACTACAGACATCAATTCTTGATCGTGACTACAAACTTCTGCAAAACGCACTTGAACTGGAGTTATCGTTGCGTGAAGAAAATAATTCAAGGGTGTCCGCAAAACGCAACTCTTTAGAAGCGGCGTTTATGCGTGAATATCAAGTTTCGCAGGCACTAAAAAAAGATCGCAACCTTTCAATATATAGACTGGAGTTTTATAAAAAGTTCTCCATACCGTTTGGTTCCCTTTCATTTATTTTTTTAGCCGTTCCGCTGGGGCTGCTTGCAAAAAAAAGCGGGCAAACCGTCGGCTTTATTTTAGGAATAATAATTTCTGTTGTCTATTGGGCGTTTCTGTTAGGCGGGCAGAACATGGGCATAAGGCTGGGTTACTCTCCTTTTTGGACAATGTGGATGCCTAACATACTTTGTATCAGCATCGGAACCGTTATGTGTATTTTCAGGATCAGACGATGATATTAGACAGATACATTGTCCGTCAATTTGTTCCTATCTTTCTGGTTGCCGCTATGATGTTTATTATGCTTCTATGTCTTATCGATCTGTTTTTAAATCTTGTACACTATCTTAATTACGAGGCAGCCTTCAGTCAAATTATGAAAGTTAGTCTTTATTATATTCCAAAAAGTTTTTCGTACGCGCTTCCAATATCATTATTGTTTGCCGTTGCATATTTGCTGGGCGATCTATATGCAAGAAACGAATTAACTTCAATAATTGCATCCGGCGTTCCTTTTTGGAAATTATCGCGCAGCTTGTTAATTATCGGGGCGCTTGCTTCTGTGTTTGCGTTTTTTTTTGAAGATTCAATTGTCATTCCTACACTAAAAATGAAAAATGATCTTGGCAGTACATTAAAACATCAACAGCACACAGAGAATAATTCCGACATAGTTATAAAAACAAATGACGGCAATAGAATTTATTCTATCGATTATTATGATTATCCAAAACTTACGCTTAACGGCGTAAGCATTATCGAAAGGGACGAAGACGGCAGCTTCTTATCACAAATACGCGCTCCTGTAGCAAGGTGG
>BOBI01000042.1 GCA_026002305.1 Spirochaetia bacterium
TGAATGACAAACAGGTTATTTTAGTTGTTGATGATGAGGTAAAGATTTTAAAACTTGTCAAATCTTATCTTGAAAACAGCGGCTTTGACGCAGTCTGCGCGGAAAACGGCAAGACGGCTCTCGAATTTTTTGAACAATCCCTTGCCGCGCAAAATCCTATTTCTTTAATCCTTTTGGACATAATGCTGCCGGATATTTCGGGCGTTGACTTGTGTAAAAAAATACGCGCCCTCTCCGCTGTACCAATCATTATGCTTACGGCAAAAGTTGATGAGCAGACAATTATCAATGCTTTGAATACCGGCGCCGACGATTATGTCCGCAAGCCTTTTAGCCCGCGCGAGCTTGTTGCCCGTCTTAAAGCGGTGCTGCGGCGGCAGTCAGGCGGAAAAAGCGGCAGTCAGGCGATTCTTGCACATAACGGTTTAGTGGTGGATACAGAAAAATGCAGGGTGAAGCGCGACGGTGTGGAAATAACGCTTACAAAGAATGAGTACAAAATTCTCTTGCTGCTTATGTCACGCATTGCAAAAATATGGACACGCGATGAAATTATCGAAAAAGCGTTAGGTGATGACTTTGACGGCTTTGACCGCGCCGTTGACACACACATAAAAAATCTGCGTCAAAAAATAGAACCGGATTCCAAGAACCCGCGATACATCGAAACGGTCTACGGCATGGGTTACAGATTTGCGGAATGATTAGCGATACACACAAAATGTGTATCGCTAATGAAATACCTCGCCTTAAAGGGCGAGGTATTAAACCCCACGGGGATTAAACTAATTTATGGATTTACGGTTGTTTTGTAAACAGTTTCGAGTTTGCTGCCGTTTTTAACAAGTTCCACAATTACGGCGGATTTAACGGGGTTGTGTTTGACATCGAACGAAAGATTGCCGGTTAAGTAAGCGCCGTTTGTTGAAGCTAGGGCATCGCGGATTGCGGCGGTATTGTCGGCGCTGCCTACTTTTTCGATGGCATCGCGCAGCAGGTACATTGAATCGTAGCCGAGCGCGGCAAACGAGACGGGCACGCTTTTGTATTTAGCCTGATAAGATTTGACAAAGTTTACTACGCGCGGCTCGGTGGAATCGGCGGCGTAGTGGTTGGAGTAGAATCCGTTAAGTACTTCGTCGCCGGCATTTTCGGTAAGACCGTCCCAGCCGTCCCCGCCTACGATTGGTGAGTTGATACCTTTTGCGCGGAGTTGTTTTGCTATTAACGCAACGGTTGAATAGTAATCGGGAAGGTATACTACGTCGGGATTTGTGGCTCCGATTTTTGTAATCTGCGCGTTAAAATCGACATCGCCTGTGTTATAGGATTCTGTTGCCACAACCTGGCTGCCTTTCCCTTCGATGGTTTTTACAAAGTTGTCTTTTAGGCCTACGGAATAATCGTTGCCAATGTCGTATAACACGGCAGCGCGTTTTGCGCCAAGGTTTTCAACTGCAAAAAGGCCGCCGACAGTGCCTTGGAACGGGTCGATAAAGCAGGCGCGGAAGATATAATCACCGGCATCGGTAACGGATTCCGCAGTGGCGGCGGGCGCGATAAGGACTACCTTCTGAGCCTGCGCTTTAGATGTAATGGCTATTGTACAGCCGGATGTAAGACTGCCGATAATCGTCTTAACTTTGTCTTTTGCTGTTAACTTGTTGTATGCGTTGACCGTTTTTTCTGCGTTACCTTCGTCATCCTCGGAGATAAGCTCCACCTGTTTGCCCAAAATACCGCCTTTTGCGTTGATTTCGTCAAGGGCAAGCAATATGCCATTACGGGCTTCTACGCCGTAAACTGCCACAGGGCCGGAAAGCGGAAATATGCCGCCAACTTTAATGGTGTCGGATTTTGCTTTACACCCCGCCGCCAAAAGCGCCGCACAACAGATTGCGGCAAAAAGAGTTTTCTTCATTTTTTAATTTTCCTCCAATTAAGAATATTTCCTAAACTATACTTGATTTATCAATTTTGTTAAATCGGTAAGCCGCTGCCTTTCCGAGGTGAATCAAAGACGGGCAGTCCCATTAACCCTGATATTTTAGGGCAGCCCCCGTCAAATATCACGACTTTTAGAAAAAACCGGCATTTTGCCCAAAATGTTAGAAGCGCCGTGCATAACAGATGCCTATGTATGTTATGAAAAAGAAATTGTTTTTAGTCGCTGTTATTATAAGTTTGTTTTCCGCCTGCTTAACATGGCAGGGGGTTGTGCGGTTTATGGCTGGTGTTTGGAAAGGCAGCGCCGAAGGGTACGGCGGGCCAATCACCGTGTCGGTGGAAACCGACGCGTCATCAATATTGGACATTCGTGTAATAGAACATCACGAGGATCCATTCATAGGCGGCGAAGCACTCCGCGAGCTTATTGATGCTGTTCTGGAAGAAGATTCAACCGATGTTGACGCAATATCCGGCGCCAGCATAACAAGTACCGGTTTTTTAGAAGCTGTTGATAACGCGCTCATCTCCGCAAAATTGACGCCCGTCGCCGCTGCAACGGCAGACGTAATAAAAATTGAACCTGTTCAAACTAAAGTTTCAATAATAGAAGCTGTAACAAGTGATGATAATATTGCCGCCGCCCAAGCGTTAAACGAAGTTAACGATCTCAATGTTGATATTGCGGACATTGATATTGCGTCCATTGAGATTGCGTCCAACGAAATTGCGCGTAACGATGATCAACAAATTAAAGATGAAGTAACGCCTTCCTTTGCAGCAGCGCCTGTGGCAGCAGAACAATCGCCATTTCCCACGCCAAACGAACAGAAGCAGCAAATTCCGGACGTTCAAGATGCCCCGGACAAAAAAAACAAAGACGGCTTTGATTACCGTATCTCCACCTGTATCTTTGGCATTTTGTTTTTGTTAAGTCTTTTTGGCAAGACGGCGAACAATACAGGAAAGCGAGAAATTGATGACAAAATAAACAAGCGCGATAAAAATGAAAATTACGAAAATATGAGCGGTGGTAATGGTAACTTTTTGAGGAAGGCTGCTCATCAATACTTTAGAATTAAAGAAAAATTCCGCTATGGCAAATTGAGCAAGAAATGACGTGTCTTTTACCGTTGTGATAATTTGGCTCATAAGCGACGGAACGATCCGTTTAAAGCACTGCGGCAGGACAATGTATAACAGCAGCTGTATAAAATTAAAACCCTGCGAGCGCGCCGCCTCGAACTGCCCTTTCGCCACCGAATTAAGACCGCCGCGCACTATTTCGGCAATAACCGACGATGTGTAAAGAATCAGCGCCAGTGTGCCGCGGCTTGTTGCCGTGCCAAAGTGCAGCATAAAAACACAAACAAGAATCCACAGTAACAACGGTGTGTTTCTGAATATCTCTATATAAACCGACGCGATTTTTCCAAATACTTTTTTGTCATAATTTCTACATATAGCCAGAATTGTTCCGAATATTACGCTTATCAAAACGGTGCTTACAGAAATAAGAAGCGTCCCCATTAGGCCTCGCAAAAGGAAATGAACATTACCTGCGGTAAAAATATCTTTAAAAATTTGCGGCAGCAAAACTTCAGTCATTGTTCAACCCCTACGAGTATTTCCGGCACAACAAGTTTGTCGCGGTTTTTTAAACGTTCTTCAAAATGGCGCGCCCATCTGGCAAGGGGAAAACACAGCATAAAGTACAACGCGCCGGTTACAACATAAGCCGGGCCGTAGCTTAGTGAGCCGTTTGATGCCCAACTGTCCGCGCGGTACATTAAATCGCCGCCCGCTATAAGCGCCAGCACCGATGTATTTTTCATAAGGTTGACGGCTTGGTTTGCAAGCGGCGGCAGAATAATTTTTACCGCCTGCGGCAAAATGATGTAAAACATTGATTGCAGATAGGAAAAGCCCTGCGAGCGCGCCGCCTCGAACTGCCCCTTTGATATTGAGGTAATGCCACCGCGGACAACTTCCGCGACATAAGCCCCGTGATAAATACCCACACCGATTATGCCGATGCTTATCACACCCATATTCACGCCGACATACGGAAGCGCGTTGTAAAAAAAGAAAATCTGAATTACAAGAGGAGTATTCTGGAAAAATTCCGCATAAACACGCGCGGCTATTCTTAACGGCTTTAAATGCGAAACCGAAAAAAGTCCGAAAATTACGCCAAGGACCAATGCCAGAATAAGCGCCGAAAGCGCTACAAATAGCGTAATACCGAAGCCTTGCAAGAATTGGTTATAATCCGCAAACAACCGGAGCCACCGCGCCGGTGAAAAAGGTCCGCCCATGCGTTTAGATTAGATGTTCATGCAATAATAGTCCATAGCTTTAAATCCGTCCCAAAAAAGTATATCATATAATAATGAAGTTGTACATTTTACCGGTTCTGTTTTCCGCGGTTTGCGTTCTTGTTTTTTCGTTGATGCTTTCCGGGTGTTATACGCTTACACAGGGTGGAATTCTGTTGGGCTATCTTGGCCGTGCCGTGCCGCTTGAATCAATAAATGATAACAGTTCAACCGATGGCGGTTCAAGCGGAGATGCGCAGGATGCGGAAAAGAAAAAGCTATTTGTAGAAAATGTTCATAGGGTCAGGCAATTTGCAATAAATGAGCTTGGCTTAAAAGAAACAAAAAATTATACAAAATATGTTAAGATAGACAATGACTATTTAGCGGCTATAGTTTCCGCCTGCGATAAAGATAAATTCAACACACATAAGTGGAGCTTTCCGGTTATCGGACAAGTTCCATACAAAGGGTTTTTTCGCCTTGACGATGCAAAAAAGGAAGCGGATAAACTAAAGAAAAAAAATCTTGATGTGCTGATACGTCCTGTTGATGCATTTAGTACACTAGGCTGGTTTAACGATCCAATCTATTCGTTCATGCTTGATTATTCAGATTACGCAATGGCAGACCTTATCATTCATGAATCATTTCACGCGACACTTTTCTTAAAAAACAAAGTTCAGTTTAACGAGGAGATTGCTGAATTCATCGGCGGTGAAGGCGCGCGTTTGTATATGGAAAAAATGTACGGAAAAGACAACAAGCAAATAAGAGACATGGAAGAGAGCAAAACGGATAACGCCGCCTTTGTTAAGTTTATTCAAGGTATGATAAAAGCGTTAGACGAAGTTTATAACAGTGGTGTATCAATAGAAGAAAAACTTTTGTCAAAAGAGAAGATTATTGCCGGATCAAAAGAGCGGTTTAAAGAAAATTATGATTCCATGTTTTTAACAGACCGCTATAAAAACTTCGTTAATGTTGAAGTGAATAATGCATACTTGGAATTATACCGGTTGTACTATGACGGCGGCAGCGCGTTAAAAGAATTATACGAAGCGCATGGCAGTAATCTTACAAATTTTATTAATGCGGCAAAAAAACTAACAGGAAAGGGCGACCCCATGGAGCAGCTTAAAACAGAGCTTTCAAAATTAGCGGCGATTGGGATCGAACCAATGACCTAGAGGATATGAATCTCTTGCTCCACCAACTGAGCTACGCCGCCGTTTAGAAAAATCCTAGCAAAGCATGGGCGCCCCTGTCAAGGCGGGGACCGGCGGCGCTTGGCGGACAGCGCGCCCTATCTTTTTTGTGTTGCCTTTTAGCTGTAATATTGGTTTAATATAAAAGACTTAAAAAAATAAGGTAGTTTCATGAGAAAAAGATTATTGACTTTATTGTTAATTTTAGTGTGCGGCGGGGCAGCTTTTACCCAAACTGATTTGCAAACGATTGCGACGGTAAAACTTGCCGCAAAAACTGAAGCAATTTCGGTAAAGCAGTTAAAAGCGGAAGTTGCGACTCTGGAAAAGGCGGAGGGCCGGTCTTTGACGATTGCGGAGCGGAAGCAAGTTTTGGACCGCATGATAAACGAAAAACTTGTTTTGCAGGCCGCGGAAAGAGAAAACCTTGTTGCCACGGACGGGGAAGTAACCAGGCAAATTGAGGACATGAGGGCTCAGGCGACGCGGGCTAACGGGGGAAAGACTCCTACCGATTCGGAATTGGCGGCGGCAATAAAACAGCAAACCGGCATGGATCTTCCCGCGTTTAGAGCGGAGGCGAAGAAAACAATTACTTTTCAGAAATACCTTGCCGCAAAAAAGCGTTCAACTTTTGATGAATTAAAAGAGCCTACCGATGCGGAAGTAAACAGGTATTATAATTTACACGAGGCGGAATTGGTTCAGCCGGAGAGGTTAAAGTTTGCGGCGATTTTGGTGCAGTATAAGACCGATTTGGAAAGGGCAAAGTCGAGGGAACTTGCAAATAGTCTCTATAGGGAAATAAACGGCAGTGCGAATGCATTCGATCAAAAGGTGGCGCTTGGGCAGATGCAGGGTTCGGCGTATCTTGCCGACGATACAGGTGAGTTGCCTAAAAATGAGTATGCCATACAGCAATTCGGCGAACCATTTGTGAATGCGGTTTTTTCTATGGAACAGGGAAAGATTTCTAATGTACTTGAAGTAACGGCATCTCCCACGGCAAGGGGTTTTTACATTGTAAAGGTTATGGGGAAATACCCCAAAGAATTCCTAAAAATAAACAGCATAATATCGTTACCCAATGGGGCAAAGGGTACGGTAAGGGACTACATTGCGGCTATGATTTATCAGGAAGCACAGCAAAGGTTGATAGTGCAGGCCACACAAGAGCTTGTTGACGAGCTTCGCGAAGGTAAAACTTTTACTGTTAATGAAGCTTATTTAAACTACTAGTATGTCGCGTAGAAAAGGGCGGATTGCCGCTTTTCAAGCGCTTTATGCTTGGGAAGCGACGGCGGCCCCCTTGGACGAGTTGCTTGAATTTAATTGGCCGCAAACCGCCGAAGCTGAAGAGTCAAAAATAAACGCCGGAACAAAGACTTTTGCCAGCCTTTTGGTAGCGGGCACCATCGAAAACATTAAAATCATAGACGAAAAGATAAAAGAAAACCTGCAGCATTGGGATTTTTCACGGCTTAAAAGGGTTGATGTTGCGATATTACGGATCAGTGTGTATTCGTTGTTGTTTCAACCGGATATTCCGCCGCAGGTGGTTATGGAAGAGGCGGTGAAGATTTCCATTGAGTACGGCGAAGACGAATCGTTCCGGTTCATAAACGGCATTTTAAATACAATTAAGGAAAAGGTCTGCGGAAAATAATGCGCTTTCCATTTGGTCATCCGTTACCCCCCACTACTATGCGTAGCAACTAACCGACGATGGGTGGTTTAAGGTGCGGGTTTATGGATCGCATCATCATTATAAGCATAATGAAAAATCAGGTACAGTTACCATTCCAAAACATAATGGTGATATTCCAAAATTTGTTATCAATTCAGTCTATAGGCAGGCGGAGTTAAAATAGGAGTTTTTATGAAATATGTATATCCGGCTTGTTTTTATAGGGAAGATGATGGACGTTATTCTGTAGAGCTTCCTGATTTTTCTATTGCAACATTTGGCGATGATATTGCCGACGCTATGTATATGGCTGCTGACGCCGCCGCGGGAAGAATCCTTGCAATGCTTGAATGTGGCGATAAATTGCCGTACCCAACCAATCCAAATAATGTAAAACTTGAAAATGCACATATTGGCTGTGATTGTTTTGTATCTATGATTTATATTGATATGGATAGTCTTGAAGAGAATTTTGTTGATAAACCTGTAAAAAAAACACTAACAATCCCATCGTGGCTTAACCGCGCCGCAGAACGTAAGAATGTCAATTTTTCCGCAATTCTAAAAGATGCGCTTATTGAAAAAATTGCAAATTGAACAATTCCATAATGCCCGGGGTACTTGTTTACCCAAACAAAAACACCCGCCGTCTTCGGCGGGGGCGCAACGAAGTACGGGCGGGGGAAAGAGTCCCCAAACAGTCCGGCGGACTGTTTGGCCTCCATTGTACAAGTTGACATAGAAATCAAGTTATCCTTCCTGCCCACCCTTAAATCTATTTTGCAGTTTTCTTTGCCGCGTCTATAACGTGGGTTACAAGGTTGGCGCTTGTAACAGAGCCTACGCCGCCCGGGACAGGGCTGATGCCCGCCACGATTGGTTCGACTTCTTCGGTTCGGACGTCGCCGCAGGTACCTTTTTCGCCGTTGGGTTTGGCGTTTACACCTACGTCGATAACATACTGACCGGCTTTAAAGCACTCTTTGCCAACGCTCCAAGCGCGTCCCATAGCTACAACTACAACATCGGCGGCTTGAACTTTTTTCGCCATGTCCTTTGTTTTGGAATGACAAACGGTAACGGTTCCGTTTTTCTTTAACAGAAGCATCGAAACAGGTTTACCGATAACGGTACTGCGTCCAAGAACCACAACATCCTTTCCTGCAATTTCCACCTTGTAGTGATCAAGAATCTTAATAACGGATTCCGCTGTACAAGGCGGGAAACCGGCGCCTGTGTCCGAATAAATACCGGCCATAGAGCCATCGGTAATACCGTCCATATCCTTTGCGGGCAGCAACAGCGAGCGCGCTTCGTTGTCATCACACTGTTTGGGCAGCGGGCGGAACAACAGTACGCCGTGAACACTCTTGTCCTCGTTAGCCTGCTTAATTACCTTTAAAAGCTCCGACTGCGGCGCGTCTTCCGGCAGTACATAATTCTTAACGGCAACGCCAACTTCGTTGCAGTTTTTCGTCGCGCCCTTCTCGTAAGAAAGGTCGCCGGGTTTCTCGCCCATGCGGATAATGCCCAGTGTGGGGTTTACACCCTTTGCTTTCAGCGCTTCCACATCTTTCTTCATCTGCTCTTGCATAGCCGCAGCTACATCTTTACCACTTAATAACATACTCACTCCTTATATAATATAAAATTAAAACCCCAAGAAACCTTGAAGTTAATTTTCAACAGTAGGGGGCGCACCTCTGCTCCAAACACCTTTGTTTCTGCCTTTGACACAAAAACTGCAAACGGGTAAAGAACCCATTGTTCCATTGCAGAAACAAAAGTATCTGACGCTAACACATATTGGACGCGGCGCCCCCTCGCTACAAAAGTTTTGCTGCGCAAAACGTTTTTTCGCTACCCCCACTATTTGTGGAGTTGGCCCTTTACTTCCGCAAAAACCTTGTCGGCTAACGCGCCATACTCTTTGATCAGGGCGTCGGCGTCTTTGTTTATTTTGTCGGCCCATGCGCGGTCTGTCGAAGACTTTGTGTTAATGAACACATTCAGGCTTGCGCCGTCTAAAGCCGCCTTGCAGAAAATAACGCCGACACCGGCATCGCTAACCGCGAGTTTGCTGCCTTTAAGCGCAAATTGTTCGCAAATCTTAATGGCTTCCGCACATTTCTGCATAATTTTAAACGGGGTCGCACAGGCGTCTTTTATACATTTTTCCATTATTTTTGCTTTTTCGGCTTTTTCCACATCGGTGTTTGCGGGCAGTCCATAAGCCTTGGAAAGAGGCTCAAAATCCTCGGCGTCCTTATCAATCAGTGTAAGAAATTCTTTTTGAAGCGCATCGCATTGCTTCTGCAGCTTAATAATCTCCGGCTCCACATCGGCATACTTTTTCTTGCCTACGGTAAGACTGCCAACCATGTTGCCCAGCGCAGTACCAACCGCGCCAACCAACGCCGAAGCGCCGCCGCCCCCTGGAACAGCCGCCTTGCTTGCCAACACGGACACAAAATCCGGAATCGCTTTTGTCGAAATACTCAATTTATCCTCCTTTTATTTTAAGGGATGGGCGCAAAACGCCACATTAACTTATTATATCCCAAAACCTCCAATTTGCAACCTGAATTATTAATCCTGCGGCCGGCGGCATTGACAAAATTATACTAAATGGTATAATACTAAATGGTATAATACTAAATAGTATAATTTAGAGGGAGGCGAAAATGAATCCTTTTCATTATGGCGCTGTGGTAAGCGGGGCGGATTTTTATGATAGAAAAGACGAGGCTGATCGCATTGCGGAAACGCTTTTGGGGGGCAATAATATTGTGCTCTATGCGCCCAGAAGATTTGGCAAGACATCATTGGTTTTTAAAATAATAGAGATGTTGGAAAAACAAAAATTTATCTGCATTTATTTTGATTTTATGAGTATATATTCATTAGAATCATTTGTTAAACTGTATTCTTATGCGTTATCAAAAAAACAATCCAATCTAAAAAAATTTGTTCAGGATTTAGCTTCGTCGATAAAGAATATTCGTCCGGTTTTAAGTTTTAATGCTTCAGGTGAACCGGAATTCGGGGTGAATTTTGCCGGCCCCGGCGACACCATTGACGAAGCTATGATTTCACAATTACTGGATATGTCCGAAGTACTCTTTGATAAAAAGCGTGTTTTCATTTTTTTTGACGAATTTCAGGACTGTGTAAAAATAAATGATATTAATTTTGAAAATCTTTTACGAAGCAAAATCCAACATCATAAATACACAAACTATCTTTTTTTTGGCAGTAAAACACATATATTAAACGATATGTTTAACAACAAAAAAAGAGCTTTCTATAATTCGGCATTGCCAATGTCAATTGGGCCGCTGCCGGAAAAAGAAACCATAGCATATTTACAAAAAAAATTTAGCGCACATTCAATTACCATCAACAGCGGTATGGCAAAATATATCATTACAACAGCGGGCGATATTCCTCATTATATTCAATTACTTGCATCCGAAGTGTGGCAATACATGGTAAATGAAAAAAATACCGTAACAACGGACATAATCGATTATTGTGTACAGCGTGTGCTGGCATCAAACAAGGATTATCATATCGAATTATTTGACAGGCAGTCAAACAGTAAAAAACAGTTGCTGCAGGCTCTATCGCAAAGCGGGAAAAATATATTTTCAATAAATTATATAAAGACATACCGTTTATCAAGCGCGTCAGCAATTCAAAAAGCGGTAAAAGAACTAATTGAAGACAACATTATCGAAAAAATAAATAACGAATACTTTATAGCCGATCCGTTTTTTAAATTATTTGTTATAAATAGCTATCACCCTGTAACATTCAATTAAGTCCTGTAGCGGATACCTTGCGTTACATTTTGCCAGAGGCATTGCGTGCCGTTGACCTTGCGGCTGGAAACTAACATAATAATACCATAGCTATGGATGCGAAAGTAAAAAAGTCTGGTTTCTTTGACAATATTCAAAAAATGACGGAAGTCTGCCTAACGCGCCGTGCGGTGCGGCGGAAAAAAAAACTGGAAAATCAAAAGAAGAAGAATCCCATTATTGATTGGATAGAAGCGTTTATCTGGGCGGCGTGTGTTGTTCTTTTGATAAATCAATATCTTTTTCAGGCGTATCAAATTCCTTCAGGTTCGATGATTGATACGCTGCTGATTGGCGACCGGATTTTTGTAAATAAAATTGTTTATGGGCCCGAATTGCTGCCGGGGTTGTTGAAAATCCCCAGCCCGTATAAGCCTCGGCGTAACCAAGTGGTTATTTTTGAAAATCCGGCTTACATACCGCGGGGCACGCTTTTTGATGTCGCGCAGCGGATAATTTATATGCTCACACTTTCTATTGTTGATATTGATCGCGACGAAAACGGTAATCCTAAAGCACATTTTTTAATAAAACGCGCGGTTGGTATGGGCGGCGACACATTTATAAATATAAATGGCGGTATGCAGATTCGGTTTGCGGGCGAAACCCGTGTTGTGCCGGAAACCGAATACAATGAAGCGCGCGGGTGGAAGCATAAATTAAGCCGTTTGGTTAGGGCAGGCGATTATCCGGCGCTGCAGGCGGCAGGGCATGCGGCGGCACTGCAGGACATTGGTCTTAACGTGCCCGAAAAAATGGCTGAACTTGCCGCCGGCGCCGCCTCTATACGCAACCCCGACTACATAACATTTGAAACGGCGCGGCTTGAAACACTGCGCGGCGCTTTCCCGCACGAGGCAAGGGCTAGTGAACAATATGCGCGCCGGCTGCAAGGCTGGTATGTGCCGCCCGGCAGAATGCTACCGTTAGGTGACAACCGCGATAATTCCAGAGACGGGAGATTTTTCGGCGCGGTGCTTCTTGACAAAGTGCTGGGGCAGGGCTCGTTTAAATATTGGCCGCTTGGACGCATAGGCACAATTAAATAAGGGAATGGTCTTGTTTAATAAATGGCTGAAATATTCTTATGCCGATCAAAAAACTCAAACGGGCAGGGTGCGAAATATTATTCTGTGGGTGATTCTTTGTCTTGCCATTTATCTTTTGTTCACAAACTTTTTCTTTCCTGTTAAGGCATTGGAAAATAATTCCATGCAGCCGGATTTTAATCACGGCGACCGTTTTATTTTTTACTCATTTGGTATTCACCGGCTGCTGCCGGATGTTCCGCCGTTTAATAAACAACACATGCACCGCGGAAATGTTGTGCTTGTAAATAAACAAATAGATAATAACAAAAATATTTTTTTGAATGTACTCAATCGCATAGCACGGTTTTGGACCGCCGGCCGCATGGGAATTCCCGGACGCGAAGAACAACTATTTATTAAACGGGTTATAGGCTTGCCCGGTGATACTATTTCTATGTCGAATTATGTACTGCGCGTTCAGAGCGCCGACAACCCGTATACATTTACCGAATTTGAATTGTCGGATTCGCCTTACAACATAAACATTCCACAAGTGCCCGCATTATGGGATTCATCAATTCCGTTTTCCGGTAACATGGAAAAAATCGTGTTGGGCGATAACCAATGCTTTGTAGTGTCCGACGACCGCAGCAACAGCAACGATTCGCGTACATGGGGGCCTATCCCCAAGAATTATATCATCGGCAAAGCGCTCTTACGTTATTGGCCGTTAAATAAAATCAAGCTGCTGTAGTGGAAGCACCGGCCGTTTTAGGCGTTTTTGTTTCCGCACGCCGCCTTTCTGAACAAAAGCAGAAAAAACGCCTTTGCGCACAAAAAAAAGTGCCTGGCGCCGATCAGTTCAGACCCCCGGCAGACAACCGCTGCAAATGAACTACCGCGCCGCAGAGCCCTCGCACGCAAGCAGGTGCGTAGCGTGCAGACGGTATTAAACCGCACGGAGAATAAGCCTGTCTGTTAATACATGCGGTATGCGGTTTTTCTCCGCGTTCCGCAATCCGTTCAGTTGCCTTTCCCTGGAAAACTTCTTAGGGGGTCAGGTACCAAATTGCGCTGTGAAGCCGCTCCGTAAAGTATTTTTTCCTGTCTTCTTTCGTGGGTTTCGCAGTTCTCGTGGTTTTTCTTCCATAAAAATCAACTGACACCTTCTTTTAGGTGAGCAATTCTTTCGGTAACTACTTTGTCAAAGTCGTGTAAAATGTCCCTATAAAGTTTTTGCAGCGAAACGTAGTGCATAGGAACTAGCTGTTCCTGTTCCAAGGCAAATAATTGGGGCGTATCCACCATCAAAGCCCCGGCAATCCGGGTAATCATCTCGGTAGAGGGGAACCTTTTTGCAATTTCAATCATACCTATATGGGTTGTAGAGGTACCGGCTTTTTCGGCAAGCATTTCCTGCGAAAAACCGCGGAGTTTTCGATAAGTTTTAATATTCTGGGCTAAAAGTTCCCGCAAATCTGTCATTCATGCCTCTATCACCTCTTTGTTTATATTTCTATTTTTTACCAACAAATTGCTATTGACTATATCCGATTACATGATATATAATCTAATACGTTATAATTAATTATAGGAGGTAGTTATGAAAACTACGCAAAACATGAGCAAAATGCTCTTTTCGGTAATGGCGACGCTTGCCTTCGTTCTAGCGGTATTAACAGGGTGCTCAGTCCCAACAAGTGTTGATATTAGTGAAGCGACAAGAGGGGTGTATAGGGTAACATATCCTGAATATGGGGTTTCGACTCTTACGCTTAATGATGGCAGCTATAGCTTTTTAAACAGTGGTGGAGCTGATTCAGGAACTTATACAATTGGCAGCGGCGGTATTATAACTTTTAGCGGCCTTTTGGGAACGGGGAATTATTTAGGAATGCAAAACGCAGTGTCTATAGGTCAAATGACACTAAAAAAAGTGTCTAGCCCTAGCGATCCCGTTTATACCACAGCTCTTGAAGGCCAATGGAATTCATCTGGTGGCTTGGGGGTTATAAGAACATTTGTTTTTACCGGAGCGAATTTTACATATACTTCTGTGAATACTGCTACAGGAAGTACTGAAAATGTTAAAGGAACTTTCAGCTATACTGGTACAAATAATGGTTATAGATATTATTCAGTGGGTGGTGTCGATGCCTTGAGTAACAACGATTATAGTTTGAATGTTAGTGGTTACGGCACTTTTTATAGGTAGTAATAAAACTACCTCGCGGCTTGCTGCGGGGTAGTTTAAATTCGTACCAGCTAACCCGAACAAATGTATCCACCACAGGTTTGTTTTTAGTTTTGCAAAGCAAAAAAACAAACAAATCTGATGCCTCGCCCTTTAGGGCGAGGTAGTTCATTCAAAGTGAAAGTTCAATATTGACGGATGTTGAAAGGAAAGTACCGCAAACGTTCTTGATACCGTCATTCAACTTGCAGACTGAATTCGGCCCGTCTTTAAATGAGAATTGCAGGGTTTTGGCTCGCGTTTTCATTACCTCTTGAAAAGACGGGCTTTTTTTAGTTTGGCGCCGGGGAATTTCCTGTTTTCAAAGTCTATGCGTTTATCCTGATTTTCCGCTACTTGCACTTGCCGCCAAATGCCTCTATGGTTACGTATGCAGGATGATCCGGACATTAAACCCGTAAACGAAACAGCAAACAAAAACCCCATAGCATGGCACCCTGCCTTTATCGAGGCTATACAGCTTGAACTGGAGCAATACAAAGATATTCTTGAATTCAATCCGGAACACCAGTTAACCTCCGAGCCGCTAAAAATAGACGTACTAATCATCAAAAAACCGCCTGACGTTGTTATTGAAAAAAACATCGCCGCTATCTTCCGCACAGACAACATCGTCGAGTACAAAAGCCCCACGGATTATGTTTCTGTGGAGGATTTCTACAAGGTATACGCTTACGGCTGTTTATATGTGGTACAAACAAAAGCCGCAATTACCGATCTAACCCTTACCTTTATTGAGAGCCGCCATCCCCGCGCGTTGTTGGCCCATCTTAAGGATGTTCGCCATTTTCGTATTGAAGAAAACAGCCGGGGGATTTATACTGTGATCGGTGATGTGCTACCCATTCAGATAATCGACAGCCGTAAGCTGTTGCCGGAGGAGAACATCTGGTTAAAGAACCTTGGCAACAAGCTTAATTTAGCGGAAATACGGCGGATAAGCGGTGCTTTAGGGC
>BOBI01000043.1 GCA_026002305.1 Spirochaetia bacterium
TAACCCGAATTAGAAATAACTGCAAGGGTTTTTTGCAAAAAACTGCTAAAAAAGGCAAAAATTGCCAAAACTGGACCTGAATGAAGAGGGGTATTAATAGGCGGGGTATATCATAGCGGAGTTAGGGGTTAATTGTTAATTGATCTTCCCTATGTTAGCGTCAAAAGCGTTTTTCTGCTTTTGTTATATAAGCGGCGTGCGGCTTTTGTGTCAAAGGCATTTTTATTTCTGCGTTTGCCGGAATGACGGTAAAAAGTCAAAGGTTCTATAGCGAAGCGTATTGCGTCATGCCGGTTAAACCGCTTCTGGTGGTCAAGGAAAAGATAACGACCGGATAGCACTAACGCGGAGCTATAGGTTCTTTGACCTTTTACCGTTTTTGTTTGTAATACAGAAATAAAAATGTTTTGTAGACCGTTACGCACGCCGTTTTTGTGTTAAAGGCAGAAAAAATGTATTTGGAGCGGGGGATTTATTCAAGTTCAGAATTGCTGATGCTTAATTACCGCTACTTTGAATTTATGTAAATTTAGTAGATAATTAAAGAATGGCACAAAAAGTTGACCTTTATACATTGCTGCGCACCTACGCACTAAAAAATAATACGGCGTATATCGGTCTGGATATTTTTATTTCTTTTCTAAAGAATAACGCCGAGCGCGAGAATGGCGGAAATTTACAGATCAATGATTGGGCCGGTAACACAAAAGAGAAGGTTATGACCGAGCTTTCGGAGCTTGTCAATTCCGGAAAATGCAAGATGAAAGTTGGCACAAAAGGACAAAAGATTTTTTTACCGGTTTTTTATATTGATAAGCTGGCGCAGGTTTATGTTACAATCGGGGAAAGCGGCGAACAGCCTTACCCCAACGAAAAATCTTTGCGTTTTGAAATTCCTGAAGATTTGGTCCGGCGTGTTTCTGTGGAAACAGGTTTGCTGGACTATATGAATAATCCTCAAAAGACGGCACTTCCGGTTATAAAGCTGCTTTTCCCAAAAAGTTTCGGCGAGGCATTGGCACTTTCCACCCATATACCCGGACGTATTCTTGAAGCTGCTATCATCAAAATAAAGGATTCTTTACGAAAAAATAATCAACTGGATTCAATTAAACAAAAACTGTTAATTCACTTTCCCGGGCAGATGCCGCGTGTAAAAGAATTTATCAATATTTTGATGATGCGTCCGCTTGACGCTGTCGCGCAGATGGAAGAGGCTAATGAATTTACTTTTTCGGCATGGGTTTTTTTATGTCCGGTTATAAAAACACAAATTGCGGATTCGGCTATACGCAATAACGAAATTACACCCGCCGATGCGGCGCTGTTTCAGGCTGTCTCCATCCTACTGATAATAAATAATCATTACAAAATTTTAGCGATGAACCAAAAAGAACGCGAGCTTATGCTTGCCTCAGTAGATGAGAAAATGCTGGAACCGCCTTACAGGTATACCATGAGTGATATAATGCAGTTTACGACAAAACAGGGCATACCGATTTTCAATAATTTCCCGGAAAATGAATTTCAGGCTTTTATTAAAAAAAGGTTGGCGGTTCCCGATACGGAGCATTTACCGGAATGGCTGCGCTACGGCGAGGACGTGGAATGGTTTATACGCAAAGATAAGGTTTGGAACTTTTTGAAAATACTTATAGCCGATGCGCGCACAAAGGTGCGCGACGAAGTTACAACGCACTGGATGAATATTCTGCGGGATTATCACAGGGACGTATCCATGGACAAAGATCAAAATTTTGAAGATATGTTGAATCGCAATGTACGGCTTTTTGTACCCTCGTTATATACAATCTTGCATGATAAAAAAACGGCTGTTCTGCAGGAAGAATTATTGCGTAATAAGAGTGAAATAACCGAAATCGAAAAATATTATACTGTCGATAAACCGATAACCCTAAGTAAAATGCTTAATATGAACCGGACGGAAATTATGACCGGCTGCCGTTATTCGCTGCCCCTTTGGTATTCAATTCCGTTCATCGTTAGTATTATATGCTTTTTTAGAAATGGCCCTGCGGGAAAATATGTTGACGCTAACAAAAGGATGTCCGGCAAGAAAGACACCGGAATTTCTATGCAGGCTCAAGCTGAAAAACTTATGGCCGACATGGTGCCGGAAGGCTCCGATGTAGACCAATACCTTGAAAGTATTATAGACAGGTGGAATCAAATACTGAATAAAACCGCCCGCAATACGCTAATACATGATGTAAATGCAATTATCAAAAATCATGTGCGCCATGTTTTAAAAATGCAAGATAAAAACAGGTTTAACGCGCAGATGCTGGAGGCGACCACCGAAAGTATTATTTCGGCGAATAGCGCCCTTGGTAAAATCAATAATCGTGACGCATTACGGCTTTACATCAAGTTATATATCACGAAAATTTTATCGGATTCAAATATTTAGTGTTTTTCCTCAATCGCCGCGCACCGCAGAGGCGTATATAAGGTATCGCAAATGCAAAATTTTGCGGCCGGTGGTTTTTTCCGCCGGAACCTTATTACTTGAGGGGAGGCACAATGAATAACCTCAATTCAATTTTGATCGAAGGCAATTTGGTTCGGGACCCGATGTTCCGCTCCACCGCGAAAGGAACATCCTTATGCACCTTTAGCATTGCCTCCAACCGCTTTTTTAAACAGGAAAGCGGGATGGAAAGGGAAGTAAGTTTCTTTGATGTGGAAACTTGGTCTAAACTGGCCGACAACTGCCGCGAGTTAGGCCGCAAAGGCCGTGGTGTGCGTGTGGTTGGGCGCCTAAAGCAGGACAGGTGGACAGGCACCGACGGCAAGCAACATTCAAGGGTTTCCATCGTAGCCGAACACGTCGAGTTCCGTCCCGAATTTAAAAAGCAGGATAACGATTCTATAGGGTCGCCGCAGAATGTTACGAATTTTCCCGAATACGTCCCAAGCGAGGAGGTACCTCTGCAAGCAGCAGCCTTTTAATTCATAAGGCGGGGAGAGCTGAGGGTCTCTTTTTCAAAGCTCCCCGCCAACCCTGAAAGTATTGTCTCTGCAGTTTTCCCGAAGGAGTATTTTTCGGCAAGATCCGCGGGCAGTTTTATGACGGGAGCTTCTCTGTTGTACAGGATTGAGAGGATTTTTTCGGCAAGGTTGGCGCTGTCGCCTGCGCGAAAAAAATCGACGGGGTAACCCGCATAGATTTCTTTTAGTACGGGAATGTCTGATATAAGGGCTTTTGTGCCGCAGGCAATTGCTTCCAGCGGGGGGAGGCAGAAGCCTTCGTATAACGAGGGTTGAACCAGAAGAGCGCTTTCGCATAACAGTTTTTTTAGAGCCGCCTCCGGTATGCTGCCGGTAAATTCGATGGCGGATTTACCGGCGTTTTCTATTTTTTCCATGACACCTGTGTCGGCGGAACGGAAATTGTTTTTTTCGCCTACTATAACAAGGCGGTGGTTTGGCAGCAGGGGTTTGATTTTAAGAAAGGCATCTAACAAATAATTAAGGCCCTTGTGTTTTTTTATGTTGCCGATAAAAATTATGGTTTCGGTTTTTTTATGTTCGTTTGCGCAGGGTTCTAAAAAGAACGGGCGGATTGCGCTGTATGTTACAATAACGGGTTTTGTTTTTCCTAAATGATGTTCAATACGGGATTTGGAAAAATATGAAACTGTAAATATCTTTTTGGAAAGCCGCGCCGCACGCTTAAAAAACCACATTCGCACAGCAAGACCTGCTGTGGAAGTAAGCTCTTTCATATCGGGGAAAATAATGTCGTGTATTGTTGTAAATATTGGAATTTTTATTCCGGCTGGAATATTAAAATATGGCGAATAAAAAACATCCGAGCGGTTTATTATTTTACAAATGGTGCGCGGGAAAAAAAATAATTCCTGCATCGAAAAAGTTTTTACCACGCAATCAATAATTGTAACATTTTTAGCATTTTGATTTTTTTGCGTTATGTTTTGTATTTTTTTTTTATCTCCCAGCAGGATAAAACTATTATCGGTGTTTAACAAGAACGGCAGAATTTCCTGTATGTATACCCCCACGCCGCTTTTCCCGATCATTCTGCAATCAACAACTATGGTCATGATGTAATTATACGCTAATCAACATTAAAAGTCAGGTGAAAATATTGGTTGTAAAGGCACAAACAAAAGTGCTATTATACTTTTCAATGTGGAAACGCCGCCTAATACATTACTTCGCATAACAAATATGTCTTTTGCCTACCCGCAGTTTTCAAACGGAAATGAAGGTTTTGGGGATGTACTCCGCAGTATAAATTTAACCGTCTGCAGGGGAGATTACATTGCCGTTTTGGGGGCAAACGGGTGCGGCAAAAGCACCCTGTTTTCGTGTATAGCCGGGCTTTGCCGCCCCCGCGCAGGCGAAATAACTTTTTCCGGTAATGACGGCGCCCCGTTCAGCGCTTTTGATTTAAAAAACCGCGTGCGGCTCCGCCGCCTTGCCGCCTGCGTCCTGCAAAACAGCGACGACCAGATTGTAGGCCTTACCGTCATGGAAGATGTCGCTTTTGCCCCTTTGAACATGGGCTTTGACAGAGAAAGGGCGGCAAAGAAGGCGCTTGCCGCCCTTGAAACCGTGGGACTGGCACACAGGGCGGCAAGCAATGTAAATGCCCTTTCCGGGGGCGAGAGGCAGCGGCTCTGCTTTGCCTGCGCCCTTGCCGCAGACGCTGAATTTTTTATGCTGGACGAAGCTTTTTCCATGTTAGACGAAATAAACCGGGCCAAAGCACTTGATATTCTGGACGCCCTTATTGCGCAAAACAAAACCATATTTCACATAACGCACTCACGCGAGGAAGCCTTGAGGGCAAGGCGGGCGATTTTATTGGAAAACGGCAGCGTTACCTACGATGGCGCACCGGAAAAACTTGACTACCTGACACCGCACAACGCGCCTTGGACTCAGGCAGGCGATAACTCAACAAAACCCGGTGCGCCGCCTTTGAAAAAAGAAAATGCTGTTGTATTTAACAATGTCTGTCTGTCTTACGGCGCCGGAGAAAAAACAAATGCCATTTTACAAGATCTATCATGCACGATACCCAAGGGCGAAATTACAGCGCTTACCGGCGCTTCCGGCAGCGGAAAAACAACAATGTTAAAATTAATTAACGCATTATTGCTGCCCTCGAAAGGTAGTGTTGTGGTTTTAGGAAAAGACACGCGCGACAAAAAAATACCGGTAAAATTTTTCCGCACATCCGCAGGGCTTGCCGTGCAAAACTGCGAATCGGCGTTATTTGAATATTATACATCTGACGATGTCTCTTACGGTGCACGGCTTGGCGGCGCTAAAGGCAATGATTTAATTGAGGGTGTAAGCAAGGCAATGGACGGCGCGGGGCTGCCGTTTGACAAGTTTGCCGACCGTCCCTGTTATACGCTTTCCGGCGGGGAAAAAAGGCGGGCGGCGCTTGCCGGTGTTCTAGTATTAAAAAGCGAAATTGTCCTGTTAGACGAAGCGGAGGCGGGGCTTGACGCGGCCGGCCGTGAAAAACTTTTTGCTATGCTGCGCTTGTTAAAAGGACAGGGAAAGACAATTATCATAACAACACATTCAAAAGAAACCGCCGCCTTTGCTGATAACCGCATAACGCTGCCGGATATTTGTTATACGGGTGGCCGTGCAGTACCTGAAATTCCACCGCCAAAAAAATTGCGAAGAAAAACAGGATTGGAATTTTTTAAAGCGGACGGCGGCGGAATTTTTTCAAGGGGTTTTTCGTTAAAGAAAATAGCCGCCGTTTTTCTCCGCCTCTTTCCTATTATTTTAATTATCGCTTTGTTACAAATTATTTTTAACATACCCGGCGACTCAAGCAGCGTGCTTTTTAAACTGGCGTTTATAACCATTACGGAACTTGAATTACGGAGGGCCCTTTTTCTTGTACTGCGTCTAACAGGAATAATTTTATGCATAACCCTGTTTTTTTCTTTTGTGCCGCTCTCCCTTACCCTGAAAGCGGTTAACGCCGCACTTTCCGCGCTGTCATTTTTTCATATTGATGCATCGGATGTTAAACTTACAGTCTCAATTATATTCAGGTTTGTGCCAATCCTAACCGAGGAAGCGTTCCGTATACTTACCGCGCAAATGTCCAGAGGCGGCGGCAGGGGACGTTTACGCGACGGGGTTGCGATCATCACGCCGCTGTTACTGCGCGCCCTGGAACGCGCCGAAAAATTATCGCAGGCAATGGAATTGCGCGGTTTTGGAATGAAAGAATCAAAACATCAAAAAATTAACCGTGAACGGCAATGAACTACCGCGTAGCGTGCAGACGGCATTAAACCGCACGGAGAATGAAAACTTTACGCTTTTTCCAGGGAAACCAGCCATTTTTCCTCGCCGGCCTCTATTTCTGTTTGGCCGCTTTTTTGCACCCATTCAACTGTTACGGCGAGGGTTTCGGCGGCGACGTAGTCCTGCATGGAAATCCATGCTTTTTTAAGGCGGTCGCTGCCGTAAAGCGCAAGGTTTATGCGGTTGCTTACTTCCATGCCCATAACTTTGCGTAAATTTTGCACGCCGCGCACAAGGTCGCGTACATCGCCTTCGCCGGATAGCTCTTCGGTAATTTCGGTATCGAGGGCAACGGTAAGGCTGCCTTCGTTCAGCACCTTTAGGCCGGTCTTTTCAATGCGCTTTATGTCCAGCTTGTCTAAGGTTATGTCTATGTTGCGTCCTCCGGCTTCGATTGAAAGTGTGGAGCCTTCCAGCACGGCTTCTATTTCGGCTCTTGTAAGGGAGGCGATTTTTTCCGATGCCGCTTTCATGTCCTTGCCAAGCTCTTTGCCAAGCACGCGGAAGTTTGCCTTTGCCTGATACTCAACCAGGTCCTCTTCATTGTCGCCGAAAAGGACCTCCTTTACATTTAGCTCCTCGGCAATGATTTCCGACATTTCCACAAGCGCGGCTTTTTCCTCTTTGTTGCGTGTAACCAATTCCACCATGTACAGGGGCTGGCGTACTTTGATGTTATGCTGGGAACGTAGCGCGCGGCCAAGGGCAACGGCGTGTTGAACGGCTGACATTCTGAATTCAAGGGCGGCATCAATGCGCGCTTCGTTAGCAACGGGCCAGTCGCAGAGGTGAACGGAAGCCGGATCGTCGCCGGATCGCAAATTCTGCCAGATTGCGTCGGTGGTAAACGGCATAAAGGGCGCCGCTACGGTTATCAGCGTTTTTAGCGCGGCGTTAAGGCAGGCGTAAGCCTCGGCTTTGTCGCCGTCATTTTCGCTGCGCCAGAAACGGCGGCGGCTTCGGCGTATATACCAGTTATTCAGATGGCCGATAAAGTCCACGATGGGGTCTACCGAGCGGGAAAGGTCGTAGGCGTCGAGTGCGGCGGTAACTTTTGCTACAAGCGTCTGGGCCGCCGACAGAATCCACTTATCAAGCGGGTTTGCAGGCAGCGCAGGCGGTGCGGACGCGGTAATCTTATCGATATTGGCATAAGTTACAAAAAACGAGTAAGCGTTCCAAAGCGGAAGGATTATGCTTTTAAGCACATCGCGTACGCCATCGTCGCTGTAACGGAGGTCGTCGGCTTTAACAACGGCGCTGTGAATAAGGAACAGGCGCAGGGCATCGGCGCCGAACATATTTACCACTATCATTGGGTCGGTATAGTTGTTTTTGCTCTTGCTCATTTTTTGGCCGTCTTCGGCAAGCACCAAGCCTGAAACAACGCAGTTTTGGAAAGCCGGTTTTTCGAACAGCGCCGCCGCCAAAATCGTAAGCGTGTAAAACCAACCCCGTGTCTGGTCCAACCCCTCGTTAATAAAGTCCGCAGGAAAATGGTTTTCAAAAAATTCTTTGTTTTCAAACGGATAATGATTCTGCGCGTAAGGCATAGCGCCCGATTCAAACCAGCAGTCCAGCACTTCGGAAATCCGGTGCATGACGCCGTTACAATTGGCGCCTGGCGCCTTTGAGCAGGGAATGGTGATGTTATCGACAAAGTGTTTGTGCAGGTCTGTAACGTCAACGCCGGATAGTTCTTTTAACTCGGCGCGGCTGCCTATACAGATGATTTTGCCGCAATCGGGACAGCGCCAGATGGGCAGCGGGTTACCCCAGTAGCGGTTGCGGCTTATAGCCCAATCCCGCGCACCCTCCAGCCATTTACCAAACCGGCCGTCCTTTATGTGGTCGGGCACCCATAAAATTTGGGCGTTGCAAGCGAGCATTGTCTGTTTAATTTTCTGTACATCGACAAACCACGAACCCACGGCACGGTAAATAAGCGGATGCCCGCAGCGCCAGCAGTGCGGGTAGGCGTGGAGAATTTGGCCGCGTTTAAACAATTTACCCTCGGCTTTAAGCCTTTCAATAATGTCCTTATCACAGTCCTTTACAAAACGCCCCGCGTAATCCGGTACATCCGCAGTAAACTTACATTCGGCGTCGATGGGGCAGATCGTGGGCACGCCGGTTCCTTTTAAAATCCGGTTATCATCCTCGCCGAAACCGGGCGCGGTATGCACAATCCCCGTGCCGTCTTGGGTTGAAACAAAGCCGCCCAGGTAAGTACGGAAAGCATTTTGAGAAGCGGCAGCGGCAAAGTAGGGAAACAACGGCTCGTATTCAATACCGGCAAGCTCCGCGCCCTTCTTTTTCCATAAGATTTTGTATTGGGCAGGCTCCTTGTAATATGCGTCCAAGCGGGCTTCGGCAAGGATGTAGTGGTTTTCGCCATCGTCTATACAAACGTAATCGATATCCGGCCCCAAAGTCAGCGCCAAATTCGACGGCAGCGTCCACGGGGTTGTTGTCCACGCCAATAAGTAGGCGGGGGGCGTTGCGGGGGGCTGGCCACCCGCTTGGGGAGTAGCGGATGACGCCGTAGGCGGCTGGAGCGAGGGGGGCGCGCCCCCCATCTTATCCCCACCCTCCTTTATCTTAAACCTGATCGTAATTGCCGGATCGTGTACATCTTTGTAGCCGCCAAGGTTGAGTTCGTGGTTGGACAGCACTGTGGCGCAGCGCGGGCAGTAGGGTAGAATGTAGTGCCCTTCGTAGAGCAGACCTTTTTCCCAGAGGGACTTAATAACCCACCAGATACTTTCCATATAGTCCGGTTCCAGCGTTTTGTAGTCGTTGTCAAAGTCCACCCACCGGCCAAGCCGCGTGATAATGCGCCGCCACTCTTTCGTATAACGCAACACACTGGCGCGGCAGGCCTCGTTAAAGCGGTCTACGCCGTAATTCTCGATGTCGGTTTTGCTGTTAAGCCCCAGATCCTTTTCGATGAGGTTCTCCACCGGCAGCCCGTGGCAGTCCCACCCGAAACGGCGCTCGACATGCTTGCCGCACATGGCCTTAAAGCGCGGAATAATATCCTTGATCGTGCTTGGCACAAAATGCCCAAAGTGCGGCAGCCCCGTAGCAAACGGAGGGCCGTCATAAAAAACAAAATCGCTTGCCCCCTCGCGCTGGCTTATTGATTTCTTGAAAATATCGTTATCCTCCCAGAATTTGAGGACGGTTTCCTCCAGTTCCGGAAAGCTCTGTTTTGGGTCTACGGGTTGGTACATGGTTTAGCGGCTCCTTGCATCTAGTCTGTTGTCCATATATACAGATATACTATAACACAAGGCTAAACGGCTGCTACTGCCGCGCCTAACAGCGAAGCCTGCTCCACGCTCTGCAAAATATAACTGCATGGCTGCCTTGCATTTAGCAAGACGCGCAAATGCGCCTCCAGCGACTGCCGCATAAAATGATATTTCTGAAACGTAGTGCCTTCCACCGCGATAAATGCAGGATTTAGCGGATCGCCTCCTGCGTCAATATGGCGCATAACGGCGGCTAATACGCTGCCTGAAATTAAAGCGGCGCGCTCGGTGATAATCGATCCAAGAAAAAGCACACCGGCGCGCGCGTCGTTTTCGCCGCCGCCAAAAAGACTTCCTATAACGCCTGTATCGTGCAGCGGGTTGCAGAGGAATGTGTTTAAATCTTTTGTCGCCAGTTCGTCCATTGCAAGCAATTCTTCGCTTTTGTTAAATTTGACAAGACCTTCTTTAACGGCCTTTTTTAAAACAAGCAGGTTTAACGGCCCCAAAAAAGCGCCCGATACCATTTTTTCCGTCCAAAAAGTTCCGGCGTTTTTCGTTAACCGGTCAAACTCTTTGTCTATGGCGCCCTGATAAGGAATGGCAAATGTACCGGATTCGCAGACAACAATCTGCGGCTCGTCATTATTTGCAAAACCGGTTTTAGGAATATTTTTTTCCGGGTATGCTATATTCATTCCGGTGCCAAGAATAAAGCCCACAAAATCGGTCTTACCTCCGTTTACCGCAGCGTTATTCGCCACCGCACAGCCTGTAAGGAGCGTCGCCACCGTGTCGTTTAACAAATGTATTTTTTCGGGCGCTTTAATGCAGCGGCGGGCGAGCGCTTCTTTTAAACAACGGCCAAGCGGTTTACCGATTACTTCCGGCTCGTCCACCTCTTTGCCGAAAGCAAGCGCCGTGCCGTCGCCGTCGCTTTGCATGGCAAGCGAAAACGAAAAACAAAAACCCATGCCGTCTACAGTACCATCCACGGCCTTGAAAACCGGAACGCAGGCGGCGGCAAGATCGTCAAAAAAGCGCTTTTCGCCAAGCTGCCCGTAGGTGCCGGGCATTGCCGTTTTATGTTCCGATACCACCCGCGCAATGCCGGACTCGTCGAAATGAACACAGGCCGCCCGTAAATTTGTGCCGCCGGCATCAAGGGCGATAACTGTTTTACCTGCCAAATTGCGGCGGCGCGTTGTAATATGCGTTGGAATCATAGGCAAACTTGAGGTACTGCCCGCCAGACCCCGTTCCATATCAATAATATAGGCGCGGATCAACGTTTCCGCATCGCATAAATCATAATGAAACCCGTAAAATCGCGCAAAATCCGATAATTCCTGAATTTTTTTTGCCGTCATTTTTTTACCATAAGATTATATACAACCATATATTACATACAATAGATTATAATTGAAAAAAAATCAGCGTCTTCTTACACCCCCTTAAAACTCAACACCCATGCTTACAGTCCAGAGAAAATTCGAAGCGTTTATATTATAACTAACCTTAACGCCAATGGCCGGCACGGCGAATCCGCGCAAAAAAAACCGCAGCGCCGCGCTTGGCCCGTGGTCAAAACTGCCGCCTAAAAGTTCAGAATGGGAATAGACAATTTGATACGTTGCCATAGCGGAGACCGTTCCGTATTTTATGCGAAACAGGGCATTTTCAAAACCGGCTTGTAAACCGGCATAACCGCTTGCCGTAAACCGCCCGGGCAAAATGTCCACACCGGCTGTCGAGGGATCCGCCTCCGTTAACGGCGTTGACGACGGCATCCATAACACGCCCGCTTTCGCGGTAAAGCGGAAGCCCTCGCGGATAGGCTGCTCCCAGATTGCGTGAAGCGAAAGGCGGTTCACAATGGGCGAGCCGTCCAGCGCCGCATTGATGTTATACGCCGCAGTTATGTTACGCTCAGATAACAGCAAGCCATCCCAATCTTTGGTGCGCCACGAAATCTCCTGCCTAACCTCCAGCGCCATTCTGCCGGAATCCGGTTTTAACATTTCATTGTCCATGGCGCCTAACCACGCGTTATAAAAACGGACTCGCAGTGCGGCGTTAAGATTTTCCGCAAACGGGTAATTGGCGCCCAACGCCACACGCAAGGAGTTTATATTGTAACGCCGGTAAACATTTCCGCCACGGTCCTTATGCTCCATATTCTCGTTTTCAAAATTGATGTTTACAGAAAATCCGGGAAATTTCCCCGACTCCTTATGCTGATACAATCCCATAACAAACCATGTGCCGTTTTGCGAATAAGTACCGGCAAAAATAGCCCTGTCGTTAATACCGAAAGCGTTGCCCTCGTAAACGGCAGCCCCCACCATCCACCCATCGGAATTCCACATCCCGAAAGGGGCCGGAAAAAACGACCATTTATCTTTTACCGTAACGGACAGGGTTTTACCGGCGCCCGAAGGTGAATCCACTATTTCCACCGATTGAGGATCCAGAATCCCCGTGTCCTCAATAGCGGCGTTCACATCTTTCAGGTTGATATTTGCCGCATCCTTGCCTCGGAATTTTTCCAAAACCGCCGCGGCAATATGCGGCTTTGTACGGACCAGACCTGTTATTTGTATACCGGTTATGATGTTGTCGGACGGCGGTAATTCCGAGTCGGGCGAAGCCCCGGTATTTTCCTGCGCAAACCCAAAAGCCGCCGCAAAAAAAAGAAGTGCAAAACAGAACCTCCGCATAGGGCTTTAGTTTACCAGCAAATAACCAAAAAAAAAGCCACCGCCTTGCCTCATGAAAAATGTTACCGAAAAGAGACCATGCCTTATTTAGAAAATGTTACCCAAATTAAAATAAAGATACCCGAAGGAGGGTGTCCAAACGGGGTTAAACATGAAAGAGAAACAGGCGGTAACGAGGGAATATAAATCCCGTTATCAGAAGGCACGGAAAAAAGACAAGACGGTTTTGCTTAATGAGTTCATCCGGCTGACGGGCTATCAGCGGAAATCCGCCATTCGGGTTTTAAGCCCACGCCCGGTCAGAGAGGTTTTGATTTATTCCGAGGGGAAGGCGATAAAACTCAAGCCGGTAAAAAGCCAGGCGAACCGCAAGGGGAAGCGGATATATACCGACGAGGTCATTGATTGTCTGAGGATGGTCTGGACATTCTTTTGGTACAAGTGCGGGAAAATCCTCGCGCCGTTAATGCGGCAGCAGATGACCTATATCGCCGCATGGGCGGCCTTCAAAATCACCCCTGAAATCAGGGAAAAGCTCATGAATATAAGCCCGGCGACTATCGACCGGTACCTCAAAAAAGACAAGGACGCATTGCATCTAAAGGGCAAAAGCTGCACCAAACTGGTCATATCCCTCAAATCACGCATCCCCCTGCGGACTTTTTACTCCGGCGAGGAGCGGAAAACACCCGGTTTCATCCAAATTGATACGGTTCACCACTGCGGACAGTCCGCTTCAGGCGAATATATCCTTACTCTTACCGCCACTGATATCTTTTCAGGCTGGATTTTCCTCTACCCCCTGCTTAACAAGGCTTTTTCATGGACTTTCCAGTCTCTCAAGGACATCCTCCGGGTCATTCCTTTTCTCCCCAGGGAGTTTCATAGCGATAATGGCTCCGAATTCATCAATACCGCCGTGGAAAAATGGTGTAACGACCCTCAGCATCCCGTCCCCTTTTCCCGCAGCCGCGACCATCAGAAAAACGATAATTGCTTCGTCGAGCAGAAAAACGGCACCGTCGTCAGAGAGTATGTCGGTTGTGACCGCCTCTCAGGCACCGAGGAACAAGCCCTCCTGACCGCCATCTATGCGCCGCTGGTTCCACTCCTCAACTTCTTTATGCCTACCCGGAAACTCAAAAGCAAAACCGGAATCGGTTCCAAAGAAACCAGAGTCTACGACGCACCCCGCAGCCCCTTCGCCAGGCTCACTGAATCCGCCGGGCTGTCGCGGCTGTGCAAGGACTCCTTCGCGGCTCAATGCGCCCTTTACAACCCGGTCGAACTTCAGCACACTGTCAACAAGGCTATCCTGCGCTTGCGCCAGCGGCTCGCCCAATTGAACCGCATCCAGACTCAGGAACAGCTTTAGCTACGGTAACATTTTCTAAATGAGGCATGGTCTCTTTTCGGTAATATTTTGAAATGAGGCATTTCGGACCGGCCTCCCCAAAGTTTAACATCCCCTGGGCATGGGCCGCCCCCGAAAGGACAAGCCGGAGTAATATGGGCCTTGCGGTTCCCCGCCTTTTGTAGTATGTTTTGGGTATGAATAGCTTTGTAAAGGGCATGGGAAGCCTTAATTTGTTTCCGCCGCCCGCAAAAAAACAGAAAACAACGGCCAATTCGGCGTGGTATGCCGTCGGTAACGCTTTCCGGGCTACCGGAGATTGTATGAGGAAGGCGATTAATGCCCAAACTCAGCCCGCAAAACCCGCCTCAAGATAAAGAAATTCAGATCCTCCGGGCGGTAATGTCCCAGCAGGAGCTTTTTTCCGGCCCTTTGCCCCCGCCAGAGTCCCTAAAGGGGTACAGTGAGATAAATCCAGACTACCCGGAGCGTATAATGCGGATGGCCGAGGCCCATTCCGCCGCTGATGTTCATCAAAAGTATAAGGAATCATTCAATATCACCCTCGGACAAGTTTTTTCGTTCTCATTAGGCTGTATCGGCTTCGCTTTAAGCGCCCTTTTCGCCTTAAAAGGGCTGGAAACAGGTGCCATAGCCGCCGCCATTGGCGGGGTAGCCCCTATAATCGTTGCCGCTATCGGTAATTTACGGAAATAAAGCCCCGTTTTTTCGCTAATCATTACCCACGGCCTCCCGGATCGTTTCGCTTATTTCGTCTATCTTGTCATTGCCGGTATACTTGCCCTTCAGGCTATTCAATTCCTTTATAACTTGATCCTTTGCCCCGGCAATTATCCGGCCTAGCCCGTCCCGCATCATTGATACCAATTCCCCCCGGCAATCCGCCCCCTCGGAAAGTACCCTTGCCACGAAAGCATCCATGACAGATTCCGGGTACTCCATAAGCTGGCGCATCAAAACGTCTATGTAGGAAAAAAGCCGGAGAGTATTATTCTTTATTTTTGCCCCCACGGCCTGGCGTGTAACCCCGCTTGCCGTGCAAAATCCGCCGGTTTGAGCTTCATAATTTGTGGTAAAGTGTAAATTTGGTGCGGTAAATTGACTATTAACTTTTACAAATTTTGGCAATTTACCGTCAACTTGACTAAAAAAATGACAGGCTATTGAAGATGAGCCCCCGTCGTCGAATAATTGCACCCCCATACCGGGTGCACCAAAAAATCGAGTGTTTTTAGGCGGTCGACAAAAGCCTGTTTGCAGTGCTAGTCCAAAGCCCGCTCTCAACTTTTGCGCGCAACGAAAGCATGAATCCTGCGTTTGACAGGTTCCACCGCATACCGGATTGCTTACACCGCCGCTGAACCACGACCTTGTTTGCACTTTCTATTGGTCCCGAACCGATAAAATATCCGTTGCGA
>BOBI01000044.1 GCA_026002305.1 Spirochaetia bacterium
ATTGCGTAAATGCTGGTTAAAGCGCCACTGGTGATCAAAATAAAGATGACGTCCAGATAGCACTAACGCGGAGCAATGTGTTCTTTGACCGCCCTGCCGCTTTTGTGTTAAAGGCAGAAAAAATGTATTTGGAGCGGGGGTATTCATACCAGAATTGCTTTTTTTAGTTTTACCTTCCTTTTCATTTTTGAATTTTTAAGTTACTATACACGTGTGGCTGTACGAAAAAAAACTGTTAGGCAAAATAAAAATTCAAAAAAGGTAACGCTTGGGGTGCTTTTTTGGGTGGTTTTTTTCATTGTAATAGCACTGCTGTTTGCAATAAACCTGCCGCTTATTCAAAGAACCTTAAAAGCAACGCAATTAACCGACAAACTGTCGGGACGGTTTGCGACCGACCCCGTCGATGATGATGAAACGGGCGCAGCGGAAGGAAAGCCCACCGCTATCGTCATTCCCGCTACACAGGCCGACAATCCTGCGCTTTCGGTGCGGCAGGGGGATGCGGCGCCGGAAAATAGGACGCAAATTCCGCCGGTTGGCGGCAGCGCGACGGAGCAGGGAACTGCGGGAAAGCCGCCTGAAATTCCGGTAATTAATTCGCCGCCTACGGCACAGCAGGCCGCGACACGGGAGCGGACTGTCTATTTTGTAAAGGTTGACACGGCGGGCATGGTTTTTACATCGCCTGCTCCGCGTACCCTTCCTGCAAGCGAATCGCCGCTTTTGGATACGTTAAAGGTAATGCTGCAGGGGCCCTCTTCCGACGAGGAAAGACAGGGGCTTACTTCGCTTATACCGGACGGAACCCGTATTTTAAGCGCCCGGATTCAGGGGAACACGGCCTTTATCAACTTTAACGAGAATTTTATGTTCAACGGATTTGGAGCCGAAGGCTACATTGCCCAGTTGCGGCAAATTGTTTGGACGGCAACCGAATTCCCAAATATAGACGATGTTCAAATCCTAATCGAAGGCCGCCGCATTGATTTCCTTGGCGAAAGCATACGCATAGACCGCGCCATAAGCAGAAATTCACTATAGGGGAGTTTAATATGAAAAGAACCTTTTTTGCCTTGCTAATTTTTTTTAGTAGCTTTGCGGTATTTGCTCAAACTCAAGTACAAGGTGTGGCAACCGGCGCAGCCCCGCTAACTTTTGGAAAAAGCGCGTCCGCGGGCGCCGGTACGGAGCTGCCGTTAAAAAAGGCCAGCTTATTTTCATCAGGCGTGGGTTACTTTCGTCACAGCGGGGTTGTACCGGTTTCTGTATCAATCACACTTCCGTTCAATGATTTTGCCGTAAACGACGCGTTAAAATCCCTTGTTATAAACGACAGCGAGGCGGCAAACCCGCAGGTAAACTACCCGTCCGAAAATACAATCTTACGAACACTGCAAAGCCTGAAAATAGACCTCTCCGGCAATCCGGGTATTGCCGACATCCTAAGTAACTTAACCGGCGCGGAAATACAAGTTTCAACACCGGCCACCGTCGTTACGCCTAACTCATTTCGCGGGCGCATAGTTGCCGTGGAAAGCGGGCTTATACGTTATACGGGCGAAGCTGCCGCACCGGCGGTAACCCTGTCCACGGCGAGCGGTATACGGATTATAAATGTTAAGGATATTCAGTCTTTAACATTTACCGATCCGGTTATCAACGCCGATTTAAGCCGCGCTCTGGACCTGCTTGCGGCGAATTCCGGCTCCGGCACGCGGCACATCACCGTGGATCTTGTTGGTAAAAACCGCCGCAATGTTGATATAAGTTATGTAATCCCCACGCCGGTTTGGAAAGTTTCTTACCGGCTTGACCTGAATCAAAACAAACCCTTCCTGCAAGGGTGGGCCATCATCGACAATGATGGCGATACCGACTGGGTTGATGTGGAGCTTTCGCTTGTAACAGGCAGGCCGGTGTCATTTATCCAAAACCTCTACCCCCCATACTACGTAAACCGCCCTACCCTTCCGTTGTCCATTGCCGGAATTGCTCAGGCGCGCACCCACGAATCGGCCTATGGTATTTTTGCTAACGATAGCGAAGCGGATCGTGCTTATTCAATGGCCGATGGTGTGTACGAATCCGCCCCTGCCGCCGCTACGGCAATGCGCACAAAATCCTCCAACAATCTTGCCTATGCCCCGGCGCCCGCGCCGCTTACAGGCGGCGTTATCAATACAGCCGCAGGTGCAAGCGCCGGTGATCAGTTTGAATTTACGCTGAAAAAGCCTGTAACCCTTGCCCGCCAGCAGAGTGCCATGCTTCCATTGGTGGAAGGGGCGGTTACGGCGGTTAAGGCGCTGGTTTTTTCAGGCGCTAAAGCAGTTTACGGTAATGCTATACACCCTGAAATAAGCGCCGAGCTTACCAATAATACGGGCATGAAGCTCCCCGCCGGTCCAATCACCGTTTTCGACGGCGGCACTTACGCGGGTGATGCCTTATTGGAATTCCTGCCGGAAAACGAAAAACGGCTAATTTCCTATGGCGAGGACCTCTCGGTTTCAGGCAATACCACAAACGAAGTGAACCGCCCCGTAACATCTGTCAAAATCAGCAAGGGCACAATGACGATAAACCGCTCGGTTTCCAACGAAAAAACCTACATCATTAAAAACGCTTCATATCAATCAAAGTCACTGATAATTGAGCATACAAAAACCAACGGCGCCACGCTAAAGGAACCCGCCAAGTCCGACGAGGAGACTTCCGCCCTTTACCGCTTTAAACGACCGCTTGCCGCCAATGCCACCATAACTTTTACCGTTAAGGAGGAAAGTCCTGTTGTTCAGCAAATCACGCTGGGGCGTCTCAATATTGATAGTTTTGCCTCATACTCCACATCAGGCGAGATGCCGGAAAATGTCCGCGCCGCGTTTAGCAAGGCCATCGCCCTGAAAAATGCTGCCGATGACCAGCAAAAAACGCTTGCAGACCTAACCGCCCGCCGCGAGCGCCTGCTTGACGACGAGACCCGTATCCGCGCCAACATCGAAGCCGCCGGTAACACCAGCGAGCAGGGTATTCAGTATCTAACCCGCCTTGCCGCCATAGACACAGAAATCGACGCGCAAACCGAGCAAATCGACACCCGGCGCGCCGCCGCCGAGAAAGCCAAGACCGACTACGACAACTACATTTCCAGCTTGGAGTTGTAATTGAGGGAGGAATGTAAATCTCTGTGTGCCCTTGTGGTAAAAATTCTTCTTCTTTCAATATTGCTGTCATGTAAAACCATCACTAATGTTGTGGAGGCGGGCGGGAATGTTCTAAACGGGAGCGTGTTTAAAAAAACAAAACTTGAATTAAAGCGGACGCCGGATAAAGAACTGGAGGTGCGGAAAATCCTTACAACGGACGGTAAAACCGGATTGGAGATAAAATTTAAACAATTGCCTTTTGTTACTTTTTATGGAACCGATTCTGATTCCGCAGGAAGGTTTAACCTTACACAAATGCGCTACCTTGCCGGCAACCCGGGCGGCTGGAATGAATATTATGTCCAGATAAATGGCACGGGTTATTACTGTCCTGAAGGCGAGGAATCTTTTGTGTTAGACGACATCGGCGGGAAATCAAAAATATCGGAAGGGAGCATACGCCGCCAGGACAGCCGCTTTTACGGGAACGAGGCGAAAGACCTGCTGCGCTCCCGTGCGCTGCGCATAACGGCGGTAACTGATTGGATGAAGGAGCAGGAAATTCAAACGGATAAAAAAATCACAACACAAAAAGAATTTGAAAAATACTGGCAGCCGCTTTTGTTTCCCGAAACCGTCTCCTCAAAAAAACAAAGCGAACTATACAAAAACAACAAAGAAAAGTTTAAAATAACAAATATATTATCTGATGAATACAAATGGAACCAAACCTATACCGGTTTATATTTCCCCGATGAATTAAAAGAAGTCCGGAACAGCGGAACATTGTACCGCGATTGGGAAGAAGCTGTATCGTGGTTTTATATGGAATATCAGTGGGAGACAATAACAAAAAACATTTCAGAAAAATTCTATTTTAGGAGAACTTAATGAACGCAGGTGAATCTTTTTCGCTGTTTACACTTTTTAAAATGGGCGGCGTCTTTATGTGGCCGCTTTTACTTTTTTCGGTTGCCACACTTACATTAATTGTTGAGCGTGTGATTTATATTTGTTGTCATAACTTGAAAGTAGAAGATCTGGCAGCGAACTTAAATTTATACATACGCGAACACAACACCAAGGGCGCCCTTGAATACCTTAAAAAAAATTCAATCCGCAGACCGGCGGCACGTATTCTTTTAACACTTACGGAAAACATGAACCTGCCCACGGCATCGCTTGAAAAATCGGTAGAGGCGGAGGCTTCAAGTTGTATCATTTCGCTGGAAAGCGGCTTTGATTTTCTTGTGGCGCTTGGATCGCTTGCCCCGCTAACCGGATTTTTAGGTACCGTTTCCGGCATGATAGGCGCGTTTAAATCCATAGCGGAAGCCACCGATGTAAACGCACAGATTGTCGCAAACGGCATTTACGAAGCGCTTATCACAACAGTTTACGGGCTTATAATCGCCATTGTCGCCATGATAGGACACTCATTATTATCACACTCCATCGACAAGTTTTCAGCCAATATCGAAAAATATTGTTCAACATTGATAACAAGCATTGAGACAATCAAGCACGAGAACGAAAACAAAAACGTATAATGATCATTAGAAAAAAGAAACTAAAATTTGTTGAAACCTCGGCGTTAAGCGATCTGGCATTTATCCTGATAGTTTACTTTATTGTAATTGCCGGTTTTAATACAAACAAAGGCCTTCTTATGAACCTGCCCGCAAAAGATTCAACACGCATTATGGTTAAAGACGATATTTTGCGTTACGAGATGGATAATGCGGGCGATATTTTTTTTAATGGCGAAAAACAAGGGGCAGAACTTGTAGAAAGCACCATACAAAAAGAAATTTCGTTAAACCCGAATCTTGCCGTTGTTCTTTCTGTTATGCCGGAAACAAACTGGCAGGGTGTCGTGTCATTTGTAGAACTTGCCGAGCGGCTTAATGTGGAATCTTTTTCGTTCAAAATGAAGCAGGATCAAGAATGAAATTTAGGCGTGAACGAAAAAGCCCGGCAATCCCGATGAACGCCATGTCCGATGTTGCGTTTCTTTTGCTCATTTTCATCATTGTTGTTTCGTTAATAAACTATCAAAAGGTTGTTAAGATTGATTACCCGGAAGCCCGTCAAACCGCACAAGATGTAGACATCGAAAAAAATCTTAACCTATGGGTAGACAAGGACGGCACAGCCTACATAGACGGCACAGTAGCAAACCTCAAAGATATTGAAAACGAGCTTACGCTTGTATACCAAACCGCGCCTGAAACAAGGGTCCACATCATCGCAGATCGTAACACACCTTTTAAGAATGTGAATAGTATTTTGGAAATACTCCAACTTTTGGAATACCGTGTGGTTAGTTTTGTTGTAAAAGATTGAGGGCTGCTAATTGTTTGAGATGCACTGCAAATAGCGCTCTTGAATACCGGCGGCACATTCTTTTGCGGTTATGTTGCCGATAAACATTTTTGTTATTTCTTCTTTGATAATTGCTTCTAATGATTCACACGATACGAATATTTCATTATCAAAAACTATATCGGAGGCCTTCTGCAGATCGTTCATCTTTGAATATACATCTTGATGGTTTTTGATTTTTTCCGCCCCCGAACTTTCACGGTAGGTAGGCAGGGCGCCGGAGGTTTCGGACAGTTTTTGTTTGTTATCATTTAAGTATGAAAGAAAAACAAAAGCTTCTTTTTTATGCTTGGAGTTTAACGGCACACCGGCGTGCCATGCGGAAACATTAAAAACAGGTTTTGCGAAAGCCCCGCGCGGAACCGGTATTGTGGTAACGCTGAAATTTAACTCAGGCGGCATCTTTATTATGTCGGCGGCGCCTGCTGTTATCATGGCAATTTTGCCTTTTGCGAAATTAACAAGTTTGTCTTTCGCGTTACCCGCAAATGAATCGTTAGCTAACAGCCTGCTGTAGTGCAATTTTTTAATAAAATCGAGTGTTTCTACAATTTGTTTTTGTGTCCAGTCAAAACTTGAATTTTCTTTTATTGATTTTATATCAACCCCGCTTGACCATATCCACGGAAAAATATCGGTATAAATATTTTCGCCTATAATAAACGGCTTTATACTTTTATTTGTCCGCATAATGCTTAATGAAACATCAAGAAATTCTTCGCGGGTTTTAGGAGGCCTGTCAAACCCTGTTTCCTTTAATGCGTCTATGTTATAAAATAGGGGGTTGATAAATGACACCAATGGAACTGAGCGGGCTTCGGCTCCGTATTTTTCTTCACCTTTGTCTTCAAACTGTAGTTTCTCGAATATTGTTTTTGTTGTTTGATCATCAAACCATAGAGGATCGATAGCTACAACATCGCCGGATATAATGTCGCTTTTTTTTATCGTGTCGTATACTTCTCTATATGATTTTGTAACAACCGATACAGTTATTTCAGGATGTTCATTTTCAAAATCTTTTATTATTGATTCAAATGACTGAACCCCAATATCATTTTCCCACCATTGTAAAAAATTGATCTTTGTTTTTATAAAAATGATTTCCCTTTTTTGCGGGAAAAACAGAGCAAACACCAATACACAAACTGATAGTATTATTATTACCTTATCAAACTTATCAAAGTGATTGTTATTCATAATATTAGCCGGAGGAAACGCAGTTCCCGCCTGCTTCATGGGATACCTTGCAAATTCGATAGGCTTTATCTAAAGTATCTTTTGCATTGGTTTCATCCTCCGAAATTGGATACACGCCTATCGATAAAGTTATTTTAAGAATATTACCATTGTGCTTAAACTCATAATCTTCACATGTCTTTAATACACGTTTGGCAACCGCAACGGAATCTTCCCTTGCACAGTCGCGCAGTATTACCGCAAAATCATCGCTTGCCAGCCGCGCGGGAATATCTTTACGATCGATATTTGCACGAAGGATTGTTGCGAATTGTTTTAAAATATTATCTTCGGTATCTATACCGCTTATATCGTTAATTCGCCTAAAATCATCAATTTCAATATACAAGACAGCGTTATTGCTTGTACGGCGTTTGCAATTATCCAGCAAAATTTGTAACTGAACATAAAAACTATCGCGGTTGTACAATCGGGTTACCGGATCATTATTTTCATGAAAATTTACTACCGCGGTAAGCCGCTTGATTTCGCTGGTGTCGTGGAAAAGAAGTACATAACCGGATAATTCCTCTTTTTCGTCTATTATTCTGGCTATGCAACCGTCGATCAAAAGTGATTGTCCGTAGCAGTTTCTAAGGATCACGTCGAAAAAGTAATTGGGGCGGCCGCTTTGCGGCAGGTACGCGGGAATTAAAGGCAGTAGGTTATGGGATAGCACAAGCGGGAAAACCTGGTTTACGTCTTTTCCGGCGGCAAGTTTTTCGCTGCGCCCGCTTAACCGCGCCGCTGCGCGATTTGTGAACAAAACTTCTAATTTTTTATCTATGGCAATTATGCCTTCGCTCATACATGAGAGCATTTGGTTAAAAAGTATATCTTTGGTTTGTTCCGTATATTCCATTGGATTATCTTACTTACTATTAAGTATCGGCATATAATTATGGTTATGATAGGGTTTACGGTAAAAAAAACATTCTTGGATCTATGGGACAATGCTTTACGCATATCGTTAATTAACCTTTTATTTATCGCGCTTGCCGCAATTATTATAGTCTTGCAATGGCTTTTAAGGCCTTTTCCTGTTTTATCCGCTTTGGTTGTTTTACTTGGAATAATAATGGGCGGCATTTTAATGTGCTGTACAACACTGTGCGTGTCCGCTATTTCCGATTATGAGACATTCGGAACACTTGGGTTTAAAACCAATTTGCGCCCTTCGCTAAAGAACGGCATTTTAATGGGATTATTCTACGGCTCTTGTTTTATAGCTTTTTCCTTTGTTATGCCGTTTTATTTAATGCTTAATTCCATGTTCGGGCTTTTAATTGCCTGCCTTCTGTTTTGGTTTTTTTTTGCCTCGTGCGTGGCTTTACAGTTCTTTTTTTCTCTACGCCGCCGCGAAAACTATGGAATTAAACAAAGTATAAAAAGATGCTTTTTAATTTTTGTTGATAACCCGCTTTTTTGCCTGTTTTGTTTCTTATTTAGTATTTTTCTTTTTGCCATTTCAGCCGTTACGGGATTTATTTTCCCCGGCGCCGCCGGTGTTATGCTGTTTCTTGACGAAGCCCTGCGCCTGCGCCTCTTAAAATATAACCAATCTTTTACGGCGGAAGCAAACCGTGCCGGGGCTAAAATCAACTGGTATGCCTTGCTTTCAAGCGATATTGAAAAAACAGGGAGCCGCAGCCTTAAAAGTTTGTTTTTTCCATGGAAAGATTGAAACAAAACTTCCCCACCAGCAATTCTTTGCTGGTGTTTTAAGCAGAGCTAATTGATTTTTATAGAAAACGAGGTAGAATAGATTACATGCGATTAAAAGAGATAAGCGGTCATAGCTTTTCACCATGAAGAAACAAGCGGTTTCTCTTCTCCTGCTTCTTGTATGTCTCGTAACGGCGGCGCTGATCTCCTGCCCCAATTACCCGTCGCCTGGTGAAAAGGACAAAAAAGTGAAAGACGGCGAAACTGAAACATGGAACCCGGCGGTGTACCTGAGCGCCGATTTAACACGGGACGCCTACGCCGTTATCCGTTCAAAAGGCTACGAAATAGAGGCGCCCGATGAGACTAGGTCTTCCTATACCGCCGCGCACCCCGATGTAAAACACATCACCCAGCAGTTTGATTCGGTGTTGAACAAGGACGTGTTTGCCTTTGCCCTGCACCTTACCCCGGACGATGACCCTTCAGGTCCGGAACGGGTAGACCGGCAGCGCAACGAAATGAAAAGTGACGCCAATTCGCCTGAAAAACTGAAAGGCGTCAGGGGCGAGACTCACAAATTTGTCTGGAAATTCAGAATACCGTCGGGCTTTGTCGCATCCCCAGGCTTTACCCACATCCATCAGCTCAAGCCTGTGGGCGGCGATGAAATTCCCACCATTACCCTGGACCTGCGCAAAAAGAGCAACGGTAACGAAGTAGTGCAGTTGGTTTACAGGCCGCCCGCAGTCGGCGACGGCAAGGCCAGCAGCAACGTCTACCTCGTTGACAATATACCCATGGCGGATTTTTTCAACCAGTGGGTGCAGGTTGAGGAAAAAGTGTTATACGACGATCCGCCGGAATACTCGATCAAGGTAACCCGGCATAGCGATGGCAAGAAGCTGCTGGAATATACATATAAGGCCGCGAACTGGAAAAACACGGAACCGTTTATCATGATCCGGCCGGGCACTACCTTTGTGCGGCCCAAGTGGGGCATCTACCGGCAGATCACTACCGATTCCGCCGGCATGGATTCCATTCCGGGCCTGAAAGATGAGACCGTCCTTTTTGCCGATTTTGAACAGTACGAGCGGATCGGGGGGACTCCCTAATGGAAGCGCTGATGATCGGCGTCTGGCACATTTTGGATATGCACACCGGCTTTGAGAACTGCCGTGAAACAAAACTTCCCCATTGTTTTTATTGGCATTTTCACCGATATTATATAGTATGGCTGGTGATTTTCTTGTAAAGCTAAAAGAGGCTATTGATTCACGAAGTGCGTGGTTTGAAAATTCGGAGTTTCCTAAAATTAAAGAGGAATTTAGGACTTTTCACCGTGGGGTTTCTTCACTGTATGGGATGTTTGTAAAAAAGGGCTTTATTTCCGAGGACCCGTACAAAAACGATATGAAAATTAACGACATTGCCATTCCGGAATCAGGGCCGTTTGCGGATAATAATAAGCGGGATCAACTGGGGCTGCGGCTTGCGGAGCTGGATAATCAGATTGATTTTTTACTCAACTTTTATCCTTTCAACATGGAAGGTTTTTCGCAGGATAAGATTAAAATTATTTTGGGAATTGTTAAATATGTTGATTGGATGCACCTTACGCCGGATTCGTCTTCCGTTATAACGGCTGCCATTTCTGTAATTGTTACGGATGCGCGCAGGACGGGCGGGCAGGACCCTCTATCCGCAAAATTGCTTACCGATTCTCTTTCAGACCTTTCAAAAAAGACGCCGGTAATACTGAATTTCTTAAAACAGGTGAGTGATTTTAACCGTGAATTGTATAAATACGATGTACGCGCGAGCATTACCGGCAGTATGAGCGCTGCCGATGCGACGCTTGTCAATATAAAAAAGAAATTTCCAAGCGCCCTGCCGGGTATACCTTTTTTTAGTCAGCTTGTAGAGGAGGTGGTTAAAGAAGATTTTTCCAAGGATTCTGCGGTGCTGCAGGAAAAACTGTTAAAAAAACTTGTGGTTGCCGGTGAAAAAACCAAGGCCGTAAAGGCCCCGCCCTCTTTTAAACCGATATTGATAACCGGTCTTAATGCCATAGGCTCCGCGGGTGCAACCCTTACGGAAATTATGGAAAAGGTGCGGGAAAACCACGATTTACTGGAAAATAACAAAAAAGGCATTTGGGAAAAAATAAAAAAAATGCTTTCACAAATGGTAAACAAGGAGCCGGAGCCGGTTATTTATGAGCTTGAATATATTGATCCGTCAAAAAACGCGCCGGTACGCGAAAAAATAAATTTCAACAGTTTTTCCGCAGACATTGAAAAAAAAATTGCGATTTTAAACGCTATGACGGTGAACGGCGTCGCCGCAAAAAAAATTCAAAGCATGGAAGAAAAACAGCTTATGGAAATATTACAAAAAAATATTGTAGATGTGCAAAACTTTCATAAAACCCTTGGCGGTTTTGATGATTATTTTAAGAATCAGGTTGATAAAGCCGACCGCGCCCGCGTTAAAGGCATAAAGCCGGAGTTATCGGCTTTAAAGAACGCCACTTCAAAGGCAAATCAACAATTTCATGATTACAACGCGCAGAAAGAGGAAGAAGAACAATTTAAACGGCTGGGAATTCAAGTTGCTACATAAAAGACAAACATTCTTAACCTGTGATAAATTCTTGTTTCTTCTCTTTTCGGTTATGCTTGCGGGTTGTTTTTCTACAAACCCGAAAAATTCGTCCGGTAAAAACTCGTTTGCACCGGAAAACGGAAAAGCCGAACTTCCAGACTATGCCTATGAACGCCCGAAAGTGCGGGACAGGGAAGAGCTTACCGTAACTTTTTCCGGCAGCAATCTGGAGCTTGATTTTAGAAAATCTTACCTTGCAAGCGAGGCGCAATTTTACACGGCGGTATACGAGGGGCTTTTTTCCTATCACCCGTATACCATGGAACCGGTGCTGGCGGTTTGCGACAGGTGGAAATTATCGGAAGACAAAAAGGAATGGACGTTTACCATCCGTAGGAACGCTCGTTACTGGAACGGCGATGCTGTGCGCGCGAATGATTTTCGCGCCGCGTGGCTTTCGGTTATAGCGCCGGGCAAGGATTCTCCGTATTCTTCGCTTTTTGATATTATCGAAGGCGCGCATGATTACCGCACGGGGCTTTTAAAAGACAGCGAAAAAGTTGGGATAGCCGCAGTCGATGATAGCACCCTGGTGGTTCGTCTTGAATCGCCCGCGTCTTTTTTTCCGAGTATGCTATGCCATCATTCTTTTAGCCCCATACATCCTTCAATGCTCAAAATTGATGACTGGTCCAAGACGGCGCCGGTTGGTAACGGCCCGTTTTATATTCTGGAAAATAACGGCGCAAAAAAAGTACTTGCCCGTAACGAAGCCTATTGGGGCGCCGGTGATGTGGAGCTTAAAAAAATTATCGTTAAATTTACGGACGATGGCAACGAGTCGGCGGCCCTTTGGAATTCCGGCGAGGCGCGCTGGGTTTCCGGTGAAATAAACATTGATGCCCTTACAGACCTTTCGGGTATTGTGGTAAACCCGATGTTCGCTACCCATTATTATTATATACGTTCCGTGCACAAACCCTGGGATAACCCGAAAATAAGGCGCGCGCTTGCGCTTGCGCTGCCTTGGGATAAAATCCGCGACGGCTACAATATGCCGGCCAAAACCCTTATTTACCCTATTCAGGGTTATCCTAAAATAGAAGGGCTTGGGGATGGAAACATTGAGGAAGCCAAAAAACTCCTTGCAGAGGCCGGGTATTCAGGCGGCAAGGGGTTGCCGGAATTAATTTTAAAACTGAATCCTTCGATGGAATCGGCGCGGGTAGGCGGGCTTATGTCGGCGGCCTGGATGGAAAATCTTGGCGTGCCTGTGAAAATTGACGTGGTGCCGTTTGCTAAATATTTCGATTCTCTAAAAAGCAATGATTACGATGTGGCCTCGTCAACATGGATAGGCGACTTTGCAGACCCGTACACATTTTTACAGATGTGGCGCCGCGAATCCAACTTGAACGATGCCCGCTTTGATGATGAAAATTACGAAAAACTGATAAACCGCTCCATGGGTGAAGAAGGCGAATCGCGCTGGAAAACCCTGTCGGAAGCCGAGGAGATTCTTCTAAACTGCGGCACCGTTTTGCCGGTTTCCTACAGTTTTGCGGTAAACGTCATTGATACCGGCGAAATCGACGGCTGGTACAGTAATGTACTGGACATTCACCCATTTAAATACCTTTCGATTAAAGCCTTAAAACCACTCCCCGGCGTTGTCATGCTGCCGCGTTAACCGGCAGCAATTATTGTTACTAATTGTTAGACATTGCAATACGTTTTTCTCGTACATTTTGCAGGGCGCCACGTAAACTTTTTTGATCGGAATTTTCTATACCGGTTTTTATTTTGTTCAAGGCGGTTTCAAATTTTTCTATTTGGGAAAGCAATTCTTTTTTATTTTGCAAAAAAAGTTCGGACCAAAGAGGGGCGTTGATCATTGCGATGCGCGTTAAGTCTTCAAAACTACCGCCGCCGAAATTTGTTATATGTGTATCTTCGGCGCTGTCCACCAACGCCGATGCTATAACATGACAAAGCTGGCTTGTAAACGCAATCTTTTTATCATGTTCACCCGGTGTAGATTCCGTTATGCGTGAGAACCCCAACGCAAAAACAATTCGTTTAAACAGATCGAGATTTTCCCTTTTATTTGATTCAAGCGGCATAACAATATAATTACGGCCTTCAAAAATTTTTGCTTTTGCGTGCTGCATACCTTCTTTTTCGCTGCCGGCCATCGGGTGTGCGCAGATAAAATCAACATCGGGACGCAAAAATAAATTTATGTTTTTTATAAAGTCCGTTTTTACACCGGAAATATCCGTAACCACCGCCCCGCTTTTAAAGTGATCCTTGTGTGTAATTAAAAATTCAAGAGCCGTTTTTGGATACAGGCAAATAAAAACAAAATCACAACCCGATAACATTTCCGGCGCGTCTTTTAACGAGTATGCTTTGTCAATTATTTTTTGATCCGCGGCCTCTTGCAAGTTTTCCGCGTTTTTATCAATGGCGAAAATATGCCCGCGCGCGGTTTTTGCGCAGAGTATTTTTGAGCGCAGGGCCAACGCAAACGACCCGCCCATAAGACCCAATCCTATAATTCCGTAATTAATATTTTTCATATACACCTGTTTATGATATACAAAACCGGCATCCTAGTAAACAAAAAATATTACGTTTAAAATATAAGGTGTGGTGTTTAAAAAAATATTTTTGATAATATTTATCGCCTTGTTTTTTTCGTGTACGCGCGGAAAAGCCGCCGCGCCCGATCGCGCCCGTTTGCAAAACGCGGTAAAAGCGGCGCGCCTGCCGGAGGGCATGGCGGCCAATATTTTGAACGCGGACTATGCGGAATTCATGGCGGATTTAAACGCCGCCATGGAGGGCGATCCTTATTTACACCTGCTGATAGACAAAACACACCCCCTAAAGCCTGAAACTTACACACCGCCCGATCTTGTGCCATTAGAAAGCGGCCGCGCCTATACCGTGGGGCGCGCCGGTTTAAAACTAAGGCGCGCCGCCTGCGCCGCCTTGCAAACCATGGCCGCCGCTGCCGGGGCCGACGGGGTTAATCTTCTGGCATCCTCCACATACCGCTCCTTTGAGTATCAGGCAGAAGTTTACAACCGAAATGTCCGCGAAAACGGGCAGGAAACCGCCGACAGAGAGTCGGCACGCCCGGGCTATAGCCAGCACCAGAGCGGCCTTGTTGTGGACTTCGGCTCGATAACAGATGAGTATGCGCAAACTGCGGCAGGCCGCTGGATTACCGCAAACGCCCCGCGCTTCGGCTGGATAATCTCATTCCCCGACGGCTACGAAGAAATCACCGGCTACCGCTGGGAATGTTGGCACTACCGCTACATGGGGCAGCCACTCGCGGACTTTATCCAAAAGTGGACAAACGGAATCCAACAATACGGCTTACAATTTATCCATGTCTGGGAACACGGCTCTCTGTAAACGCAATGTGTATGCCCGGAAGAAGATTTGAACTTCCATGCTTTTAACGGCACTGGTACCTGAAACCAGCGTGTCTACCAATTCCACCATCCGGGCGCGTGCTTTCCAATTTAAACTAAAGGATAGCGCAGTGTCAACGCGCGAAAAAGATACTACAGGTTTTAAGGTCTATGCATTTTTCCCGCAAATCCCCCTCAAAAAACTTGAAATTTTTTCCCGTCCGTGCCTATACTATCCTTATGCAGACTAGCAGGTTATCCAAACCGCAAAAAATCCTCATGCGTCTTGACGCGTACGTGACGTACAATATGAGAGAGAGAGAGAGAGAGAGAGAGAGAGAGAGAGAGAGAGAGAGAGAGAGAGAGAGAGTGGGCACG
>BOBI01000045.1 GCA_026002305.1 Spirochaetia bacterium
CGCTACAGCGACATAATTATTTTAACCGACGAGGATCCGCGCGGCAATTTCCCCCTGCTGCGGCCGCTTCTGCGTATCACGCTCTCCCGCCGATCCTAAGACGCTTATGATCCTGCCGCCGTCTAATCTTTCGCGCAGGGGCGGAAAGATTGTCTGGAAAGAAGAAGGCGTATGCGCGTAATCAACAATTACCTCAAAGTTCTGCCCGCAGCAGACGGGCGTCATCCGCCCGCGTACCGGCTTTAGTTTTTGGACCAAAGGCAAAAATTCCGCAGGCGGTATTTTTAGCAACCGCGATACCGTGATAACAGCGGCAAGTACATTACCGGCGTTAAATGCTCCGGGTAGATTATCCTCGATATGTAATGTTTCGTCTGCGGGGCACTTAACATCGTAAGCGTTTCCCTGTGCCCGCGACGTTATGCGCAATATTGAAAAGTCGGCATCGGCGCCGGCGGCACTGTGTGTTATAGTTTTGTGCTTTGTGCAAGCGGCGAAAAAAGCCGCGTTTTTATCGTCGGCATTGACAACGCCAAATACAGGGCTTTCTTTTTTCGATTTACGGTTTTTCGATTTGTCAAGCGCCCTAAAAAGGTTTGCTTTGTCATCCCTGTACTGTTCCCATGTACCATGAAATTCAAGATGTTCGTGCGTTACATTGGTCATAACCGCAACATCAAAAATGACGTCGCCTAATCTGTTTGTCTTAACTGAAAGACCGTGCGAGCTGGATTCGATAACGGCATATTCGCAGGCGTTATCAACCATAGCAGATAGTAGTTTGTGTATCTGCGTTGCTTCGGGTGTGGTCTGGTGTTCGCTGTTCCATTGTTCACCGCCGTCTGTGCTAAATTGTACCGTTGAAATAAATCCGCACTTTTTACCGGCAGAGCGCAGCAGCTGAAAAATTAAATACACGGTAGTACTTTTTCCTTCTGTTCCGGTAACGCCGATAACCGTTAAATGTTCGCAAGGGTTATCGTAATACCCTGCCGCGATCGCCGACATCGCATAACGCGAATCGCGGACACGTAAATAAACAATGCCGTCTTTGTATTCGGTTAATTCATTTTGATGGACAATTACAGATGCACCCTCTTTTATTACATTCGTAATAAAATTATGTCCGTCTGTGTGAAGGCCGGGCAGGGCAAAATATAAATTGTTTTTTTTAACCTTGCGTGAATCGTACTCCAAACCTGTAACAAGAGGATTGCCGCCGCCGTGCCTTTCAATAAAGTTGGCACGCTCCGCAAGAGAGTTATTCCAAAATTGATCTAATGTTTTTTGCATAAAATATTTTACAGCATCTTTAGAAAAGTTTCCTCGTCGATTATCTTTATGCCCAGTTCCTGAGCTTTTTTGTTTTTGGACGAGCCTGAGTTTGGGTCGTTTGTAACAAGGTAGTTAAGGCCTTGTACTATTTGCGGCTTTATGATGCCGCCTAGGTTTTTAACTTTTTCACCGGCTTCTTTGCGCTTTAGTGTTTTTAATTCGCCGGTAAAACAAAATGAAAAGCCCGCCAACGCGCCTGTTTCCACGACAGGCGCTATGCTTATTATCCCCGCTTTAAGTACATCGTCGATGTCGGCGGCAACTTCTTTTAAGCCGTTCACAATTCTTTCAGCAAACTTTTCGCCAAGCCCGCTAACACCGGCAAGCTCCCCGGCAGATGCTGCGCGTAATTTTTCCAATGTGTTAAAGCCCGAATTTACCGCTTTTTCCAATAAAGCTTCGCCAATTCCGTCTAAATCGAAGCCTGCGATAAAGGCCGCAAGGCTGATTTTACGTTCGCTCATGATGTTTCGTACCAGTTTTCCAGAGGAAAGCTCGCCCATGCGTTCAAAGTCGGCTAATTCGGCCGCGTTGAGCTTATAAAAATCGGCAATTTTGCGTAATTTGCCCGCCTCAAACAGCCTTTGAATGGTTTTTTCGCCCGCCTCGCGTATATCCAGCACGTTTACCCACTTTAAAAGCCGGTGGAGCAGCCGTTTTGGGCATTTTTCGTTGGGGCAATAGAGCCGCGTGCCCTCGTCAACAAGCGCCGTGCCGCAAGAGCACACCGTGGGGATGCCGATTTCAGAAGTAGGCGGGGGCGCTGCGGGGGTGGAGCCCACGCCTTCATACAAGCCTTCGATTTTGGGGATAATTTCGCCGCGTTTTACCATGATCACCTTTGAGCCGATTTTTAGACCCATGCCGCGTATCATGGCAGGATTACAGAGATTGGCGCGGCGGACGGTGGTGCCCGCTAAACGTACCGCGTCGACGATTCCGATTGGTGTGTAGGTGGCGCCGGATTCGCTCCATTCTACTTCGCGTAAGGTGCTTATGGCCTGCTCCAGCTCAAACTTGAAGGCGACTTGCCGCTGCGGGCGGTTGCGTTTAAGGTCTTCAGGGTCGGTTTTTATATCTTTAACGACAATGCCGTCTATATCAAAAGGCAGTGTTGCGCGCAGCGCGGAAATTTTTTCACGGTATGCTATAACTTCTTCCGCAGCGGTAAATTCTTTAGTTTCCGTTGTATAGAATTTAAGTCCCGAAAGCCATTTTACTTTTTCGGTTTCGCTTGTAAAGAAATCTTCGCGGCCGGTTGCGGCGGCATCGTAGGTTATCAGTTGCAAATCTTCACAGCCTACGCCGTCCTTGCGGCGCATAATGCCATTGGCGGCATTGCGGCAGTTTGCCTTATCGGTGTATTTTGCAGCCCATATACCGTGCGGCATAACAACTTCGCCGCGTACCCCGCCGCTCCAGTCAATTCCCAAATCTTGAACAACGCCCTGCATTAAACAGGCGTTTGCCGTAATTACGTCCCCTATAGAGCCGTCTCCCCGGGTAATCGCCATTACAAGCCTGCCCTTTTGGTACTGAAGCTCCAAACTGGCGCCGTCTAATTTATACTGAACAACAAAAACACCGGGGGCAATCTTTTTTGCCCATTGTAAAAATTCTTGTCCATTTGCCGCTTTTTCCTGGCTTCCCATAGGCATAATGTGCGCCGCTTTGGGGAAGCCTTCCGTACTGTCCGCGCCTACTTTTTTAAGAAGTTCGCTTTCGGGGTTTGTTTTTTTTAACTCGTCCCATAGCGAGTCAAAATCGCTGTCAGGAATTTCAGCTTCGCCATTGTAATACGAATCCTGATACCTTTTTATAAGCTGTTCAAGCTCATTTAACCTGTTGTTTATCATATTAAGATTGTAACAATTTCCAATAAAAGCGCAAAGAGGCTGAAAATGTGTCAATATGATACATATACTCGATGTTTTTAGTCTGCTGTATCAATATGACACATATTTCCTGATAATATCTTCCGGCGCCGGTATAATTTTTTTTTGAGGTGCTCTGTTAATTTGTTATAATATAACGATTTAGTGTCTATAAGGCAACAAGAAAAAACTTGGCACATATATTGCTATAGAAAATACGATTAGTTAGGAGGAAAACATGAATCAAATCACAAGTGAGAAAACTTCAGAGATGTCCGATGACAATGTTCTATCCACCTATCTCAAGGATATTAGTAAGATAAATCTTATGAGTAGGGAAGAAGAGGACATAGTTTCGCGCAAGGCAGCAAAAGGTGATAAGGAATCCATAAACTGTCTTGTCCGAGCTAATCTTAGATTTGTAGTGAATGTTGCAAAGCGTTACCAAGGACAGGGCTTGCCTCTGTCCGATCTTATAAGTGAAGGTAACGTGGGGCTGATAAATGCGGTAGGGCATTTTGATGTTGATAAAGGGTATCATTTTATTTCTTACGCGGTTTGGTGGATCAGACAGTCCATTTTAAAGGCGATAAGTGAAAAAGCAAAAATGATACGGTTACCAATGAACCGTTCCGATGAGCTTGCCCGCATAAATACAATGAAAAACGAGGTGCTTAACTCCAAGAGTAACGAAACGGAATTAGAAGAAATCGCGCGTGTTCTGGATATGAGTGAGAATCATGTTTCTCATCTTATTAACATAAGCCGCGATATGATTTCTTTGGATATGCCGATGTATGCCGACAACGATTCGATGGTTATTGCCGACTGCATTGAAGACGAGAATTATCAAAGTCCTTATGAGTTTGCCGAGCAGAGTAAATTACGTGATGACATAGAATCCGTTCTTGGTACGCTTGATAAGAAAGAGGCTGCTGTAATACGCTGCCGTTTTGGAATAGGCGATTCAGGGCAAATGTCGCTGCGCGAAATAGGCGATCAGTTTCATTTGACCAAAGAAAGAATCCGTCAGATCGAAAAAAAGGCAATAAAGAGTCTTAGGCACCCTCGCCGCAAGAAAATTCTACAAAGCTACGTTGCGTAGGCACAAAAGCCCGCTCCCCTACGGCGTAAGACGTTTACGGTCGCGGGGGAAGAGGCTTGCTTCTTTCACATTAGCCAATCCCAATATTCTAGCGGTAAGACGCTCGCAGCCTATGGCAAAGCCGCCATGCGGCGGGCAGCCGTATTTAAAGACCGAAAGGTAGCCTTCCATGTTTTCAGCTTTTAAGCCGAAACGCGGGAGTACTTCCAACAGGGCGTTGTAATCGTGCTGGCGCCGGCCGCCCGTTGTAATTTCCAAGCCGCGAAACAGGGCGTCAAAGCTCATGGTGCCGCTTGTACCGCTGGGGTATGTGTAGAATGGCCGGTAGCGGCGGGGGAATTCGTTTACAAATACAAGACCCGTTCCTTTTTCGCGCTGTGCCCACCGGCAGACGTGCCGCTCGGCTTCAGGGTTTATGTCGAAAATGCGGCCGCCTTTGCCCGCCTCTGATTCTTTATTGGCGATTTTAAGGGCTTCTTCGTAGGAGATAACAGGCGCGTTAAAAACGGCGTCCGCCTCCGGCACGGACGCGTCGTGATCCTTCCACAAAGCAAGTTCCGCGCTGTTTCTATTGGCAACTTCCTCAAAAATATGCGCCAAAACCTTTTTTTCAACTTCGATAAGCTCAAGCTCGGATTCGATAAAGCCCATCTCAATGTCCATCGAAATATATTCGTTCAGGTGTCGTGGCGTATCGTGCTTTTCGGCGCGGTATGCGGGCGCTACTTCGAACACACGCTCTAATCCTGACGCGACCATAGTTTCCTTATACAACTGCGGTGATTGTGCAAGGCAGGCTTTTTTGTCAAAGTATTCAACTTCGAAAAGCTCGGTGCCGCCTTCGGTGCTACCGGCAACCAGTTTGCTGGTTTTTATTTCGGTAAATCCCATACCGCGCAGGGCGGAGGAAAACGCATCGACTATAGTAGCCTGCACCTTGAAAATGGCGCTTATTTTGGGATTTCTAAGCGATAATGTACGTTGATCGAGGATTGCCTCCAACCCCACTTTGTTTACATCGCCGTTTACCTGAAAAGGCAGATCGGGCACGGAGGCGCTTAACACTTCCAGACTGCTAACCCGTACTTCTGCGCCGCCGGGCGCTTTATCGTTAAGCGCAGCCTCGCCGCGCACGGTTATGACCGACTCGTGGGTCAGATCGGTTTTTTCGTTTAAAACAAGCTGGATCATCCCGCTGCGGTCGCGCAGAATTATAAAGTTCACAGCCCCCAGGTCTCGGATTCTGTGCACCCAACCGGAAACTTCTACTATTTTACCGCCTTCTAAAGCGGCCGCTTTTACATCTTTTGCTAAAACCCTCATAGTTTAAAATTATATGTTTAAACGGTTATTAGCAAGCGTCCCTAAAATCTTAATATTGAATTTACATTAAAGTAGAGTTAGAATTCAGGTAATGATTGATCGGCCTGCGTATTTAACGACTATTCAAATCCTCAAAGATGAACCGGTTGTGAAGTTTATTACGGGTATTAGACATTCCGGCAAATCTTTTATGATGGATAAGATTATTAACGATTTAAAGGCTTGCGGTGTGGACGATGCCTATATTATACGGCTGAATGTGGAAAGTTCGGTTTTTGACGGGGTGCGGACAGGCCGCGATTTGGAGAATTATATTACCGCAAAGCTGCAAAAACACGGCAAGCATTATTTATTTATCGACGAAATACAGGCGATAAGCAGTTGGCAAAAACCAATTATCGCGCTGCTTAAGGAAAAAAAGGTTGATATTTATATTTCGTCTTCCAGTTATGACATTTTGACGAAAGCCGCGCGTGAACGGACGGTGAACAAAAAGTTTGTGGAAATTCCGTTTAAGCCTTTGTCGTTTGCCGAGTATGAACATAACACCTCTGTTGCATGGAACAGAGGCTGCGGTCTTTTAAACAGGGCTATTGCGATTCGCAGTTCCATAGGCGCGCATTTTAAAAATTATTGTTTATATGGCGGTTTTCCGGCGGCTTTTACGGAAGAAACCCCTACAAAGAAATCCCGTATGAATGATATATATTCGTCAATTATTTTGCGCGACGTTATACAACATTCAAAAATTCATAATATCGAATTACTTGAATATATTGTCCGTCATATTTTTGAGAATATCGGACGGGAAAATTCAACAATGAAAATAACCGACTACTTAAAAAAACGGCGCTACAAAAAGAATTTAAGCCTTGTGTATAATTACGTTAAAGCCCTTGAAAATGCTTTTGTTATAAAAAAAATATACCGCAGGAATATTCTTACCGGTAAAACTCTGCGTACCAATGTAAAATATTTTATAGAAGATCACGCGCTGTTAAACGCCGTAATGGAGATAGAGCCGTCTGTTTCAAACGGCATTTACGAAAATATTTTGGTGAACGATCTAATAAGGCGCGGGTTTGCGGTGTTCACAGGAAAACTTAAAGCAGAAACCATAAACTTTGTCGCCTTGCAAAATAACAAGACGGTGTTTATACAAACCTTTTCCAAAGACGAAGCTGCCCCGGATGTTTTTATAACAAAAACCGCTGTCTTTAAACAGCTCGACGATCTGCAACTTGGCGATGCAGGCGCCCGCTTAAAATACGCGGTCTTTTTTGAAGATGATGTTTCTGAAACCGAAAGATCAAACGAAATAAAATATATTACCCTTCAGAACTTTTTATTATTGGATCTAATTTGATTGCAGGGCCTTTTTGCCGATGTCTTTTCTGTAATAGCAGCTTTCAAAATTGATTTTTTTAACGGCGTTGTATGCGTTATTCAATGCTTGTTGTAAATCGGGCGCGGCTGCCGTTACGCCTAACACACGGCCGCCGCTTGTAACAAGGGCGCCGTCTTTTTCCGCCGCCCCCGCAACATAAACTTTCACATTATGCAGGGCATTGGCTTCTTCTATGCCGGTTATTTTATATCCCCTGTTATACGATGACGGATAACCGCCTGAAGCCATGATGATACAGGCCGCACATTCATTTGTGAATTGAACCATTTCCGGTTTTAATGTTCCGTTTGTACAGGCAAGCATAATTTCCAGCAGATCGCTGTTTAGTAACGGCAGCACAACTTGTGTTTCAGGATCGCCGAAACGGCAGTTGTATTCAATCACTTTGGGGCCGTCTCTTGTGAGCATAAGGCCGAAGTAAAGGCAGCCTTTAAAAGGCGCGCCGGTTTTTTTCATTGCTTCGACAGTAGGTAAGAAGATCTTTTCCATACAAGCGCTTGCTATATGCGGCGTCCAAAAAGGGGAGGGCGCTATTGTTCCCATACCGCCGGTGTTTGGGCCATTATCACCGTCATGCGCCCGTTTGTGATCCATGCTGCTTATCATAGGCACTACCGTGCTGCCGTCACAAAATGCCAGAACGGAAACTTCCGGTCCCTGTAAAAATTCCTCGATAACAATATGTTCCCCGCTTGCGCCGAAACGCTTCTCGTCCATTGCTTCGCATACCGCCGCCTGTGCCTCGGCAAGGGAGAGACAAACCGTAACGCCTTTGCCAAGGGCCAGGCCGTCTGCTTTTATAACGATTGAATCGCGGCCGCCTGTAAAATATTCTTGCACATAACGCAGAGCTGCGGCGCTGTCGTCAAATGTTTCGTAACCCGCCGTAGGTATGTTGTGCTTTTTCATTAAGTCTTTCGCAAAGATCTTGCTTGCCTCAATACGGGCCGCTTTTTTAACGGGGCCAAAAGAAGGAATACCGGCTTTGTCTAACGCATCCACCATACCAAGGGCAAGCGGATCGTCAGGCGCCACCACAACATAATCAATGCCGTTGTTTTTGCAGTAATTAACAACGCCTGTAATATCGCCTGCGTTTATATCAACACAGGGAACATCGCGCGCGATACCGCCGTTTCCCGGTATCGCAATAAGGCGTGAGGTGCGTTTGCTCTGCAAAAGTTTTGTTATTATCGCGTGTTCTCTCCCGCCCGAACCTATCACCGCAATATTAAGTTTTTCTTTTTCCAAAACCATCACTCATAACTCCTAACTTCCTCTTTACAGATAAGCTCTAATGCTTCAGGCAGTATTATCCATTCCGCCTGTTCCATAACGCGCCGTTGTAAAATTTCCGGCGTATCGTTTTCTTTTATACCAACGGATTTTTGTAAAAGTATTTTTCCGCCGTCGGTAATTTCATTAACAAGATGCACGGTGGCGCCCGTAACTTTAACGCCGCGCTTTAACGCCGCTTCGTGTACAAACAAACCGTAATATCCGTCCCCGCAAAATGACGGAATAAGACTTGGGTGGACATTGATAATTCTGTCTTTGTATGCCCCCAGAACTTTTTTCCCGATAATGACCAAAAATCCCGCTAGAACAACAATATCAATTTTGTTTTCTAAAAGAACCGGCAGCAGCGCGTTGTCGTAAGCATTAACGCCAAAATATTGCGATGTGTCTAACACTTCTGTTTTGACATTTGCTTTTTTTGCACGCTCTATTGCAAAAGCGTCTTTGCACGATGATACAACCAATACTATGTCCGCGTGCGGCATAAGGCCGCGCGAGGCGGCATCAAGCAGCGCCTGCAAATTTGTTCCGCCGCCTGAAACAAGAACCGCGATACGTTTTGGGACAGCTGCGTTCAAACTAATTCCACCCCGCAATCGGAATTAGATACTTCGCCTAACATATATGCGTCTTCGCCGCTTTTGCGCAGAATATTTAGCGCGGGATTTAAGTCCGCCGCCTTAACAATCACGATCATGCCGACGCCCATATTAAATGTATTAAACATATCGTGTTCCGTTATATTGCCTGTTTCGGCAATCAAACTAAAAATTGGCGGAACGGTTAGGCCGGATTTTTTTATTTTTACAGACAAACCTTCAGGAAGGCAACGCGGCATATTTTCATAAAAGCCGCCGCCTGTAATATGCGCAATGCCGTGTACAGATATTTTTTCCAGTACATTAAGCACAGGTTTAACATATATTTTTGTAGGGGTAAGCAATGTTTCGCCTAACGGTTTCCCTAACACAGAGGAATAATCGTTTAACACTTTCTTTGCGGCAGAGGCATTATCAATGTCAAATATTTTTCGCACAAGTGAAAATCCGTTTGAGTGAACGCCGGAGCTTTTAAGGGCGATAACCGCATCCCCCGCCTGGACATTTTTTTTATCTGCCATTTTTGTTTTTTCAACAACACCGCAGGAAAACCCCGCAAGGTCGTATTCGCCGGAGGGGTAAAAGCCGGGCATTTCCGCCGTTTCACCGCCTACAAGGGCACAGCCGGCTTGGACACAGCCGTCGGCGATACCGGATACTATTGCGGCAATTTCTTCCGGTATGTTTTTTCCGCAGGCAATATAGTCCAAAAAAAATAAGGGCTTTGCAAACGAACAGATAATATCGTTTACGCACATCGCCACACAATCAATGCCTACGGTATCATGTTTGTCCAGTAAAAACGCCAGACGCAATTTTGTGCCTACGCCGTCGGTACCGGAAACAAGAACCGGATGCGGCGTCCCCGACAGGTCTAATTCAAAATTGCCGCCGAATCCGCCGATGCCGCCTAACACACCCGGCACTACGGTGCGCATAACGGATGCCTTAATCAATTCTACAGCTTTATATCCCGCGGTTATGTCAACACCGGCATTTTTATAACTTTCGCTGAAACTTCTTTCATTCATTATAAATACCTTTTTGGCTCATCCTGTTTTACCTTTGCGTAAAGTTCTATGTAAACTTTTGCGGGGCTGGCTCCTATTTTCCCAAGCAGTACTTCTTCAACCTGAAATAATCCGACTTCGCTTGACATGATAACATCAATGCGTATCGGTTTTTCATTGCCGTATGAAAAAATAACATCCTCAATAGAGTTCGCCGAATATTGATGAATATCGCCGACACGCGGCGCTTTGGACAAAATCATTGATATGCGCGCACGGCCTTTTTTCATGTCGCAGCCGTCGGCAACCAGGAGGATGCCCGCTTCCAATGAATGAATTGTACGGTTGCCCATGTGTCCTGTTATACACTCTATAGAAAGTGAGCGCAGCATTATGCGCTTTTGTAAATCGGTTTTGTATATGTCAGATAAGAGCCTGTCTACAATCGGGTATGAAATATACGCGCTGTGTAATTCATGATCCTGTCTGCCTATAGACATTCCGACGTCGTGTAGAAAAGCGGCGATTAACGCTGCGATAACACTGTCCTCAAAATTACCGCACTCGTCGCTTTCCAAACTTGTTTTTATATTTGATTTACGCAGCATACCCAGCATAATAAGCGCGTTTAACGCAACGGTGCGCATGTGTACAGGCCCGTGGTCATTAAAGCCCAGCCTTTTTATGGAAACTATATTCGCGTATTCCTGCAACGCCTGTATTTCTTCATCTTCCGCAAGCAGTTTTGCGGCGTTCTCCACCTTTGCGCTGAGATGCAGCGCCTTGATATGTTCAAGTATTTTATGATCAATAGCAATTTCTTTTGGCGATTTCATTTTTTTACCTCAACCCGTTTAACTTCTTTTGTTGATAACCGCACACCATTTGTTTTGATGCCTTTAACCAAATATTTTTCCGCTTTAAATTCTTCTTTTAAAACTTTTAAACGCGGTTTCGGCGCATAGTGAAGATTAAAAATAAATTTCTCCCGTGTATCAATGTGTAACACATCGGTATTTTCAGGAACCAGAGAATAATCTTTATTCATTATCCAGCCTTCGATTATACACCGTTTAATAAACGCCAGCGCGGTTTTTTTATCTTTGTAAATTATGGTAAATATTTTTTTATTTATTTCGTCTTTGTCGGCAACGCCTATCCACCATGCCTTCTCGCCGACAAAGACTTTTTCCTGTATATCCTGAACCGTCCACGTACCATTTTGACGGACAACCAAAACACGGTCAAACGGCGAACATTCGCCAACAAGGTCGCCCGTAACGGCGGTGCCCAAATAGCCGGTAACTTTGTCGTAGTAAAGGCTTAAATCTTTTTTTACAACTTCTTTTACATCAATTTTTTCAAAGCTGCCGACTTTTGTTCTTCGCTCCCCCCGTCCAAGTTCTTCATCATTTTTTATTTTTGCAGCAATGCCGTCTAAAAAAGAAACCGCGTAACCGGTTGGATTTTTTAAGTGAACGTTAATCTCTTTTATACGCACTTTTATTTCGTCCATTTCGGTGCGCGCTTTGTTGATGTCGTATAACGAAATGCGGCGTATCGGTATTTTTAACAGGTGTTCTATATCTTCATGCGATATGCCGCGCGCCCCCACTTCTTTCATAAACGGCACAAAACCTTTTAACACGGCTTTTTCCACACCGTCGGCTGTCTTTTGGCTTTCTATAAGTTTGTAGATCCGCTGTTCAATAAAAATACGTTCAATGTTTCGTAAATGATACTTGTCGGTGAGTTCTTTTTTTTCCAGCTCTAATTCTTTAACAAGTATTGTTACCAGTTGTTTCGCGTGATGTTTTATAACATCGGTTACGGTAATAACAACCGGAAAATTATCCTGTATAACAAGGAGATTAACGGAGATCGACTGTTCACATTCTGTAAAAGCATAAAGCGCGTCAATTGTTTCCTCCGTGTAGACACCGCGCGCAAGTTTTATTTCGATCTCAACATTCCCTGCTGTAAAATCATTTATAGACTGTATTTTTAAACGTCCGGATTTTGTAGCGTTCTCGATACTGGCGATCATACTTTCGGTTGTGGAACCAAAAGGTAATTCGCGTATAACAATTTTTTTAGGGTCGCTTGTATCAAGTTTCGCGCGCACTAAAACTTTTCCGAGCCCGTCTCGGTAATCGGAAACATCAACAAAGCCGCCGCAGGGAAAGTCTGGAAACAACTGAAACTTTTTGTTGTTAAGGCAGGCCTTTTCCGCTTCCAGCACTTCTAAAATATTATGCGGAAGAATTTTTGTGGACATGCCCACCGCTATTCCTTCGGCGCCGATTACAAGAATTACGGGAATCTTTGTAGGAAAAAGCAGCGGCTCTTTATGGCGGCCGTCGTAAGAATCTGTATAGTTTGTTAATTTAGGATTGTAGAAAAAATCCTTGGCAAGCTGCGTTACGCGGCATTCGATATAACGGGGCGCGGAAGCTCCATCGCCTGTTAGGATATTTCCAAAGTTACCCTGCTTGTTAATAAAATATTCTTTGTTTGCAAGCACCACAAGCGCGTCCCCAATGGAAGCGTCGCCATGCGGGTGGTACTGCATACAGTGTCCCACAACATTCGCAACTTTGTTAAACTTTCCGTCATCCATTTCAAATAATGAATGAAGGATACGCCGCTGCACCGGTTTAAGGCCGTCTTCAAGATCCGGTATCGCGCGGTCTTTAATAACATAAGACGCGTATTCAAGAAAATTTTTTTCAAAAAGATTTTTAATAAAAGCCATAATTTATAATTACCTATAACTGTATACCGCAGGCCGCTCTTAAGCGCATAACAGTTTTGGAGGCAATGGCGCGCGCCTTTTGCGCCCCGCCCGATAATATATCGTCTAACTTTTTCGGGTCTGCGACAAATTCGTTAAAACGGTTTCGTAACGGGGTAAGCTCGCGGTTTACCACACGAAAAAGTTCTTCTTTAGCCTCGCCCCAGCCCATTCCGCCGCGGTAACGGGCCCTTAAAGCGGATTGTTCTTCCGCAGTTGCAAACAATTTGTAGATCATAAAAATCTGCGAAGAATCCGGGTCTTTCGGTTCTTCCACACCCTGCGAATTTGTGACAATGCGCATTATCAATTTACGCAGATCCTTTTCGCTGGAAAAAAGCGGAATGGTATTACCGTAACTCTTACTCATCTTACGCCCGTCAAGGCCGGGAACAACCGCCACACTATCCTGAACAGAAGCCTGCGGAATTTTTAAAAGTTCTTTTTTGTAGGTGTAGTTTATCGCACCGGCAATATCGGCGGCCATCTCTACGTGCTGTGTTTGGTCTCTACCTACAGGTACTACATCGGCGTCGAAAAGCAAAATATCCGCCGCCATAAGTACAGGGTATGTAAAAAGCCCCATGTTAATACCGGCATCGGCATCTTCATTTTTTTCGATATTTTTATCAAGCGCCGCCTTGTAAGCGTGCGCGCGGTTCATAAGGCCCTTGGGTGTAAATGCCATAAGGATTGTCGTAAGTTCAAACGTTTCCGGCACGGACGATTGCCTGTAAAAAATCACCTTTTCAGGATCAAGTCCAGCCGCCAGCCACCCCGCCGCTATCTCGCGTATACTTTCGCGTAACGCCTGCGGATCCTTCATAATATTAAGCGCATGATAATCCGCAATAAAATACCGCGTGTCATAATCCTTCGTTAATTCAATCGCGGGTTTTATCGCCCCAAAGTAATTCCCAATATGCAAAATCCCTGTCGGCTTTACGCCGGTCAAAGCTATCTTCATATTGAAATAATACCACAAAAAAGAGATTTATGACAGGCGGGGTAGCGGGCCTCCGCTCCAAATACATTTTTTTCTGCCTTTAACATAAAACGGCGTGCGGTTTGTAAGATAAAGACCCTTTGGCTGCATATTGCGGCAGATGCAGAGGTGCTTTTGGAACTTCAAGATTAGTACAATTAGGCAAGCCGCTCGCAGAACCCATCGTTCCGCGTTAGTGCTATCGGAACGTTGTTTCTTCTCTGATCACCAGTAGCTCTCTAGTCCGCATAACGCAATACGCTTCACGATGGAACCTGCGAGCGTTTGCATCATAGTACAAATTTCAGAACAGAATGCACCTCTGCTTTTGCAGGGCAATTCAGCCAAAGGGCACGCGTTGCATAAGCCGCACGCCGCCTATATAACAAAAGCATAAAAAACGCATTTGACGCTAACACGGGGAAGATCAATTAACAATTAACAATTGATAATTAACAATTAAAAATAAAACATGCTAAAAATTGCAAAAAAACAAGAATTTTCACGCAGGGAAATTTGGAAAATTTACATACAAAAGCTCCGCGTCCTTTGCGTCTTCGCGTGATACCCTCCTGTTTTTAGTGCGTACAAGCGCCGTACTTTTTGCTTTTGCGCACCGTCCCCCAGAACTGCTGTTATAACCGGAACACTGGGTTTAAATTTGGTGCCAGGCACCGATCATGCGTACGATAAGGCAAGCCGCTCGCAGAACCCATTGCTTCATGCTGTGCTATCGGAACGTTGTTTTTTCTTTGATCACCAGTAGTTTTTTAACTCGCATAACGCAATACGCTACGCTATAGAACCTTTGACCTTTTACCGCCATTTCGACAAATGCAGAAATAAAAATGTCTTTGACACACAAGCCGCACGCCGCCTATATAGCAAAAGCAGAAAAACGCATTTGACGCTAACACGGGGAAGATCAATTAACAATTAACAATTGATAATTAACAATTAAAAATAAAACATGCTAAAAATTGCAAAAAAACAAGAATTTTCACGCAGGGAAATTTGGAAAATTTACATACAAAAGCTCCGCGTCCTTTGCGTCTTCGCGTGATACCCTCCTGTTTTTA
>BOBI01000046.1 GCA_026002305.1 Spirochaetia bacterium
GGCGGTGTTTCCGCAGACCCGCGTACAACTTTGTATTGTGCACATGGTTCGTAATTCCACCAAGTTCGTTTCCTACAAGGACCTCAAAAAACTATGCGCGGATTTGAAGGCGGTTTATTCGGCGCCGAGCGAGGAGGCCGGACGCGCGGCGCTTGACGAGTTCGGCAGAATCTGGAACAACAAATATCCGATGATTCAACAATCATGGGAAAATCACTGGAATGATTTGAGCGAGTTTTTTAAATATCCGCCTGAGAATCGCAGAGCGATTTACACGACTAACGCCATTGAATCGCTTAATTACCAGTTGCGAAAAGTTACGCGTAACCGCTTGACATTCGTAAACGATGACGCTATATTCAAGATACTTTATTTGGCAATTCGCAACGCTTCAAAAAAGTGGACGATGCCGGTAAAGCAGTGGGGAATGGCGTTAAACCAATTCGCCATTTTGTTCGGAAATGAGCGGGTTCCGCTCTTATAGCAAAGTGCTATTTACACAAAACTTCTGACAGGCTCCAATTCAGGCCAAAATCTTTTTGATTTTTCGCAGAATTTCTTGTATTTTTCAGGATCGTCTTCATCAACACTTGCCATAAGCTCTTTTATGGCGGTATACGCTGCCCATTCCGTTTCCAGCCGCTCTATTTCTTTCCGTCTATCCTCTACGATTTTCTGAATCTTAATAAAATCTTTAGATTTATCCGGCTTTAACGGGTTCGCATTGTTTCCGGCCAGTTTCCGCAAGGTCCCCCGTTTTATCCTGAACGTGGTTTCTATGGGCGCCCAAAAGCCGCTGGTTACATACTCCACATCCCCGTCAGCCCACTTAAAGTATTCGGCCAGGCTTGTTTTGCTTTTAGTCCACTTGTACTCATCAAAGGCGACATGCTTAATCACTCCTTCATCAATGAGTATATTGAAATCCTTACGGAAATGGGGGAAGTTAAAAAAGCAATGGGAGATATCCTCCATTTCTTTTCCGTTATCCCCGTCGCCGTATATCCACATACTGATTTTCTCCCCTTAACCTGCTCTAGCCATAGACGGTATAAGAGCGCCAAAAGTCTCTGTGGCTGCTATCTGTATTTTCTCCCTATCCCCGGCTATTGTATGATCCCCGTATAAGCTTAACATGGTATCCGTCCGGTGTCCCGTTTGTGATTTCAGTAATTTCTTCCCCAGCTTTTCAATCATGTAACTGGTATAAAAATGCCGCCATCCATGGAACATATATCCTGCCGCCGCTTCTTTTGAGAAACCGGCTTTTTCCAACGCTTCCCGTAACCCATCAACACAATGCCTTCCCGTCATCGGAGCATCGGCCCTGCGTTCCGTCCAGAAAATAAAACTTTCAGGCGTTACACCCCAGGGGTTTTTCTGAGCTAGTTCAAAGAGCCCTTGTATCAAATCGGTGAAGGGTAATTCTACCTGCCGGGTTTCGCCATTTTTCGGTACCTTGAGTTTATCCATACTGTTGAATGAGTGCCGGACATACAGGCAATCCGGCCCCAGGTCTTGCACCTGTAATCCCATTATCTCACCCTGCCGCATCCCGGTAACTGCCGCAATCTGATTGGCAAGTTTTGCCCGCTCATCCTTTCAGTCCACCCGGAAAATAGCCGCTGCCGCCGTGGGGCTGAGGATCTGTTTCTCCGCCGCCTCACCGGAAAACAGCACATGGCCCCGAGTGGGATCTGTCTCAATCTTCCCTTTTGAAAACGCCCATCGTAATGGTTTTGTTCTTGCCAGTATTACCTGATTTTTCCGGGACGGCGAAAGTTCCTTATCACCCATAAAAGATATAAAGCCGTCTATATCCCCTGCAGTTATATCCCCTAATACTCTGCTTTTAAAGTACGGAACCCAATACATGGCCGCCGCCTGTTTCTGATGGGCACAATGAGTTTATGTATTCCGTGATTTTTTCGCCGTTTCTCTTTAATATAGGCCGAAGTTTCCCAATCCCAAAAGTCCAATAGAAACGCCGGGAAGTCCTGTGCCGCCGTGGAGTCAGCCAAAATATAACTTTTAACCCACCCATGCCGTTTCAATTCTTTCAGGAGGACCTCCGCCTCTTCCTTCGACGCAATTTTACGGGCAGTATCTTTAAGGGATAATTGATTCACGTCAACTGTTGCCTGTTTTTGTGGTATCCCATCTCGCAGCCAGAGAAACGCCGTTTGTTTTGCCTCATCCTCCGTTCGCTTTTTGGTAGATACGGGAGGAAGGTACTTGCCGTTTTCGTCTTTGAAGGACACCAAATAGAAAGGCCGGTCGGCCCTTTTAAAAATAGAGAAGGGGTATTCGTTCACAATTTTACCCTGTAAAACCCCGACATTGAAAACGACGGTTTATATGTCGTTTTTTGTGTCAGTCAGCTTACACAATGATTTGTGAACGCCCCTCTTGGGGTAGTTCCTTCATAAGTCCTTATAACATAAGGACTTAGCTCATATGCCGGCGATCGGACTTGAACCGATACGCTATCGCTAGCAGTAGATTTTGAGTCTACCGTGTCTGCCATTTCACCACGCCGGCCAGTAAAGAAAGCCGCCCGGGAAGGGGGGTTAAAAATTCCGTGGGTGGGGTATAAACCTCCGGACGGCTCTCCACGACAAGTCTATCAGGAAATCTTTCTACATTCAAGATAAAAGCGTTTTTCGCTAGGCTCGCCCATAGAAAATGTCTTCCGCGGAAGCGCGCCGTTTTTAGAAATCGCTGTAAAAAGTTGATTTTTCTTGAACGGCGGCATGAGAATCCCTGTATTTCTTGAACCTTCCGCGCCGGAAAGCCTGAATAACTCTTCTATACCGTGAATATAATCAATCGAAATTGCGTCCCCGCCTGTAGTTTTTGATGAATTCGCAAGTTTATCAAGTATGGGCTCCAAAAATTCAACGGAAATTTTAGTATTATCGAATTGGGCTAATGTAAATTTACCGCCGCAAAACAAGCCGACTCTGTTTTTTTCATTGTTATCTTGGGCAACAAGCCGGACAAGCTCATTTTTACTTATAAGTGTGCTGCACTCAAAACCGGGAAGCTCTTGCATAGCCTTCAACACCAAATCCTGATCCGCGTTAAAGACAATACGGTGTATCGGCTCAAAATCAAGAGCCGGATCGTAAAGGTTTACCACCTCCACCATAGCATAGCGGCATGGGTGGTCTAAACATGAATCCCCGCCATGCGCAGCCTTGTATTCCTCCCATGCGGCTTTTGCCGTCGCCAGTGAGTGGTTTCCATCACCTACGGCAAATATCATCCCTTGTTCACTGTCAAGCGTTGTCCGCGATTTACGTAAAAGATATTCAAAGGCATCGGCAATAAACGCCCAGTCATTCCTGCGGTACAGCAGACGGGCGCTGACTTTGCCGCCGTCCATCATAAGCTGGGCATTGTAAGCATCCGGCGCACCGTGCAAAACATTTTTTAACAATGTCATCAAGATGTTTTCCTCGTCGTTAATTAAAAGCAAAATATGCGGCAATTCCAGCGCCGCGCCGCGTCGTATTTCCAAACGCGGAGGTATGCGCTCCCGTATCGTACCTTCGGTAGTACGTATCAAACCTTTTGCACTATTGTGCCAGTCATAACATTCAAGATCCACCGCGATAATAAGCCCGTATCTTGTGCCATGCAAACATTCCCGCTCAATAAAAACGCCTGCCCTGCGCGGCGGACACAGAATCGCCTCTTTGCTATATGTATTTTTTAAATAGCGATCCATTGTTTCATGAATTCGCTGCACCCTATCCGCCTTATCGGGAGCGTTCAGGTAAATTTCGGGATAAATCATGTTTAAGGTTGAAGGCGAATCACCAACAATCTTCTCAACCTGCTCCCAATAAGCGGCATCCTGCGTCCACTGATCGCAGGCAATAACCGCCCATTTTCTAATATCAACATTTTTTGCGGGCAGGATAATTTCCGGTATAACAACGCCCATACTCATAAGTTTTTCGTCTACTTGGTTCATAACCAAATCTTAACACTTTAAGAAAAAAAAGATAATTAGCCGAACCATGCCATTTATAACGACTAATTGCAAGAATAAAGCCTTTAGGGGTATCATTTCAATAGGATGTATATTAATAATATTGAAGCATTATTTATTGCACTTTGCGGATTTTATGTTTGTGCAAGTCTACATCATACACTTATTTTTCTAGGCCGCCGCATTGAACGTTACAATTTATATTACGGTGTTTTTAGCCTTCTTTTTGCTTTATATATTTTTTCCGAAAAAACGCAGATTATATTCAATTTATTTGATAATCCCGGGGCGGTGGACTTGCTGGGATATGGTGCGTTATATTTAATGTTTCCGCTTTTTATAGCGTTTTTTGAGGATATTAGTTCTAATAAAACAATGCCCCCTACAAAAATATTTTTTGTTTTGGGTCTGCTGCTATCAGTTATTCAATTCTTTGTAAATTCGCATAATGCAAATAATATTTTCTTAATTTGGAAATATACGGCATTATTTATTTTTATTCCATATTTTATTATCTACGTAGTGATATATTCTATTTTAGGCGCCGCGCGCAAAAATGCGGGAAAATTTTTTAATGAAAAAACAGAAAGCGATTTTTTCCCGGAAAACGAAGATAAAATAAAACGATTTCCTGCCATGGCGCCGGATTTTATTAAGCTCGAAATAAAAGAAATATTTTCCACAGCACAAGGAATGTTATTATTGCCGGCCTTAATTATGATGTTTTCTTTTGCCCGTTATATTTCTTATTCAGTTTTTATTAATTCCGGTGTCAGGCTTTCAATGTACGGCTTTTTTATTTTTACTGCCTGTGCGTCAATATTGCTTGCCAAAAAGTTTTCAGACCTTAATAAAATTGCACGCAACACCACTAACGAATTAAAACATCAAACGGAAATAGCAGGAAAGGCGTTAAATGCAAAAAGCGAATTTATAGCAACCATGAGCCATGAAATCCGCACGCCGCTTAACGCTATACTTGGTTTATCAGAAATTGAACTGCAAAAAGATTTACCGCAGGATTATTTAAACACAATCTTAAATATAAAGAATTCGGGCGAAGATCTGCTCTCGCTTGTTGATACAGTTCTTGATATAGCTAAAATCGAAACAAAGACATTGGAAACTTCGCTTGCAAACTATGATACAGCTTATCTGATAAATGACACGATACAAACTAATATGCGCCACATAAACTCCAAACCTATTGTATTCAAAATTTCTATTCCCGATGATATGCCTTCTATACTTTGCGGTGATAGAATGCGTATTAAACAAGTCTTGGATAATCTTTTATCAAACGCTTTTAAATGGACGGAAGAAGGAAGCGTAACATTCGATATTAAATTTATTAAGCTGCCCATGAGTTTCTGGCTTTCTTTTTCCGTAACAGATACAGGAATAGGAATAAGAGAGGAAAACATCGACGAAATTTTTACAAAGTATTCCCAGATTGATACAAAGGCAAACAGAAAGAATGAAGGCGCCGGTTTTGGATTAGCAGTATCAAAACATCTTGCTGTAATTATGGAAGGCACAATTAACGTACAAAGTGAATTTGGCAAAGGCTCAACATTTGAATTTGTCCTGCCGCAAAAAGTTACCGATACAAAACCATTAGGCAGAAAAATAATTAACAGCCTTATAGCATTACAGCCTATCGACAAAAAAACACTTCCCGACGGACTTATAAGGTCTTACTTTCCTGAGGGCAGGATTCTTATCGTTGATGACGTCCCGACAAATCTAGCCGTTGCAAAGGGTTTCTTGAAGCCCTACGGGCTGTCAGTGGATTGTCTTTCAAGCGGCAGCGATGCGGTAGAAGCTATACGCAGCGCGGACATTGTGTATGATCTTGTGTTAATGGATTACATGATGCCGCAGATGGACGGACTTGAAGCGGTGCGCATTATACGAAATATTGGCACAGTGTATGCTGCAAATGTTCCTGTAATCGCGCTTACCGCGAATATTACAAAAGAAGCCAAGCATAAGTTTTTATCAAACGGCTTTAACGGTGTTTTGACAAAACCGGTTGACATTTTAAAACTAGATACTATTCTAAACCGCTATATTCACATTAAAGACGGCGGAATAATGAATGCCGGGGCATTTGCAGGAAATGAGACTGCCGGTGTTATAGAAGATGAAAGAATGGAATTGTTCCGGCAGATAAACCCTGTGGACGGTATCGAAATAAATGATGCGGTTAATATGTTTAATAATGTAAGCAGTTATCTGGAAGTTATAAAGGTATATGTTTCCGGGACTGAAACCTTTTTAGATAAATTAAAAGAACAATTAACAAACGGAATAGATGCGAAAGAATATGCCATGATTATGCATGGAATTAAAGGGTCAAGTTACAGTATATGCGCAAAAGAGTTAGGCGACATGGCGGTAAAACTGGAAAACTATTCTGTAACCGGAGACATTGAGGCAATAAAACACGAAACACCCATGTTTATTGCCGTTGCTAACAAATTACTTGCCGGGTTAACCGTATTTATAAACATAAATCAGGGTACGCAAAAAGAATTAATGCGTCCGTCCCCCGATAAAAAATTACTATCCGATATGGTTATTGCATGTAAAAACTATAAGATAAGTGATATAGACAAGATATTAACTGAACTGGAAGAATACCAATACGAAAATGATAATGATCTTATTTTATGGTTGCACGATCAGGTAAATAATGCTGAGTTTGAGAAAATAATTATGCGTCTTGAAAAAAAGGAGAATCATGAAACGGCTGATTTCCGTTAATATGACAAAATGCAATAATTGTCTTGCATGTATTTCCGTTTGCCCTGTTAAAACATGCATTGATGGTTCCGGCAGTATTGTTGATGTTATTGCGGAACGTTGTTTAGGCTGCGGAAATTGTATTCCTGTTTGTTATCAAAAAGCACGCGCCTTTGACGATGATACAGAAAGATTTTTTCTGGATTTGTCTAATGGCATTCCCATAACTGCCATTATTGACCCTTCCGCCGCCGCGCTGTTTGCGGATATTAATTTGCTCATAGCATTTTTAGAGTCGCAAGGTGTTAGAGCGGTTTTTGATGCTTCATTTGGTGCGGAACTAACCGTAAAATCATACTTGGAATACATAAAGGAAAAGAAACCCGCAACGCTTATATCGTCGGTGTGTCCGGCCATTGTAACCTATTGTGAAATTTATAAGCCTGAACTTTTGCAATATTTGGCGCCAATTCAAAGCCCCGTGCTTCATACGGCAAAAATGATTAAAGAATTCTTTCCTGAATATAAAAACAATTCTTTAGCTTCAATATCTCCGTGTGCCGCTAAGGCGCGGGAGTATGCGGCTGAAGGTTTTATCGAATATAACGTCAGTATGATAATGTTAAAAAAGTATATGAAGAAATTTGATTTTAGCTCTTTAAAACGTAAAGATTTTAACGGGCCTGTGGCGGAACGTGCTGTTGGATTTTCTTCCCCCGGCGGTTTTACAGATGTTATAAACAGGGAAGGTAATCCCATAAAGACAAGTCGGCGCATAGAAGGTTCCGATGTTTACGCCTATTTAAACCAACTGCCGCTTATGATCGAAAAAGGCTGCGCACCGGATTTTATTGACTGCTTAAGCTGTGCATGGGGCTGCAATGTAGGTCCCGGCAGTGGCGCAAATAATTCTACGGCTGTACTGCTTGAAAGCAAAATAAACAAAAGAAAAGAAGAACATCTTAAAAATAAAAGTGATGATTTTGAAAACAATATCAACAAATATTGGAAAAAGGATATTTACACAAGAAGCTTTAAAGATACAAGCGGTGTTCTTTCCCAAATACGAAAACCTAATATTAATGAACTGAATAAAATTTATTTTAAAATGAGAAAGTTTTGCCATTCCAATATGATTAACTGTTCAGCCTGTGGTTACGGAAGCTGCTATGCAATGGCGGTAGCGATATTTAACAATTTGCAAAAACCTGAGAACTGCCATCACTATTTGCGTTTAATATCGTCAGAAAACGAAAAACTTTTGGAGAAGGAAACAATAAAAGCAAATTTGGCATCGGAGGAAAAAACCAGATTTCTTGCGACGATGAGCCATGAAATCCGTACGCCGCTTAACGCGATACTAGGATTTGCAGAAATAGTTTTAAATAAAAATCCATCTAATGATATAGAGATGGATGTAAATAACATTTACAATTCAGGAAAAAATTTGCTTGCGATAGTAAATGATATTCTTGATATATCAAAAATTGAAGCCGGTAATTTTGAGCTTATTTCTGTTACTTACGATGTTGCGCGTATAATAAGCGATTCTATAAATTCAAATATTGTTCGTATAAAATCAGAGCCAATTGAATTCCGGCTTAATATAGAAAAAAATGTTCCCAAGGAACTTTTGGGGGATGAGCTTCGTGTAAAACAAATATTAAACAACCTGCTTTCTAATGCTTTTAAATATACAAAGCAAGGCAGCGTAGATCTTAACATATCTTTTTCAGAAGAAAATTATAAAACCTTTTTACATTTTACTGTTATCGATACGGGTATCGGTATACGCGATAAAGATACTTCTAAACTTTTTGGGGAATATCATCAATTAGACAAAAGAGCAAACCGTGAAATTGAAGGCACAGGCCTTGGGCTTGCGATAACAAAACGTATTGTAGAGAAAATGAACGGTGTTATTTCGGTGGAAAGCGTATTTAACAAGGGCAGTACGTTTAAGGTTCGCATAGAACAAACACAGGTTGGTAAAGATTGTATTGATGAAAAAACCATAACCGAACTTAAAACATATAATTTTGTAAATACGGCAAATAAAAATTTTGAGATAAATAAAATAATAAACAACGGCAGGGCGCTTGTTGTCGATGACGTGCAAACAAACCTTGATGTTACAAAAGGCATTTTAATGCGTTACAAACTTTTAGTTGATTGCGTTAGAAGCGGAAAAGAAGCAATAAAACTTATTGAAGAACAAAAATACATCTACGATATTGTTTTTTTAGATCATATGATGCCGGAAATGGATGGCATTGAAACCATCCAGATAATACGCAAGAAAATTGATAGTGAATACGCAAAAACAGTTCCAATTGTTGCGCTTACAGCAGACGCAATAGCGGGTAGCCGTGAAATGTACTTAAACGCCGGTTTTAATGATTATATTTCAAAACCAATCGACATAATGCTGCTTGATAAAGTGCTGAATAAATATATGTCAAATAAATTCCAAAATGTACCAGTTTATGATTTTATTAATAACGCATCTTTAAACACAGTAGAAGATAAAATTAACAGCACTATTGATATTGATGGTTTTGATTGGAATGAGGGCCTGCAGCGTTTTGGAAACCAAGAAGATTATTTAGAAATACTAAAATCGTATGTAGAGACAACGCCCGATCTACTGAATAATATACAGGCTGTAAGTTCCGAAACATTGCCGAATTATGCTATTACAGTCCACGGCATAAAAAGCACATGCAAATCAATAGGAGCATTTGCCGCCGGTAAAAAAGCGGAAGAACTGGAATACGCTGCAAAAGAAAGACGGCTTGATTTTGTCCTAAAAGAAAATCCGGCGTTTCTTAAAATGACATATAAGCTTATATCGGAATTAACGGACATAATCAATAATTATTCAAGCAATCAGGAAAAGCCAAAAAAAGAAAGCCCCGATGCCGGTACAATTAACAGTTTGTTTAACGCGTGTACTAATTATGATATGCAAAATATTGATGCGTATATTGAAGAACTGGAAAAATATGATTACAAATACGGTGCGGATTTAATTTTAGAATTGCGAAAACATTTGAATATGTCAAATTTTGAAGCGGTAACGGAAAGAATAAAAAAATATATGGAAGAATTAAATGAAACAAAAGAATAAAAGTTTGGATTTCAGGCGGCAATTCCTTTCGATAATATTAGTACCGGTAATTATTATTGTTTCAATCTTCCTTATACTGATTGTTGCGTCATTTCAAACTGTAGAAGGTTTTGTCATGAACAATTCCGGGTTGCTTGGTAACGCGACTTCGGATATAAGCACGAATGCTCTTGAACGCCAGCTTTCAAACAATATTAAGCAAATCGCTGCCGATACTGCGTTTTCAATTGATGATAAATTACGAAGACTGCAAAACTTTTCAAAGATGCTGTCCGAATATTGCGGTGGTATTTATGCTAATCCAAAAGATTATAAAGCGCGTGAGTTAGAATATATACCCGGCGGCAAACGGCAGACAGGGACTGTTAATGCGTTTGTTCATTCAAGAAACGGGGTTGCGTTTAATAAAGTAAAAGACGAAGCTGCACTTATATCAAATGTATCTGACATAATTAATCAAATACCGAATATATCACGCGATATTTTTTCCTGTATGATCGCAGGTGATTCCGGTTACATTATAGCGTATGACCCTACCCAATCACCTTCGGTAAATTATAATCCTGAAGACAGAGACTGGTATATAGGCGCTAAAGAACAAGGCGGATTATACTGGACTGATTTTTACATTGATATTCGCGGAGGCGGAATACTAATTGCTTGTTCCATACCTTTTTATCAAACTATAAACGGTAAAAAAACATTTAAAGGTGCTGTAGCCTGCACCGCTTCTTTAGGCAGCTTTTCAAATTTTATTAATGCAGTAGGGGTAATTAACAGAAAAGAAAGCTATGTTTTTTTGCTTGATAAGCAAGGCACAAAACTTTTTTCGTCGGACGGAAGCGGGATAAAAATTGACGAGAATAATAATCTGGCCGGCGAAAACTATCTTGAAAGCGATAATAGTGAGTTAAAACATTTGGCGGAATTAATGGTTATTGGTGCAAGCGGTATTATGGCTGTTAATATTAACGGTGAAGAATGTGAGGTGGCGTATCATCCATTATCAATACTAGACTGGAGCGCGGGTGTTGTTTATAAGAAAAGTGTTATAGAAGAATCTGTAATCCCGCTGGAAAATCATATTCAGGAATTAACAACTAATATGAAAAATCATACAAGAGAATTATTTCTGATAGTTATTTTAACTGCCATTGTTATAAGTTTAGCTGCGATAGGACTTATCATGCTATTTGTTATTAAGAATGCAAAAACTATCAGCCAGCCAATAGTTAATATAGCAAAGGAAGTAAAACACATTGCCGACGGGCACATGGATTATCATGTGAATGAATCGACGGGTATAAAAGAAATAGATACATTATCTGTAACTTTTAATGATATGACAAATAAATTAAAAGAACACATTGAAGATTTAAGATCTGTAACGGCAGAAAAGCAGCGAATATCTACTGAGTTGAACGTAGCTACAAGAATACAAACGGAAATGCTGCCGTTCATTTTTCCGCCGTTTCCTGATAAGAAAAATACATTTGATCTATACGCAAAAATGTATCCGGCAAAAGAAGTAGGCGGCGACCTTTACGATTTCTTTTTTATTGACGATGATTATTTTGCCGTTATTGTTGCCGATGTTTCAGGCAAAGGCGTGCCCGCGGCATTGTTTATGGTTATAACCAAAACACTTTTAAAGACGGCATTAATGAATTCCAAAGACCCAAAAGAAGCAATTGAAAATGTTAATAACCAGCTTTGTCAAAATAATGTTGAAGGAATATTTGTAACAATATGGATTGGCGTTTTGGAAATATCAACAGGAATTGTCCGGTATATTAATGCGGGGCATAATCCGCCGCTTGTTAAAATTGGCGATAATCCGTTTTCATACTTAAATGACAATCGCCACGATCTTGTTGCCGGCTTTATGGCAGATACGGATTACCATCTTAACACATTGACTTTACATAAAGATGATGTTCTATTTTTATACACTGACGGTATAACAGAGGCTTTTAACGAAGAAGATAAAATGTTTGGCGAAGAAAATTTAAAGGAATATATGGACAATAATAACAACAGGGATCTGCATAGTCTGCTGGAAAACTTAAAGAATACCATTGATAATTTTTCTGTCGGAAGAGATCAATCTGATGATATTACTATGTTGGCAATTCGTATAGGGATAAACTAATGGAAAAAAATATTACATTAACAGCGGAGTTAAAAAATCTTGACGTGCTTATTGAATCTGTAGATAATATCTTAAATGAATTATCCTGTTCTTCAGAAAACAGGAATGCACTATATTTATCTATTGAAGAACTTTTTGTAAATATAACAAGTTATGCTTATGATAACTCCAGCGGAACGGTTAATATATTATTTACTACAACAGACAATGAAAGCAAAATCAAATTATGCATAACCTTTATAGACAAGGGGAAGCCATTCAATCCTCTTTTAAGCGATGATCCGGATACAACAAAGCCGCTTGAAGAACGGAATCCGGGTGGGCTTGGAATATTTTTGGTTAAGAAAAATGTAGACGAAATAAAATACACTTACGAAGATAACTGTAATAAACTAACAATCTACAAAACACTGGATCGGGAGGTATAATAAATGGCCGCTACAGTAAAAACATCCGGCACAAAATCCGTCTTTATTTTTTCGGGAAAATTGGATGCAAAATCTTCACATATAGTTGATTTGCAGCTAAAAAAAACACCGCGCTTTGTAGATGAGATCATATTCAATTTCGCAGCCTTGGAATATATTTCAAGTATGGGTCTGCGGCTTGTCTTAAAAGCATACAAAATGATGGAAGAACGCGGCGGCAAGTTCACCTGCAGTAATATACCGGATCATATAAAACACGTATTTGAAATAAGCGGCTTTATAGGCAAAATTGTTGCCGACGAGAAAACAGCAATTATCAGGAACTTTGTTTTGGGTAACGCCGCCTCTTTTTATATTTTTGGCGATCTTGAAAGAGATAAGGCTTTGGATTTTAAAGAACAGGTGGAAATACTCGTAGGTGATGGGGTTACGAGTTTACAGGTTAATTGCAAAGGCTTGAATACGATTTCGAATGATTCCTATCCTGTTCTTACCGACATACAAAAAAGTGTATCAAAAAAAGATGGTTCTCTTGCCCTAATAAATATTTCTGACCAGCTTAAAGATGATTTATCAAAAAGTAATTTAAAAGTTCTATTGGAGGAAAAAGAAAAGGAAATAATACCAACTAACGAAATTGAAGCGCAGATTCTTAAAAAACGAATAAATGAAAAATGAAAATCCTTGGAATTGAAACATCCTGCGATGAATGTGCGGCTGCTATTGTAGAAGACGGACGCACAATTCTATCGAATGTGATCGCAACACAAATACCGTTTCACGCGGAATACAACGGTGTTGTGCCGGAGATAGCAAGCCGCAAACACACGGAATGGATTTATAATATTGTTAATGAAGCATTTGTACAAGCTCATCTTTCCGTGTCAGATATTGATGGAGTTGCCGCCACAGCAAATCCGGGATTGTTGGGATCGCTTTTAGTCGGATTAACATTTGCGAAAACATTTGCGTGGGCACGCCGTATTCCTTTTATTGCGTGTAACCATATTCTTGCTCATCTTTATGCGGCACAATTATGTAATAACCACTTGTGCAATGACAATCTAAAGTATCCATTTTTAGGCTTGCTTGTTTCGGGAGGGCATACCATTATCTGCCGTGCGCTGGATTTTGACAATATTGAAATATTAGGCACAACAATAGACGATGCCGCAGGCGAAGCTTTTGACAAAGTTTCAAAGCATTTTCAAATGGGCTACCCGGGCGGTAAATATATTGATGGGCTTGCAAAATCGGGCGACAGTGATGTATTCTCTTTTCCGCTTCCGAACTTGCATAAAGGAGGGCACCGCTGTGATGTTTCGTATTCAGGATTAAAAACTGCCGTAATAAACCAAACAGAACAGTTCCGAAAAAAAGGAACCCCCGGTATTATACCATTGCCAGACCTTGCCGCATCTTTTCAAAAAACCGCTGTTGAAATATTACTGCGTGCGTTATTTAACGCCGTAGAGGATAGTGGTATTAAAACAGTTGTAGCAGGCGGCGGCGTTGCTGCGAATTCGTACCTGCGTGAACGTTTAGCCGAAAAAAAAGAACTAAATTGTATTTTCCCGCCCCCCGAACTTTGCGGCGACAACGGCGCAATGGTTGCCGGTATCGGTTTTAAATATCTTGAACGCGGTGAACAATCACCGTTATGCGTTACCGCAAGCGCGCGCGTAAAAGGATTTAAGCGGAAATATCCGTAATAGAGAATGTGTAATTACATAACGACATTGCACAAAAAAATACCCGCGCTCTACGCAATGAATATTAACAACAACGTGCTTAATGATGATTCCATAAACGAGCGCCTGCAAAACATGCCGCGCGAGCGTGCCGAAAAGGTGCGCGCGTATAAATTTTTAGATGACAGGAAACGCTCTTTTTGTGCAGGTCTCCTCGTACAGGCTGTTTTGGGTGAACAGGTAAATATCCAAGAGGATAAATATGGCAAGCCCTTTGCGAAAGGCTGCCCGCACTTTAGCATTTCTCATTCGGGGGAATGGGTACTTCTTGCGTTATGCGAAACTCCTGTCGGCATTGATATTGAAAAAACCAGATCGTATAGCCAGGATAAAATGCTGGCAATGGCAAAACATTTTTTACATCCGGCGGAGATTGAGACAATTAACGCCGCACAGGACCGCCTTG
>BOBI01000047.1 GCA_026002305.1 Spirochaetia bacterium
CTTTCGGCCCTCGTTTCACAACTTCCCCAAATAGACTCTAGCGGCTCGCGGCTCAATGTTTCCATTGCTTGTACAAAACGGTTCCCCAATCTTTTCGAGTTAAAATCCAGTGACTCAAACTCTTTACCCATGACAAATTCTTTTTCATCGCTCATATTCCCCTCCCAGAGTTATGCTCTTTGATCTGAATTATATCACACTTCCAAATTCTGTGGGTCAAGTTTAGGCCATGCTATGGGGTTTTCGTTTGCTGTTTCGTTTACGGGTTTAATGTCCGGATCATCCTGCATACGTAACCATAGAGGCATTTAGCGGCAAGTGCAAGTAGCGGAAAATCGGTAGTTTTACTTTTAGGAAAACCACCGACCTCACCGACCCCACAGACGCAAAAGCCATGAAGAAAAAACAACCGCAATGTCGAAGAAGTCGAAAAAGAAGAGGAAAATATAGTTAAAATCCTCAAAAACTTCTTTGACTTTGGTTACTTTACGGTGTAAATTCCTTGTTTATTGGATTTGTCCGTGTGGTCAGTGGTTAAGTTCCTTATAATTTGTGGTTAAAAGTAAAATTGCTGGCGGAAAGTCAGGATAAACGTATAAACTTTGAAAACAGGAAGGGATAATGCAAATGCGCAAAGTATGCATGAGTTTTTGTATGTAAGTTTTCTAAAATTCTCTGCGGTCTCTGCGTGAAACGCGAAGTGGAAGGAGGCTTCTTTTGCTAATTGTTAATTGTTAATTGTTAATTGATCTTCCCTATGTTAGCGTCAAAGGCGTTTTTCTGCTTTTGTAAAAAATTGCGGCTGGCCGGCTTATACAGCATGTGCCCTTTGGCTGAATTACCCGACAAAAGCAGAGGTGCATCCAGTTCTGAAATTGGTACCATGATGCAAACGCTCGCAGGTTCCATTGCGGAATGGATGGGGGCTGCCTGTTTCTTCTCTAATGTTAGCGTCAAATGCGTTTTTCTGCTTTTGTGGTAGAGGCGGCGTGCGGCTTATGTGTCAAAGGCTTTTTTATTTCTGCATTTGTCGGAGAGGCGGTAAAAGGTCAAAGGTTCTATAGCGTAGCGTATTGCGTAAATGCTGGTTAAAGCGCCACTGGTGATCAAAAAAAAGATGGCGTCCAGATCGCACTAACGCGGAGCTATAGGTTCTTTGACCTTTTACCGTTTTTGTTTGTAATAGAGAAATAAAAATGTTTTTGTAGACCATTTACGTACGCCGTTTTTGTTAAAGGCAGAAACCGGAGTGCTCGCACCCCCTGTGTCTGCGACCGCTCAGCAATTCTAAATTTGAGTTTATTCCGGTGAAAACACAGTTTCAGCGTGTTTCAGGGCATAATTAGAGCAAAAATGAATATAAAGAATACTTAAAACGAGCTGATTTTTTGTGGATTTCTTGTAAAAAATCCACAAAAATACTAATTTTTTCTGAACGGAAGTTAGTAAATATGGTGTAAACCACACCTAAAGTATGCCAAACATGAATAAAAATCCAAATTTAGAATTGCTGGCGACCGCTAGTTTTATTAGTGGTTTGACGATATTATATGTATGATACTGCGTTTCTTTGTCGCAAGGGGTGGTTCTTTGAAAAAAATTGTATTGTGCCCGGCAAATAATTCCCGTGGTTTTGTGCTGGCGGCGGTGTTTTTTTCGTTGACTTCGTTTGTTTCTGTGGGTGCGGATACATTTACGTTTAAGGCGGATAGAATGTCCGGCGGCAAGGCAACGGGTAAGGAAATTACGGTGCTTACAGGAAACGCCGAGGTTCGTTCCAATAACTTGCTGTTAAAAGCTGATAGGATTGAGCTACACGGTAAAAATAACGAGCTGATTGAATGTTCCGGATCGGTTACCGGTCACGAGCAGGAAAAAGAGATATTTTTTCGGGCGGATAAGATGAACTATGACCGTGATAAGAAGGTTGCCAAGCTGGAGGGCAATTCCACCTTGGAAGATAAAAAAAACGAAATTGTTGCAAGGGGGCGTTTTATCGAGTACGATGAAAAAGCCGAGATTACTATATTTCAGATACAGGTACGGCTTTTTAAAGATAACATGGTTTGCCGTTCAGAATACGCTGTTTATAACCGTGATTTGCAAGTTCTGGATCTTCAGGGTTTTCCGATTGTTTACAAAAAGAATGATGAATTCCATGCGGAAAAAATACGTGTCGATCTTGATACCGACGATGTTATCATGGAAGGCGCTGTTTCCGGCTCGATCAAGGAATAGAAATGGGCCTCTTGGGCAAATGCGAAAAAATCCTCACATCTGATTACTCAACGGTTGTTGCCCGGAATACTTCAACCTATACCAACAGAACCGGCAATGCAAACGGCGGTTTTATAGCGGGTTTTTCGCAGCCTGAAATTTTAATTCCAATGCCGGATATGAAAATACCGGATGACGCGATTTCTGATATAACTATGCCGGATCTGAAAATGCCGGATGACACGGTTCCTGATATAACTATACCGGATCTGAAACTGCCGGATGACGCGACTTCTGATATAACTATGCCGGATCTAAAAATTCTGGATCCAACTATAAAAATCCCTCCGCTCAAGGTAGATGGTGTTGATTTTAAACACATTGAAGTACCGGGAACTACGCCTGTAGCCGACGATTCAAAAAGCAGCTTTACGGACAGACGAAGCGGGCCTATACGTTCCGACAGACGGCGCTATTCGCGCGTTGCGGCCGGATCAAACACGCTGACCGTTCAAAATTTACACAAGAGCTTCGGGCGAAAAGAAGTTGTGCGGGGCGTGGGCTTTTCGATGAAGGGCGGCGACATCGCCGGGCTTTTGGGGCCAAACGGCGCAGGAAAGACCACCATCTTCTACATGATAGTTGGTTTTTACAAACCGACAACCGGCGATATAAGGCTGAATAACGCGCCTATCACAACGGGGCCAATGTACAGGCGCGCACGCATGGGTATCGCCTACCTGCCGCAGGAAGCTTCAATTTTCCGTAAACTTACCGTGGAACAAAACATTTGGGCTATTTTGGAAACAAGGAGCGATATTAAAAAACGGGAAAAGAAGCTGCGTCTGGAGGAGCTTATCGAGGACTTTGGTATAGGCCGGATACGCAAACAGTTCGGCTATACCCTTTCCGGCGGGGAGCGCCGCCGCACCGAAATCGCCCGCGCCCTTGCCACCGAGCCTAAGTTCCTGCTCCTGGACGAACCTTTTGCCGGAATTGACCCCATTGCCGTATTTGAAATTAAACAGATAATAAAGCACCTTTCCCACGATGGCATAGGCATCCTGATTACCGACCACAATGTACGCGACACCCTTGAAATAACCACCGATGCCTTTATTATAAACCGCGGCGTCATCGTTGCCCGCGGCAACCGCGACAACATCCTTGCCAACCAAACAGTCCGCGAAGTCTATTTGGGCAGCGACTTTAAAATGTAACGCGGGCGCCTCCGCTTTCACCCAAATCGAAAATAATAGCTTTTGTTTTTTTATCATGCACGCATTTTCCGGGCGGGGGTAAACATATAACTGTTCCTGCAGGCAGGTTTTCAACAGCCGTTTTGCCGCCGCGAATAACCGCAAGGCCTTTTTTACAGCAGGCATAACGCGCGTGGGCGGGACCAATCAAAAAGGATCCGGACAAAACGCATAATTTTACTGCTACTATACCGGCCTCCGAATTGTTATCGTGCTTGTTATCATGCGCTTTGTTCCTTGCCGCGAACAAAAATGAAAGCGCGGCGTCCTCTTTGTAAAGGCCGCACGAGGCCGACAGTTTTTGCAAGAGGGGCGGCGCGTTATGTGTATCAAAAACAAAATGACACCATTTGGCGCCGCGCCTGCCGCCGCTCATTGCGCATAATGCTTCATTATGCGGGCAGGGCGCGTTGATAACAAGGCCATTTTCCATAAACGCGCTGCGCAGCATGGACAAAAACTGTCCGCTTTGCGGAACGCCCGGTTCAACAATAAGCATTGCGCCATCATCAAGTATCATGTGTGATAAAATTGATGTGAATTTATCTGCGGTTTTAGACAGCGCGGTTGTATCGGCCTGCGGTATATTCTGAATGATCTCGTTGAATACATTTATGGCTGTTAAAAATGACGCCTTTGGCAGTTTTATTCTTTCGCCTAACGTAGCTCTTATTGTTGTTATGCGCCACGATGTATTCCCGCCTGTTATTGCATGAAATAATTTTTTGCCGGCATCCAAGGCGCTGGAATTTGAATCGATACAATAAAATATAAGTTTGACGCCGCGCATTTGCGGAAACGAAATCCACAACGAGACAGCAAATGTCAAAGGCCCGCAGCCTGCGTCCACAATAACCGCGCCTTCATAGAAAAAACGGCGCATAACGGTTTCATTTATTAACGACGGCAAAAGGCGGCACAGCCTGAAAACATTCCACGGCAGGAAAAACGAAAGGTAAGCGTGCAGCATAGCGGGTTTTCCCATGTAGCCGCCCTGCCGCTCGCTGCGATTGTTTGTTAAAAGGTGCGACAGCTCTGCAATGCTGCGCGGCAAGGCAAGCGCGTAACGGCGCGGAATGGGAAAGACTTTTTCTATTGTTGATACAAGGTTTTCAATCTGATATTTCTTTTCAGTATCAAGCTGCGTAAAATAGTTCATAAACGGTTGTGGTTAAGAAAGTAAACATTTAAAAGTTCCGCGCGCATCGCTTCTATTTCCGCTTTAAGGTTTTGCGTTTCGCCTGAAATTTCGCCTAACAGTTCTTCGTAGGCGCCTTCTACAGTATATTTACGATCAACTAATAAATGTTTTATACGCAATAATAATTGTACATCACGCATTGAATATTGATATTTGCCTCGCCCATCTTTAACCGGCTGAATTATGGGTATTTCCCTTTCCCAATAGCGTATAATGTGACCCTTTACGCCCAAAAGTTTTTCCAGTTCGCCGGTTTGATAGTACTTCATTTTTTACTGCGCTTCTTTGGCGCCGTGGAAGATCTCACTTCCAGTAGAATAGGAATTTTTGAAAACCCCAGATCCGCTCTTATTTTATTACAAATATACGAAGTATATGAAGTGGTCATTGCTTGAATCCGCGAAACAAAAATACGAAACTTGACAGGATTCTGCGAAATCTGCACGCCGTATTTTATTTTAAAACGGGTCTGGGGCCCGCTTGGCGGCGGGCTTTCTTCCTGCCATTGTTCAAGCGCCGCATTAAACGCGGAAGTATCGATTTTTGTATCAAGCTGTTCTTTCATTTTTACCGATGTGTTTAACAATTCCGCAACGCCGGCGCCGTCTTTTGCGGAAAGCGCGATAATAGGCGCCCATTCCATCTTGCCAAAAAAATAACGGATTCTATCGGCGGCCGCGTTAAACGCATTTTTAACATCCGGCATTAAATCCCATTTGTTCAACGCAAGAATAACACCGCGCCCTTTATCGCAGGCAAGGGCGGCAATCTTTTTATCCTGATCGCTTAAACCTTCCTGCGCGTCAATTAATAAAATAATTATGTCAACTTCGTCCATAACACCGATAGCGCGATTCACCGAATAGTATTCAATGTTTTCCCGCACCTTTGCCTTGCGCCTGATTCCTGCGGTATCGGCAACAACAAATATTTTGTCCTTCCACTTGAAACTGCCTTCTAACACATCGCGTGTAGTTCCGGGAATATCGCTGACGATTGAATTATCGGAGGCCGTTAACCTGTTCGACAATGTGGATTTTCCTGTATTAGGTTTGCCAATAAGGGCTATACGGACTGTATTTTCAAGATCGGTATTATAAGATGCTGCCGGTGCGTTCTTGTAAAATTCAACGATTGCAGGATGCGAGGCGATTGCTTCCTCCAACTGCGAAATATTATCGCCGTGTTCGGCGGAGATCATTATCAGTGTTTCAAAACCAAATGATAATAAATTCCATGCCTCGGCCCCGCGCCTGCCGCCTTCTGTTTTATTAACAACCGCGATAATTTTATTTTGAACAGGCCGCAGTGTCTGTATAAATTCTTCGTCTTCCGCGCTTACCTCACCGGCGGCAAACATAAGCACAATCAAATCGGCGGTTTCAATTTTTTGCAGTGTGCGCTCCACTACAATATTGTCTAAAAATGATTCTTGTTCCATTAGCTTTTGTCTGGAATTGCTTTTATTTTTATCCAGTTTGAAACCGCCTGAATCCACAAGCCGCACCTGCTTACCGGCAATGAACACAAGGCTTTCAACAGGGTCGCGCGTAACGCCGGGCGTTGGGTCTGTAATAACGCGGCGCTTGCGGACAAGCCTGTTAAACAATGTGGATTTGCCGACATTCGGCCGCCCCGCAAGTACAACAAGCGGTAAGGTTGTGTTATGCGCCGTCATCTACAACAACGAAATAAGGGCATCAATGTCCACAGGTATTACATCGCTGTGGACAGCGCGCCGCATAACACCGGCAAGCGATTCCGGCATTGGAACCGCTCCTGTTATAGGCTCGACAGTTTCGGAAAACTTTGCCGGATGCGCCGTCTCCAAAATGACAACATCGCCTAACGCTTCTGATTTTTCAAAATAATCTGCGGCTTTCCAGCCTACGGCGCCGTGAGGGTCTAAAAAGTAACCACAAGTTTTATGTACACCGGAAATTGTTTTTTTTGTATCATCATCGGTAACGAATGTACTCAACATCAATTCCCGCATCTCTTTGTGAGTCCAATGGGAATTCATACGTTCAAAATTGCTTGGGGAACCCACATCCATCGCGTTGGACAACGTTGCCTGCGATTCCCTTGCTTTATAAACGCCGCTTTCTAAATATTCGGGAAAAGTTTTATTTATATTTGTTGCCGCTATAAACCGTTTTATAGGAGCGCCCATTTTCTGCGCATACAAACCTGCGGTAAGATTTCCGAAATTGCCGCTTGGAACAGAGAACACGGGCAAATCCTCCGCGCTTTTGCGGACACTAGCCGAGGAGCTTGTATAATAAATTGCCTGAGGAATAAGGCGCGCGATGTTTATCGAATTGGCGGAAGAAATATCTACGCGCTTTTTTAAAGCGGCAAAGGCTTCTTTTACAAGACGCTGGCAGTCATCAAAACTGCCTTTAACCGCAACCGCTCTGGTATTGCCGCCAAGTCCTGCTATTTGGCGCTCCTGCAGCGGCGAAACCCTGCCCTGCGGATATAGAACCGTAACGGAAATACCTTCGACGCCGAAAAAGCCATCGGCAACCGCGCCGCCTGTATCGCCCGAAGTAGCGACAAGAATCTTTAGCGGCCGGGTTTCGCCCCGGCGCAGGTAGGCGAATGTCCGCGCCATAAACCGTGCGCCAAAATCCTTGAACGCCGCCGTGGGCCCGTGAAACAATTCAAGAACATACCTGCCGCCTACAGTAACAACCGGAGCGTCAAAGGTATACGCCGATGTAATAATATCCCTAAGCGCCGCTTCGGGAATCTCGCCCTTAACATAAGGCAGTATCGTTTCATAGGCAATGTCGTGAAAATTCATTTTCCCAAGTGAGGAGAGAGCCGCCGGTCTATATGAAGGAATTTCTTCGGGCACAAAAAGCCCGCCATCCTCCGCCAACCCGCTCAAAACCGCTTTAGCAAAACTTCCGGTAATTGATTTCGTCCGTGTGCTGTAATACCTCATACAAAAAGAATACAACGATTAACGTTTTGTGTATATTCATGGTAGTGTACCTAATGCGGAATAATATCCTTACAAAAAAACTGGCGAAGATTTCCGGCACTATACAGGCAAAAGAGCAGGATGGCTGCGTGTGGCTTACCGGCAAGGTTAGCACATGGGACGAGTCGGTGCGTGCCGGAATGTTGGCTGCCGGAAATCTAAAAAAACGCGCTACTGTGGTAAACAATATCGAGGTTACGGATGAGCCGCTTACCCCGCCCTGCCTGCCCGCTTTTTCCGATAACGCGCTTGAAGGCGAAAAGCCCGATGTACTTGTGATTGGCGGCGGTGTTACAGGCTGTGCGGTAGCGCGGGAGCTATCACGGTATGACATCAAGATACTCCTTGTGGAAAAAGAACACGATGTGGCGTTACACGCTTCCAGCCGGAACGACGGCATGGTACATGTCGGTATCGACCTTCATAAGGGGACAAAAAAGTATCATTACAATATGCGCGGTAACGCGATGTACGGGGAGGTCTGCCATGAGCTCGGTGTGGCTTTCGAGCGTCCCGGTCAGTATTTGTGTTTTGCAAGCCGCCTATTAAAACCGGTTTTGTACCTGTCGCTTGCCTACTGGAAATATATGGGGATTAGCGGGGTGCGGGTGCTTGGAAAAAAGGAACTTATGCGGCTGGAGCGGAATCTGGCGAAAGACCTTTCCTGTGCCCTCTACTTCCCAAGCGGCGGGGTCGTCTGCCCGTATAATCTGACGATAGCCTACGCCGAAAACGCCGTTCAGAATGGGGCGCGGGTAATGCTTGATACTGCGGTAACCGGTATGAGCGTTGACGGCGGCACGATTACCAAGGTGCGCACCAACCGGGGCGCCATCTACCCCCGTGTAGTGATTAACGCGGCGGGTGTTTTTGCCGAGGATATTGCCGGAATGGCGAAGGACCGCTTCTATTCGATTCACCCCCGCAAAGGCGCCAACGCGATACTCGATTCAAAATATTCAGGCTTTGTCGCCTCCACCAATATTAGCAAACTGGGCAAACTACCCGCCAAAACCCATTCCAAGGGCGGCGGCATTGTCCGTACGGTGCATGGCAACCTGTTGATTGGCCCCGATGCCCACGAAACCAACGAGCGCGAGGATTTTGCCACCGAGGCGGCATCTATCCGCACGAGCTTTGAAAAATTCCGCGCCACAAGCGCCGTCTTGCACGAATCGCAGATTATCACCTACTTTACCGGTGTCCGCGCCCCAACCTACGAGGAAGATTTTGTTGTGTGCAAGGGTAAACGGACGCGAAACCTTGTCCACGCAGCGGGCATACAGTCGCCGGGCCTTACCGCCGCCCCCGCCATCGCGGTGGATGTTGCGCGGTTTGCCGTCGAAATTTTAGAAGGAGGAAAATCCAACAGCGCGAATGAAAATACCCCCCGGCCGCTTGCCGAATCGCCTGTTACAATCCGCAAAAATGAAAACTTTAACCCTCTGCGTGTTCCTATTCCCCATCTTGCCAAACTCGAAATTGATGACAGACAAAAGCTGATTGCGCAGAATCCCGATTACGGGGTGATTGTCTGCCGTTGCGAGGAGGTAAGCCGTGGTGAAATTCTTGATAGCCTGCGCCGTCCCCTTCCCTGCGACACCATTGACGGGGTAAAACGGCGTGTGCGCCCCGGCATGGGGCGCTGTCAGGGTGGATTTTGCGGGCCGCTTGTGTTGCAGCTTATCGCCCGTGAAAAGGGCATAACGCCTGATGCGGTATGCAAAAGCGGTGCGGGTAGCGAAGTGCTTTTTGGCCCCACCAAAGGGGGCGCGGTATGAACCATTACGATGTGGCGGTGATTGGCGGCGGTCCCGCGGGGTTGGCGGCGGCATTGCAGTCTGAAAAACAAGGGGCAAAAACTCTGCTTATCGAGCGTGAAAACAGGCTGGGGGGCATCCTTAAACAGTGTATTCACGATGGCTTTGGCCTTGTACGTTTTGGCGAAAAACTCTCCGGCCCTGAATATGCCTACCGGTTTCAGGCGCCGTTGGAAGGGAGCGCCGTGGAAAAACGCCTGCTTACATTTGTTTCCCGCGCCCGCAAAATCGATACCGGTTTTGAGCTTACACTAGCCTCCGGCTCCGGTATGGAAACGGTTCGTTCAGGCGTTTTGGTGCTGGCCACCGGCTGCCGTGAACGTACGGCACGTCAAATCGGCGTCCACGGAACCCGCCCCGCCGGTGTGCTGACCGCCGGCAGCGCCCAGTACTACACCAACATTCTAGGACAGCTTCCCGCGCGCCGCTGTGTAATACTCGGCTCCGGCGACATAGGCCTTATAATGGCGCGCCGCTTAACCCTGGAAGGCGCAACGGTACCCGGTGTTTACGAAGCAAAGCAGACACCCTCCGGTCTTTCGCGGAACATCGCCCAATGCCTGGACGATTTTAACATACCGCTTTACACTGGCCGCACGGTAACGCGGGTCTTTGGCCGGCAGCGCGTAGAAGCCGTAGAAGTGTGCAGCGTTAATGAGTTTATGCAGCCTATAACCGGTACGGAAGAATGCATACCCTGCGACACACTGATCTTATCGGTGGGGCTTATCCCTGAAAATGAACTTGCCGAAAAACTAGGCGTCCCGTTAAGCCCCGAAACCAAGGGGCCAATCTGCGACCAAAACGGTATGACCATGGTAGACGGCATCTTTTGCGCCGGTAACGCCCTCTTGGTAAACGACCTTGTTGATTACGTGTCCGAGTCCGGTGAAAACGCCGGTCGTAACGCCGCCTTCTACGCTGCCGCAACAAAAAGGCCCGTACGCCGCTTTGCCGCGGTGAACGCCGGCGCAGGCTTCTTGTGCGTGTCCCCGCAGCGTATCGACATGGCCGCCGTGGATGCCGCCGGCGACACGCCGGTAACTGTATTTTTCCGCGCCGCTGCCGAGCGTGGTAAAACCCGAGTTAAAGCTAATACCGGCGGCAAAGAAATATTCAACCGGACCTACCGTCACCTCCGCCCGCCTGAAATGGAGCGCGTGGAATTAAAAATCAGTAATGTACAAAACGGAGAAATCACGTTTGTAATGGAAAGTGAGGAATGAAGCAAGAGGAATGAAACAATATGAAGGATATGATCTGTATAGTATGCCCCAACGGCTGCCGTTTGCGTGTAACGCCGCAAGGCGATAGTTTTAAAGTAACGGGTAATACATGTCAGCGCGGCGAGGAATTTGCAATCACCGAAATGAAAGCCCCCATGCGGACAGTTACCACCACCGTGCGGACGGCCTTCCCCGCTGTTCCCGTGCTGCCCGTGCGGACAGCGGACGCGGTTCCTAAAGAAAAAGTTGGCGAGCTTATGCTGTTCATAGGCACGATCACCGTGCGCGATAAAATCAGTATAGGCGATGTCGTTGCGCATAACGCCCTTGGTTTGGGTGTTAATATAATAGCGGCAAGCAATGTTTTGCGGGAGGGGTAGGCGGCTGCGGGCATGGAATACACGGCACGATGAACGCATAGAAATGAACTAACTCTCTATCCGGCTTTTTGTCGTCTGACTCATTGTCCACGAAAGACGCATACTTACATTTGTGTTAAAGAGAAGGCGCTTTTTACCATTGTAATAAAGTTTTTTCTGTAAGTAATCTTCGAGAATACGAATTTGTTTTGGCTCTTTTGCGTCATAACGCCCTGCATAAGTTTGGAGGGCTTTCTCAAAAGTATCGTATACGACTTTTCGTTTATGCCGCAACACTTTAACATCGGGATATATTCCCATGGAATACAAGAGATTGAAAATAATATTACTTTCAGGTACCGGGTAAAAAGGTTCTTTATGCAATAATGGCCAAATTTCCATTGCCTCCTGATCCCATGATTGAATTCCTGCGTGCCAAAAAATGATGATGGCGCCTAATGTTACTTCCATCATTTTTTCAATACTTGCTTGCAGGTCGATCATTCCCATGGAAAAAGAAGCAAATGTAAGATCGTAAGGAGGAATGAGATCATCAATATCAATGTCATCCCATTTCTTGTTTATAAGCAAAATGTTACGCATGTTTTCAATGGCTATCTGTTCTTTTAATACCTCCGCCATACCGGGCGCCGGTTCTACCGCCGTAAGATGGCTTGCGATTTTTGCAACAGGTATAGCAATATTCCCCGGCCCCGCACCTATGTCAAGAACCCGACCGCCCCTATGTACCGAGGAACAAATATCCGCGATGCGCAACTTTGTCATGGGGCTTTGCAGTGAATGTTGCAGGTATTCCTTTGCTATTTGCTTATTTTCCCATGAATGCCAACATTCACCACCAAGACCGGAATCAATATTTCTCCATTGGGCGTTTATCCAAAGTTTGTTCCATTCAAGGGTATCATTATTGTCATTAATCACAGCAGACTCCGCATTATTTAAATTTTAATTGGCATCCAATCATAAAGGTAAAGCCGGGCATCTTATATCCTGCGTAATATTCGTATTCATAGTTTAAAATATTATTGAAAGATGCAAAGATTTCAGCTTCATCTAAATAGATTTTCTTCAACTTGAATTGATAACTTACACGCAGATTGATAATATGCTGATCATCAAGTTTATTGATTTCGTTTAACTGTGTAAAAGAAGCGCCGCGGTCAAGAGAGCCGCCGTAAAGACCCAGCAGGGTTTTGTAATCGGCGCGCAGTGTAAGTGTTTTTAACAATGTCCATTTAACACCAAAGGTTGCGCTAAAAAACGGCGTGTATGGTAAGCGCGTCATTATAAAATCGTTTTCGCCCTTTGCTTCAATGTTGTAAAGCCATGTACCGCCTGCAAAAAGACTAAGGCGCTCTAACAAGGGAATACCTTTTTCAATGTTAAGACTTGTATTCCATTCAATGCCGCCGATTCTAAAATATGCCGCTGTTGTAGCGTTTTGCGGAACGGGGCTGCTACCCATGCTGATAATTCTGTTACGTCCGTCGTCATAAAACCACGAAGCGCCGACGCTAAAAAAACCTTTTTTGTTATACGCAATTCCTGCCTCATAATGATACACCGTTTCGGGGCGGACATCACGCAGCGCGTCAATGTTAACTGAATTCCGCGCCGCTAAATTCTGAATAAGGCCTGGGGCAGGGTAAATAATTCCCAATGAATAATTAAAATTCGCTTCTATATCTTTATAACCTATAACGATTCCGGCCTGCGGCGCTATGCGGCTGGGCCACACGGTGTGTATATAACCGCGAACCCCCGCCTGCGGAATTATGCGCAACCTTTTAAATAATTCAAAATAATGACTCATTGCCGCATAAGGCGAAACGAGCACAAGGTCCGGGTAAATTGATGTTACGGATTCGCTTCTTGTGTTATGATCCTCGTTGGATGCTTTTATATAATCAAAATCCACACCGGCTATCAGTTCATTGCCGCTAAAAAGACGCAGCGTTTCTTTTAATTTCGCGCCAACGGCAAAAAGTTTTTGCGCCGACCAGTCGCCTGCTATACGCGGCTCGTCGTCAAGCCATTTAAAATCATTGTTGTTAATATACACTTTGACAAAACCCTCTGCTTTATCATAGGTGTTATTCGCCGTTACCGTAGAAAAAATTGAATCTGTTGTAAATGTACTTAAAATATCTTTTTTACTTTGTCCTATTTTGGGCGGCTGCTCTGTTTTTGCATGAACATAATTAAAAAGCACGCGCAGATCCCAAAATGCGTTTATCCAGATGCCGCCGTTAACATAATAGCTCTGTTGATCCGCATTTGAGTGAACAACGTGGCCGCCTGTACCCGTCCAGCTTTGCGAGGCATAAATGTCGAAGCGGCCGCGCCTTAAACCAAACGCCACATTCTCGGCAAGCGTCTTCCAAGAACCGCCTGTTACACCGGCTTTAGCCTGCCAACCCTGCGTCTCCTGGTATTCCGGCCGCACATTTACAAGCCCGTAACCGGCGCCGAAACTTGAAGGCTGCGGACCTTTAAACACATCTACACCGCGCACGGCGTTAAGCGGAATGCTATCGGCCATAGACTGCCCGTAGATAAGCCCGTAACGCGGTACACCGTCAAAATATGTAACCGTATCAAGGGAAGGGTGCGAGGAACCGCGTCCGCGTATAAAAAGATTGGAGCCGGTTGTGCTGCCAAGCATACCGGGGCTGGATGTCATAAGGCCGGGCACTTCGTTTAACGCATCAAGGAAGTCAAGCGCGCCCTGTTCGTGTATCTCCTGCGCGCTAACTTCGTTATGCGGGCCATAAGGCGTGGACACAGGCATGGTAGGCGGCTGCGGAATGATACCATCAACCGTAAGCCCAGTGTCATCAGTTAACACCGGCAAAGATTCATCATCAGTATCATCATTTACCGCCTTATCCTGCCCATACAAAAAGCAGACGCAAAGAGAAAAAAACAATATGATACAAAAACAAGTTTTCATATTTTTAATTATCATTCTCTAATAAACTCCGCGCCATGCGGGTACTGTTTCCATTGTGCAAAACTGATATGGGTATAATCCGGACTCACCGTAAATGTACCGTAACCGGCGATGCCGCCTGTTTTTGTACTGTCCTTGTACGTGTAGTCGCAGTATTCCTCATCGCTATATACAACAATAATTTCCGTTTCAAAATACAGCGTAACACCGCCGTACGGGTTATCCCACTTCCATGTTGTCCCGACAAGGGTGTCATCGGAATCGGTATTGTCGAAAGGCGCGCGAGGATCGAATGGGTCGCTGCATGATGCAAGAAGGACGATAATTATAATTAATAATACTTTACCACGATTCACACGAACCTCACGAATAAAAGATACA
>BOBI01000048.1 GCA_026002305.1 Spirochaetia bacterium
GTTTCTTATCCATGTAATGAGAGTGAGGCACCCCCTTCGACGAAAAATCGTTGTGCGGTAACCAACCCGCGAATATCAGTCTGGTGAATCGTCGTGTTTGGGCTGTCGTCTTATTCTACGAGCTTATCTTATATTTTGATTTGGAAAAAGGTGGTAAAACAGGAAGAATAACTTCATTTTCAAAAAATTTGCTTTGAGTGCTTGACACGGAGGCTCTTCATATCAGAATTGCTGGATACCAGCGCATACACCACTACGCCGCCATGCATACGCCTAATTTTCTGTCTGGCGGAACAGGCCTTTTGAAAGCAGCTTCATTACTTCGTCAACCAGGGTGTCAAGCCCTTTTTCCGTAAGCCGTTTGTGGTTAAAAATGGTCTTCAGGCAGATAAAATTGGCGATCCCCATAAGAAACCACGCCGCCGTGCTATAATCCACGTCAATAAGCTCATTGCCGAATTTTTGCAGGGCGGCGATGTAGCTTTTCGCGAACCGGGTATAGTAGTCCTCAAAAAGCATGGGATCGATAAGGGAAGAACTCCAGATTATTTTATAGCACTGCGGATGGGTATGGCCAAAACGGATAAATGCCTTGATCCCTTGCCTTTCCACCTCAAACCGGGTTTTACAGTTAGCGATATGCTTGTTTAGGTACTTATTAATCACCACATAATAATTCCTGACTAAATAATTATAGATTGAGGCTTTATCCTGAAAATATATATAAAAAGTACCTACCGCGGTCTTGGCGAGACCGCATATATCCGCGACAGAGGTGTCACAAAACCCTTTTTTGTCAAACAGGGTTTCGGCGGCATCGCAGATCGCGCTCATTTTCCGGAACCCTACCTGGGATCTGGGAAGATTCACCCCTTTTATCAGGGACGCATCGTTAAAAAAGATGTAGTCCATACTATATTCCTCCTGGCTTCAACATGGATAATACGCGAAACAAAGGTCTTTCTCAAGCTAAAAATTTTTTAAAAAAATGTAAAAAAATGTTTGACAAATCCAATAAACCATAATATCATTCAAATATGAACAATATTCATCATGAACATTGTTCATGATGAATATTGTTCATGAATAAAATCAAGTAAATTCAGGTGGTTTTTTATGGAAAAAACGTATATCATCGACGGCCTAAGAACTCCTATCGGGTCATTCTTGGGAAGCCTTAAAACCTGTACGGCCCCTAAGCTCGGCGCCGCAGTCATCAGGGCTCTGATGGAGAGAAACAACTTAGCCGGAGTTGACATTGATGAGGTAATCGCCGGCAATGTACTCTCCGCCGGCGCTGGTATGGGAGTCGGCCGTCAGGCGGCTATCGGCGGTGGTGTTCCGGCGGAGGTTCCCGCCTACAGCCTCAACATACTCTGCGGCAGCGGCCTGAAGGCAATAATGAACGCCGTGGCGGAAATCCGGGCGGGAAACGCGGGGATGATCATCGCCGGCGGCATTGAGAGCATGTCCAACGCTCCATTTCTCCTCCCCGCTAAAACCAGGCAGGGAATCAAGATGGGGGAAATAGCCGTTCAGGATCACCTACTTTACGATGGCCTCACCGACGCTTTTAACAACTACCACATGGGTATAACTGCGGAAAATGTAGCGGAAATGCACAAAATTTCCCGGGAAGCCCAGGATGCATTTGCCTTCAATTCCCAGCAAAAGGCGATTAAGGCGGTGGACGCCGGGGAATTCAAAGACGAAATCATTCCCATTGATGTAGTTGACGGCAAGAACGCCTTTACCTTTAATACCGACGAATATCCCAACCGGACAACCAACTCTGAAAAACTTGCCAAACTTAAAGCCTCTTTCAAAAACGGCGGAACTATCACCCCGGGTAATTCTTCGGGAATAAACGACGGGGCATGTTTTTTCATTGTTGCCGGGGAAGCAGCGGTACAGAAATTCAACTTAAAGCCAAAGGCGGAAATAATCGCCGTGGGACAGGGCGGGGTTAATCCAAAGATCATGGGCCTGGGGCCGGTGCCGGCCATCGGTAATGCCCTGAAAAAGGCGGGCATGAAGCTGGGCGATATGGAGTATATCGAGCTCAATGAAGCCTTTGCCGCCCAGAGCCTGGGAGTCATCAGGGAACTTTCCCGGGATCACGGGGAAAGCGAAAGGGCCATTATTGAACGCTGCAATGTGAACGGCGGCGCCATCGCCCTGGGGCATCCCCTGGGCGCCAGCGGAGCCCGAATCACTGTGACGCTGCTCAATATACTTAAAAAGCGCGGGGCCAAATACGGACTGGCGAGTCTCTGTATCGGCGGCGGTATGGGCGCCGCTATTATCATCAGTAATATATAAGGAGAAATTGTGATGAGATTACAAGGAAAGACAGCGGTAATAACCGGCGGCGCCCGGGGACTGGGCGAGGTCATGGCAAAACTGTTCGCGGAAAACGGCGCCAGGGTAATAGCCTGCGATATGAGCGAACCCCAGAATACCTACACGGACGTGGAATTCTACAAACTCAACGTTACCGATGTGGAAGCCTGTAAAAAATTCACCGAATATGCGGTGGAAAAATACAAGAAGCTCGACATCCTGGTAAATAACGCCGGGATTACCAAGGACGGCATGACCCGGAAAATGACCGACGGGATGTGGGATGCGGTAATCGCGGTCAACCTCAAGGGCGTGTTCAACATGACCCGCTTTATCGGGCCCCACATGGAAGATTCCGGTGGTGGCAGCATCATCAATATTTCCAGCGTAGTCGGCGAGTATGGGAACATCGGGCAGGTCAACTACGCCGCCACCAAGGCCGGGGTTATCGGCATGGCAAAAACCTGGGCTAAAGAATTTGCCCGCAAGGGCGTACCGGTACGCGCTAACGCCATCGCCCCGGGGTATATCATGACCGATATTCTCAAGACCGTTCCCCAGGAATTGCTGGACAAGTTCGCAGCTAGCACGATGCTGGGGCGGCTGGGACAGCCGGAAGAAATCGCAAGGGTCGCGCTGTTTCTGGCGAGCGATGACGCCTCTTATGTGACCGGGACGGTAATCTCCGCCAACGGCGGGATGAGGTTATAATATGGATCACGCAGGCATTGCCGGTACCGGTATCTACATTCCGGAAACACGAATGAGCGCCGCCGAGATTTCCAAAGCCACAGGCGGTGTATGGAGCGAAGAAGCGGTGATTGAAAAACTGGGGATCATCAGCAAGCCCATCCCCGGCTCCGATGACGGCACCCAGGAAATGGGCGCATGGGCGGCCCTGGACTGCCTTAAAAATACAGGGCTGGACCCCAAAGGGATCGACGTTATTCTCTGCATCGGCGAGGAATGGAAGGAGTACCCCCTTACCACTTCCGCCCTGTACATTCAGGACAGGATCGGCGCGGTTAACGCATGGGGCATTGATGTGCAGAATCGCTGCTGTACCTGCTGCACGGCAATTAAAATGGCAGTGGATATGCTTATCGCGGACCCGGAAATCAAAACCGTCATGGTGGTGGGAGGATACCGCAACGGAGACTTTGTTGACTACGCCGACAAGGATTTGTCCATGATGTACGACCTCGCCGCGGGGGCGGGCGCCATGATCCTCAAGAAAAACTACGGGGAAAATATCGTCCTTGGCTCCCACGTTATCGCCGACGGTTCCCTGTCAAGAGCCGCCGGGGTAAAGATCGGCGGCATAAACGAGCCCTTTAACAGCGGTAATACCGAAGCGGGTTATAGATCCCTCACACTCTTTGATGCCCGAAAAATGAAGGATCGCCTTAAAGAAGTAAGCATGACCAACTGGTACAAATGTATTGACGAGAGTCTCCGCAAGGGCGGCAAAACCCGCGACGACATTGGCTTTTTGGCCATCCTGCACTTTAAAAAATCAGCCCACATGGAGCTTTTAAAGGAACTGGGCCTGAGGGAAGATCAGTCCATCTATCTGGATTATTACGGACATTTGGGGCAGATCGATCAGATCCTTTCAATTCACCTGGGATTGAAAAGCGGACAGATCAAGCCGGGAACGAATGTAGTGACTCTTGCCGCCGGAATTGGCTATGTATGGGCGGCAAATCTAATACAGTGGGGTTGATGCGATGCAGGTATTTTTACAGACCTTTATAAACAGTTTGCAAAACATTGCGATTTATTCGATGGCGACCATCGGCATCGTATTGATATTCCGTACGTCCATTACGACTAATTTTGCCCAGGGAATGATGGGAACCTTTTCCGCTTTCTTCACGGCAAATTTTGTTCTGTACCACAATATGCCCTTTGCCCTGGCCATCGCCCTGGGGGCGCTTATCGCGTTCTGTTTCGGCTTCATCGTTGATGCCCTCATTATCCGCAAGGGACGGCAGATCAACGCCCACGGGCGGCAGATGATCACAATGGGTCTTATGATGATCTTCTACACGGTAATGCCGGTAATCTATATCACCATAACAACCAGAACGCCGAGCATTCCGAAATTCACCTATAACAATATTGAATTTAGTTTCCTCAGCCAGCGGCTCTACATTACCGAACATGCCCTGATATGCGTCATTATCGCCGTCATCGGATTAAGCATACTTTTTTCCATGCTTAAGTTCACCAAATGGGGAATGGCCCTGCGGGCAACCGCCTCCAACGAAACCGTCGCCCAGATGATGGGGGTAAATACCAAGCTGGTTACCGGCTTTACCTGGGGAATAGCGGGATTTTTTGTCGCCGTCGCCGCCTCTTCAACGGCAATGTCCCTGAACGCGGGTATGCTGGGAACCGTCCAGATTTACGGACTTTTGGCCTGCGTCCTCGGCGGGGTTTCCCGTTTCTGGGCGCCTATCGCCGGCTGTGTGCTCATTCCCCTGTTCCTCAATTATTCGGCAATTGTTTCGCCCAAATGGGCGGGACTCATCAGTTTTATCATCATTATGCTGATCATCCTGGTTCGCCCCAACGGGCTATTCGGGGAAAAGATGATTAAGAAGGTATAGCATGCAAAAAACTATCAGCGCCACACCATGGAGGAGCATTATCCGCCATCCTTTCTTTGGTTTTATCATATTCGGAATTGTCATGGTATTGGTTCAGGTACTGCAGAGAGCGGGGCTGGTTCAATATTCCTTTGCCAAGGCCCTGGGACAGACCGCGATTTATGCCATCGCGGCTTTGGGCTTCAGCTTCCTGCTGGGTTACGCGGGGCTTTCAAGTTTGGGAACCGCGGGTTTCGCGGGCCTTGGTTCCTATATCACCGGTTTTCTCCTGAACACCTACACCCAGCTTCCCTACCTCTCGATACTGCTCATCGTTATAGCGGTTTCCATAATACTGGGAGCTTCGGTGGGTTTCATTTCCCTCCGGATCGACGGTATATTTTTGGCCATCGTTACCCTGGGGCTTTCCGAAGTTCTTGGGCAGGTGTTCCTCAACGCGGACTTTACCGGCGGCCCCAATGGCATGAGGACAGGGTATATCCACATTCTCCCCAATCTACTTCATATCAGAACCAATATCACCATGCTCTACTGCATTGTTACGGTAATACTGGTGCTGCTTATGCTGGTAACCTGTAATCTTATTTCAAGCCCCACCGGCAGGGCCATGCTGGCAATGAAGAACAGTACCTCCGCGTCTCAGGCCATGGGGATAAGCCTGTTAAAGTACCGGCTGCTGGCCTTTATCATGGCTACCGTCTACGCCGGTATCGCCGGTTCCCTGCACATGATCTACGGGCAATACACGGACCCGGTACAGTGGACCATCATGTTTTCCCTTAATATTCTTGCCGCGTGCCTGGTAGGGGGAGCCAAATCCATCTGGGGGATACTCATCGGCGCCCTGATAATCTTTGGGCTTACCCCCCTGTTTTTTCAGGACATTCAGTTATTACGGAATAACTCCTGGGTAATGAGCGTTATCTCCGGCGTCCTCATTATCCTGGTGGTTATGTTTTTTAAGGGCGGGCTTATTCAGTTGTTTATCAATCTGCTCGCGAACGCCAAAGCCTGGCGGATAAGGAAAAGAGAGTACCGATTTGGAAAAGACGAATAGTAGGATTACAGAACAGTTTTATGAGTTGTCCGGTCAGCTCTACGCGGCCGCTCTGGAAAAACTTGGCCTCAGGGTTGGTATGCTGGAACAGTATCCTCCCATACGCCGGGAACGGCTTAAACGCAAAATCGAAAAGCGTTTGGCTCTGTTTGACCGCCGGGCGGACAAGGAAATTTCCCGGCTTGAGGACGCGGTCTTAAGCCCCCGTGACTTGTTCGAAAAACGTTACGCGAAAACAACGGCGGCACTGAACAAAAAGTACCGCCTGAAATTCCGGGAATACCGCCAGATACTGCGCCGGCAGGAAGGTATTGTTGACGAAAACAACAACCTTACAGGCGAGCTTTCCCCCGGGTCGGCGCAAAAACTGCGGGACTATGAAGAGGGGCTTGAAGTTGAAAAACGTGGAATAACCGAAAAAAAGGCGGAACTTTTCTGTCAAAAGGAAAAAACAAAACAAAGGGACAGGGAAAAGGCCGCCGCGGTTCTTGAAAGCCGGAAGCGGGAACTGGACGGAAAGCGGGAGAAAATCCGGCTCGCGGAGGAAGAAAAGGCGGACAGGGACTATGCGGAATTTGCCGCGGCTAATGAAAAGAAAATCGCGAAAATCAATGAAAGACTTGATGCGGCAAAGCGGAAAGCCCTGGCCGCCGGTTCCAGAACCCACACCTTAAATTTGCCTCCCGACATTGCCCTGCGGCTGGACGCTTTGTGCATGTATTTCGGCGGCCTCAAGGCGGTGGACAATCTTTCGTTTGACGTTAAAAAAGGGGAAATCTTTGGCCTTATTGGGCCTAATGGCGCGGGCAAGACCACGGTATTCAACTGCATAACCCAGTTCTACAAGCCGACCAGCGGCGAAATATGGTTCAATGACCGTTACGGTGAAACTCTGCGGCTCAATAAGTACGCGGTTCACAATATCATTAAAACAGGTATAGTCCGGACCTTCCAGAACATTGAGCTGGTAACCGAACTGACGGTGCTTGAAAATCTGCTTATCGCTGCTCATACCCAATACCATTCGGGATTCTTCTCCCACATGTTCTCTACTCCCACGCTGAAAAGGGAAACCGAGGTATTAAAGGCAAAGGCCCTGCATATTCTGGAAGAAATGAATCTGCTGAATCTGAAAGACGCTTACCCCGTGGGTATGCCCTATGGCGTTCTGAAAAGAATTGAACTTGCCCGGACATTGATGGCAAATGCTTCTCTGATCATCCTGGACGAACCTGCGGCGGGCTTAAATGAAAAAGAAACCGAGGAACTGACCCTGCTCATCAAACGTATTTCCATGGAATATGAGGCAACCATTTTTCTGGTTGAACATGACATGGGACTGGTTATGGATATCTGCGATCATATCTGCGCGGTTTCCTTTGGTAAAAAACTTGCCTATGGTACTCCCAAGGAGATTCAGGACAGCAAGGAAGTTCAGGAAGCCTATTTGGGGGTTGAATAATGAGCACTATTCTGGAAGTAAAGAATCTTGTTGTTGAATACGGCGCCATCAGGGCCGTTAAAGGAATCAGTTTTAATGTGGAAAAAGGGTCCATTATGGCTATTCTGGGCGCTAACGGCGCCGGCAAAAGCGCCACGCTCAGAACCATATCCGGCATTGTAATTCCCAAAGACGGTGAAATATTATTTGAAGGGCGGAACATAACCGGTAAAAGTATTTATTCCATCGCCAGGTCCGGCATTTCCCAATCCCCCGAGGGAAGACAGATTCTGAGCGGCCTTACTGTTGAGGAAAACCTCAAAGTGGGAACTTATAGCCTGGTGAAAAAGTACCGGGATGCAGGGGCCAAAACCGCCTCAGAGAATCAGGATTATGTATACAATATGTTCCCGGTGCTGAAGGAACGGCGTAAGCAGCAAGCCAATACCCTTTCCGGCGGCGAGCAGCAGATGCTGGCAATCAGCCGGGCGTTGATGTCCAGTCCCAAGATGCTGATTCTGGACGAGCCTTCTCTGGGATTGGCGCCGATCATCGTTAAAAATATTTTCAGGTGTATCAAGGAGATAAGCGCGGCCGGCACGACGATCCTTATCGTTGAACAGAACGCCCTGCAAACCCTGAAGATCGCCGATTACGCCATTGTACTGGAACTGGGAAGAATCAGCATTGAGGGGAAGGCGGAAGATCTGATCCACGATCAGCGACTGATAGACGCCTATTTGGGCAACAAAAAGTAGGTAAACCTTTAAAGGTTCCTATATATTTTTATTTTGGAGGAAACTATGAAGAAGAATGTACCGTACGTGATTATGGCATTGCTCCTTATTCCGGCTTTCGCTTTTGTGGGCTGCAAGGGAGAAAAATCAAGTAACGATATCCACATCGGCGCGACCATTTGTTCGGAAGGCGCCTACGCCCTGGTAGGGGTTCCCTATGGCAATTTCTACAAGGCCTACGTGGATTACGTCAACCAGGCTCCCGAGTATCAGGATATACTCAAGGGCAGGAATCTCAAACTTACTGTTTACGATGATAAGGGTGACGGAGCGACAGGCAAAACCTATATCGAAAAACTCATCAACGACGACAAGGTTTTTTCCCTGGTAGCGATCCTTGGAACATGGAATGTAGTCGCCGCCAAGTATGAACTTGAAACCTGCAATATCCCCTCGGTGTATTTTGGTACCGGTTCCAGCGCCCAGATGTTTGAACCCGCCAGGGGAGGCCAAAGGTACATGATGGGCGTCCAGCCCCTGTACAAGACCGAAGGTCGGCTGATGTACCTTAGGGCCGTTACCAGTTTCCAGAACGTTAGAAAAATCGGCGTCGTCTACTCTACCGCTGACGACGGACTCAGCCTGAAGGCGGGAATCGAAGAACAGGCCTCCAAGGACACCCGCCCCGCAGGAGTTAAACCCACCATCGTTTACCAGCCCATCGGTTCCACCGACGCCGCTGCCATTTCTCCCCAGGTCGCCGCCGTCCAGGATGCGGATGTGATTATCGCCGCGGGAAACCAGGCATACTTCAAGGCGATTTATTCCGCCGCATATTCCAACTCGGTAGCGCGGCCCAAACCGTTTATCACCACCTACGTCAACGCTTCTCCCACCAATATTCCCACCGAGGCGATTAACCCCGGCGCCGGGATAATCTACAGCGCCGCATGGGTTGTATACACTGAAAAAGGAACCGAAAGCGCCGAGGCTGCGAGAAGGCAGAAAGACTACGCGGAATACTGCAAAATTGTAGACGGGGATACCAGGTATATCCCCGCGTCGGAAAAAGCGGCTTACAAGGTTAACGCCTATTCCATGAGTTCTTACATCGCGCTCAAACATTTCCTCGCCGGCATTGAGCGGCTGAACGCCTCCGGCAAGGCCCTGACTGCCCAGAACTACCTTGAAGCCATGGAGAGCGCCCGTATTCCCATCGCCATATCAGGCGGGGTTAACTACGCCGATGGAAGCAGGATTGGCCTTGACGCGCTCCAGTTCGTAAGATACCAGCCCCCCGCTTCGGGCCCCGCCGCCAATGGAACCTTTACCGAAGTTGAGCCCATGGCGTCCATTGACGAACTTATCGCGAAGTTGAGCAAGTAGCACCGGAAAACCCAGTCAGGTTTTCCGGCGCGGTCATAAACTTCCGCCCGTATCTGAAAATTACGGGTGGAAGCATTACAATTAAAGGGGAAGAGGTTTTATGAGTTACGATTATTCCGGCAAAATTATCAACCTTGAGCGGGCGCTGTCCCTGGTTAAGGACGGCGATCACATTGTAACCGGCATGGCCGCCGCGGAGGCTCATGACTTTTTTATGGACATCCATAAAATAATCGATCGGGGGGTCAAAAACGTGACGGTTACCAACTGTCTGCCAATGGCCGAAGGAAAGTACCTTACCGATCCCGATTACATCGGCAAAATAAATGTGAACTCCTGGTTCTATACGCCCCAGCTCAGGCGTAACCATGCCATAGATGCGGTTTCCTATGTTCCCAACCATCTGCACAGCGCCGGGTGGAAGCGCCGTGAGCATATTAAAACAAATATTTTTATCTGTAACGCGAGTCTCCCTGATAAGCACGGGTATATGTCCATATCCCTGTCCGCGACCTATGAACGGGGTATACGGGAAAACGCAGGTCTGGTTATTCTGGAAATCAACCCCAATGTGCCCCGGGCCTTTGGGGACGTGGAAGTCCATATCAACGATGTTGATTATCTTATTGAAACCAGTTATCCCCTGCCGGAAGTTCCCGATCCTGAACCCGCCGAGCTGGATTATAAAATCGGCAAACTGGTGGCCGATGAAATTCGGGATGGCGACTGCCTGCAGCTTGGTATTGGGGGAATGCCCAATGCCATAGCCAAAGCCCTCTATGACAAAAAGGATCTGGGTGTACATACGGAAATGCTTACCAGCGAGATGAGCAGACTGTTCCGGGCGGGGGTAATAACCGGCAAACTGAAGAAAATACAACCGGGGAAAATGGCCTGTACCTTCGTTTTCGGAACCAGACAAATGTACGACTTTGTGGACGACAACCCCGGCGTCGTCGTGCTGAACGGCGAGTATATGAACGATCCCTATGTCATCGGCCTTAACGACAACCAGGTGTCGATCAATTCCTCGGTGGAGGTGGACGTTACCGGCCAGTGTGCGTCCGAGAGCATCGGCCCCAAACAGATCAGCGGTACCGGCGGACAGATGGATACCGCCATCGGCGCCCAGAATTCCAAAGGCGGCAGATCCTACATCTGCCTCTATTCTACCGCGACCATCAAGGACAAAGACGGGCAGCCCAAAAAGATTAGTAAGATCGTACCTACCCTGAACAGGGGCGCTATTGTAAGCCTTCCCCGCATGGATGTGGACCGGGTGGTTACCGAATACGGCATAGCGGAACTGCGGGGCGCCAATGTCCGCGAACGGGTTCGGCGCCTGGTCGCCATTGCCCATCCGGATTTCCGGGAAGACATTATGCGTCAATCCATGGATCTTGGCATTATCGGAAGGAGGTCCTACTAATGGCGGAATTCGAATTTCAGGGGAAAAAAGTTTACTACGAGACCTACGGAGAAGGAGAGCCCGTCCTGCTGCTTAACGGCATTATGATGTCAACCAAAAGCTGGGCTCCCTTCATTGAGAATTTTTCCCGGTACAATCAACTGATACTTGTTGATTTTTTTGATCAGGGACAGAGCGCGTGGATGAGCGCCCCCTACGATCACTCAGTTCAGATTGCCCTGCTGGACGCCCTCCTTGATACCCTGAAACTTGAAACAATAAATATCTGCGGTATTTCCTACGGCGCCGAGGTGGGCCTTGGTTACGCGGTGCGCTTCCCCCAAAAAGTACGGCGGCTGGCCCTGTTCAACGGGGCCGCCCGCACCCCTCCCCTGTTGGCCGACATCGGCCATGCATGGAACGAGGCCGCAAAACTTGAGGGCGGCATGGCCTATTACCTGGCGGCAATTCCGGTAGTTTATTCGGATGTATTTTACGAGCGGGAAAAGGCATGGATGGATAAACGAAAAGAAATCCTTGTTCCTTTCTTCGCCAGCGCCGGGGTCAAGGAACGGCTTGTCCGCCTTACCGATAGCTCCGAGAATTTTAACGTTATCGATCAACTGCCCCTGCTTGATATGCCGGTCCTGGTGGTAAGCGCCGAAAATGATTATTTAATTCCTTTACGGGAACAGGAAACTATGGTTCAGAAAATCAGGAAGGCCCACCATGTAATACTACCCGGCTGCGGTCACGCTTCCATGTACGAAAAGCCCCTGCTCTTTAGCAGTCTAACTCTGGGTTTCATCAATTCACCAAGCTGTGAGTTTGCTATTTAGCTTCAATTCGTAGCCATGCCTAAAGGCGAAAAATTTAGCCTTTTCAATCTTTCATCTTTTCATGTTAAAAGATACGAATATAATGAAACAACTTCGTTTGAATATGGCAGAAGGATTGGCCGAATTATTAAAACCAGTTCCTGCAAAAAAACAAAACCCGGATCGTATTACTAATTATGAAGAGGGTGAAAAAAATCTGGATGGGTTTGATATATCCCTTTTTGAACCCAATCCCCACTTTCGTTATGCCTATGTACGGGCAATCGGGGATCTAAAAATAGATGCCGACGGGAACGGTCGCTATCTTCACTCAATTCTGGAAAATGTAAAGGACAACGACCCGTCAGAAAAGGTCAGGAAAGCCGCTGGTGAGGTATACAAGGAACTACTTAAATACCAGAACAAGGCCCCGGAGGAAAATAATAACCGCCTTATCATTGAGGCTTTCTGGTGGATACGCTATGCCCACATGAAAACCTTGAATCTGGAAGTAGACGATAAAGCGGCAAGGGAATACCGTATCTTTGAAGTCAGGGAATATAAATAAGCATAAATACCCCATCCTGTTTTCAGGGACGGGCAATCCGCGAAATTACCAGTATAGAATCCTGCGAATGTACGGCGGCCCCAGGATAACCGCTTAGAGACCTATAATTGCTTACAGGGTAAGAAATTATGGAAATCAGATATAGATTTCGTATGATTCTGTAATTCCTTATATCGTAAAGACTTATAAAATAATGTCAGTATTAGCCCACTTGGGTGATTATTCAAATCGTTTATCTTGTCCATCCTCGGTTTTTGTGGTATCCTTATCCTAAGATGTTATAAACGAGTGATTTTCTATGCCGGAGCCAGCCCAAAACTTCCAAATTCCTCAAAATCTCCCGAAAGAAAAAGGATGGGTTGCCACCAGTACCTCGCCCCAAGGGTTTTTCTATGGGTTATTATACTTCCGAAATGGCTACAAATCCGGAGAAAGAAAATAAATGGAAGTAAGCGTAGCTGGCCGGGTAAACAATATAAATTTACCTGATAAAAAGGTTTTATTACCGGTTTTTGAGGCGATTATTAATAGCATACAAGCATGTGCAAATGCAGGAAATTCATCCAATATTGACTTGCTAATAAAAAGACACTACGACCAGCCGTCTCTTTCTTCGGATATTAATTTTTTGCCTGAAATTTCCAGTTTTACTATTAAAGATAATGGTTGTGGTTTTAATACAGAAAATTTCAATTCATTCAATAAATCTGATTCATTAAACAAAGCTGAAATCGGAGGAAAGGGAATAGGACGTTTTTTGTGGCTTAAGGTTTTTGGAAATATAAAGATAGATAGCGTGTTTTCTGAAAACAATAAAATACAACATAGGACTTTTACCTTTTCTGTGAAAGACGATGGGATTTCAAATAATAAGCTAAAAGATGTCGTTACATCTACCCCTATTAATACAGAAGTTCATTTATCAGACATATATGAAAAATATAGAAAAATAATTCCCAAGGAAACATCTGTAATTGTAAAAGCACTATTTGGATATTGTCTCTCTTATTTTATTGCGGGTTTAAAAATCAACATAACCGTTTCCGATGATTATAACAAATCAGAAAAGTACAATCTTTTTGATATGTATAAAAGGGAGATTAAGAATAATATTATAAAGGAATCATTAGTAATAAAATCAAATCCCCTTGATGCATTTATAATTAAGTATCCGACGACTAATGGATTTAATCATAGAATTGTTTATTGTGCCCACAATCGAGAGGTGAAAATTGAAAAAATAGTAAAATATATGCCGATAATTTCACAGCGTTTAATTGACAATGATAAAAATGAATACATTGTAATTGCCTATGTCATAGGTAAATGTCTTGACGATATGGTAAACCAAGAAAGGACACATTTTATTTTTGATATTAATGAAATAGATGATGATGAGAATAGCGAAGAAAAACAAGAAGACCTTGATAATATTAATATTATTACTCTCAGGGACATACGGCAATCAATAATTCCTCTCGTTAATAAACACGTCGAAGACAATCTAAAAGAAATTAAGGAAAATCATATAAAGAAAATTGAAAAAATTATTAATGATAATTCTCCGGAATATAGATCGGTTATTAAATATTGTAAAGATGACATCCTTAAAATTCCCCCATCACTGAGCACCGAAAAGACCGAAATTGAACTGCATAAAATAATGCACCGCCTTGAAATTGATTTAAAAGAAAAAAGTAGTAAAATATTGAAAGTTTCTCCTTCAACCGAACAGGAGATAGCAGATTATAATACTGAATATATTAAAGTCGCAGAACAAACCAGTGATATTGGGATAGATAAACTAGTGTTCTGTCCAAATCAAATGGCGTAACCTGTCTTTAATTTTTCAATGGTTGTAAGAATGTTATCTGCTGTCTTTTTCCAAATAAACGGTTTACCGGTTTTATTCCAGTCTTTGATAAATATTT
>BOBI01000049.1 GCA_026002305.1 Spirochaetia bacterium
GTGTAGCTTTTTTTGAAGCCATGCGATTTTGCCTGCGTTATGCTTACCATGATTCATGGCAAGCCTTCCTGATTTTTCTCTACACGGACGGCGGTTTGGTTGAGCCGGGGTAAATTTAGAATTGCTGGATCTTCCCTATGTTAGCGTCAAATGCGTTTTTCTGCTTTTGTTTGGAAAGGCGGCGTGCGGCGGGTGCGGCATGTGCGGTGTGCAGCTTTTGCAAATAGTTAATAAAGCGCAAGAAATATTTTTTCTGTAGCTCACTTGACCGAAGCGGGGCTAATAAGCAACTGTGTGCCAAAAAAGGTGACTGTAGCAAGCGTGAGCGAAAGGGAAAATATTTTTGCGCTTAACTGCCGATAAAATCTGCACACCGTCTTTGCCTTACAAACCGCACGCCGCTTTTGTGTTAAAGGCAGAAAAAAATGTATTTGGAGCGGGGGCGCACGCCTTTTTTGTAGATAAGGCAGAAAAAATGTATTTGGAGCGGGGGATTTATTCAAATTCAGAATTCCTGATAGGATAATACTCTGGCCCTGACAATCCGGCAGATAAGTGGTAGATTAAACCTGTGAAGCGTCTATTCCGTTTAATTATTGTGATTTTCAGCGTTCTCTCATTAGGGGCATTTCTGCTGTCCTTTTCCATGGTTAGGAATCTGTATACACGCCATTCGCCTGCGGGGAACGCTCCGCTGGATTATCATTTTTCCCTGTATCTGCCGGATAATCGTAACGCCTTCTTTACACAGATTATTCGCGGGGCGGAGCGGGCGGCGGAGGAAGTGCACGCGGCGATTTCAATCCATTCAATCGATCCTGCGAAGAATGAGCTGGAAATGGCTGCTTATACAGGGGTTGACGGGGTTATTGTCTGTCCCTATCTGGATGATGCCTTGGCTCGCAGGCAGCTTGATAAAATTGGCGCGCGGCAGATTCCGGTGGTAATTATAAACCACAATGTTCCCAACGATCAGCCATGGCCATTCATAGGCGCCAATAACTTTGATATGGGGCGCAGGATGGGACAAGAAACGGGACGGATAACCAGCGGCGCCATAAGGCTTGCCCTTGTGTACAGCGATAAGTCGCCGGGTATCTACGGAGAGCGTGAATTGGTGGAAATGGGTATTGCCAACGCCATTGGCTACAGGCTTGGAGCGCCGATCATGGAGTTCCGCACGAACCTGAACCCTTTGGACGCAGAGGCCCTGCTCTACCGGCTGTTCCGCGACAATCCGGCGGACGCTTCCACGCCGGCATCCAGCGCCGGTATCAACACCATAATCTTTACCGACACCAACGATACCCTTGCCGCAGCCCAGACGCTTATCGACATGAATCTGGTGGGGCGTGTTCAGGTTATAGGGTTTGGGGACGATCCGGGGATTCTTGAAAATATCAAAAAAGGGGTTATCGCAAGTACTGTGGTAAGCAACCCCGATGGTATTGGTTACGAGGCGGTACGCTCCCTGTCGGCTCTGCGGGAGACAGGGTATACCTCAACTTCCATTGATACGGGTATCGGTATTATGGACAGGTTGAACATGAGATGAGGCGCCTGCAATGAGGATTAAACGCCGCTTTCCCCGGTCGTTCCGGGTAGAGATGATGTTAAGCATATCTGGCGCCTTTCTGCTGCTGGGGCTATCCACGGGTTACACCATGATCTCCGCAAAAAATCTACAAACCATCCTTGATAAAAGTTTTGAACAGGAACGGTTTATTAAGTCTATACAGGAAGATCTCATTGATTATCAGGGGCCGCTGCTGGATTACCTGTCCACCCGGTCCTCCAACGCCCTCTCGCGTATACTAATCGACTCCCAGACCCTGCGCCGGAAGATTCCGGCAAGCGCACCCGTTACCGGGGATCGGGTGGAAATAAAAGAGAGGGAACTCTATTCTTTGATTCATTCCTACCTGAATTTGGCGGATGAGGCGATGGAGGCAAAACGCGGCAGGAATATTGCAGCCTATACACGGGTGTATGATGAACTGGCGGGGTTACTGTCGTATATCAACGCGGAAATTGAAGCGGTAAGCATTGAGCGTTTTCGCAACCAGACCGATTCTTACGGTCTATTTATCGCCGGAGCGGGAACCGTTCAGTTTTGGAACCTCCTATTCATCATCTTTGTTTCAATCCTAGCGGTGCTATTGCTCCTTGTATCTGTGGGGAGGGTTACCGACCCTCTGGTGCGGCTTTCAGCTATGGCGGCGGAACTGTCGGCGGGGCATTTCGATATTGAGGATATTACCGCCAATTCGGTACAAGAAATGGAACAGGTGGTTGATGCCTTTAACCGCATGAAAAACGAGATTCGCAATTACATTGAGGAAATCCACTTGCAGGAAAATATCAAGGAAGAGTATATGCGGGAGCGTATGCGGAACATGAAGATGGAAGGGCTGGTACGGCGTATGGAAATTTACGCGCTGCAGGCACAGATGAATCCCCACTTTCTTTTTAACACTTTGAATACGGGGATGCAGCTTGCCATCGTGGAAGGCGCCGACCGGACAGGTGAATATATGGAGTATATGGCGAATCTGTTCCGGCATATTATACGCAACAAGGAAATTATCGTGCCGCTGCGGCATGAAATTGAAGGGTTGAAGTTTTTCTTTTATATTTTGAAGGTGCGGTTCCCAAAAAATCTTGATTTGGCGCTGGACTACGACGAGCCGCTGCTGGATTCCCGCAAGGTTCCGGTATCAATTTTGCAGCCTCTGGTGGAAAACTGTATTATCCACGGGTTTAAAAACACCGCTGCGGTTTCGGAACAGGGTGAAAGCGGACATACCCAACGTTGGCTAATCATGGTCAGGGTGGAACAGCGGGGGGAGCGGCTGATCCTTTCGGTACGGGATAACGGACAGGGGATGGAAAAGGAAACGATAGAAAAATTGCTCCACCCCCAGCCAATCGACGAATCATCCGCTTCCAGGGTTATGGGGCTGGAAAATGTTATCCAACGGCTCTACTTTTTTTACCCCGACGACCCGGAAGTCATCTCCATTCAAAGCAATGATGCGTCCGGACATGGAACCGCCATCATTATCAGTATTGATACGGGGAGAACGCCATGTATCGCGTTCTGATTGTGGATGATGAGGAGCCGGTTCTGGACGGTTACGATTTTATGCTGAAAAGCACCAATGGTTTTACCCTCTGCGGGAAGGCGCGATCAGGCTACGATGCGTTAAAACTGATCTATGAATTAAAGCCCGATCTGGTATTTATGGATATAAATATCCCCGGCATGGACGGGCTTGAGGTAATTGCCGAAGTACACAAAAAATTTGCCTCTATGGTGTTTATACTTTCCACCGCCTATGAACGGTTCGACCTTGCTCAGCGGGCTATCCCCCTGGGTGTGTTTGATTATCTGGTTAAGCCTGTGTCAAAAAAAACTTTTTTCGCCGCACTGGAAAAAGTACAGGAACATCTGGATTCCCGTATTAGCGAATTTGAACAGGAGTCTATACAAGAAGCGGGTATTCAGCAGTATTTACGGAAAACCATCTGGAAAACTGTGTCGCCTGATGAATGGGAACAGTACCGGCGGCGGTTTGTTTTTCCTTCCGGTAAGGGGATTGTCTGTATTATGGAATTGGGTGAAGCGGCGGAGGTTTATGGTAGTGCGATTATGGAGAAACTTTCACTGCGTTACCATTGCCGGTACGATTTTACCATGAATCAGGGAATATACCTTGTATTGGGAGATGTTAAAAGGGAAGAACTTGAAGCGTATATGGAAACTGTACTACGGGAAATTTTTCCTGTTGAGGGGTATGCCTTAGGTATAGGCGGTTTATACCACGGGAGTGAACTGCACCAATCCTGCGCCGAGGCCATGGAAGACCTGCGCCGGAAACGGAACGGCGCGCAAAACAGGGAACGTTTACGGATCATCCAGCTTCGCCGGAAAACAGGCATTGCCCCGGGCGAAGAAACAGCACAAATATTTTGCGATCTCTGGAAAGATATTTTCTGCACATACGATTTTTCTGTTGCAAAGGCAAAGATGGTTTCGGTCTTTATGTTCATAATGGACGATTGCTCAGGCTGTTACAGCGGCCGCGCCGAAGTTTCGCCGCCCTTTGGTGCTGCGGAGGAGATTATGGCGCTGCCTGACATTGCAGCGTGGGAAGCGTGGGCTGCTCCCGCCTTTGAGCAAATTCAGCGTCAGGCAACCGGACGACGTTCAAAAAGTTTCCCCATGCCGTTGGTAAAGGCCATTAAGTACGTTCATGATCATTACACCGAGACCATCCAACTGCCCAAAATCGCAGAAGCGGCCAATGTTTCCGCCGCCTATTTAAGCCGCTTATTTTCGGAATACCTTAAAACCAATTTTGTTGACTATGTTACGGAACTGCGTATTGGACAGGCGGAAAAACTTATAAGGGAATCCAGTATGAATATCAAAGAAATAGCCTTTGCGGTGGGCTATCAGGACCCCAATTATTTTAGTAAAATTTTCAAGAAGGTTACCGGATTGTCCCCCCGGACATTTGGGGTAAGTGCGGAGGAGCCGTTATGAAGCCTTTACCCGTCATTTTTCTAATTACCATCCTCGTATCCTGTTCCGCAAAAAACCCGATCCCGGAGGCTCCGTCCTCCGGCTCGGGCAGGAGCGCGGCCCCCGCCGCTATAAAAAGCCGGCAACAGGGGGATAGCAAAAAAACTACCATTGGTATTTCCATCGCCACCGCGACCTTTATCCTTGAACGGTGGAACAAGGATATGAAGGTCTTTTCCGGCGCGGCAAAAGAACTAGGCGCCGATGTGCTGGTGCAGCTTTCCGCCGGTGGAATCCGTGAGCAGATAGCCCAGATAAACTATATGGTTACCCAGAACATTGATATTCTCGTGGTTATTGCCCACGATTCGGAGCTGATCTCAGGGGCTATCAAGCAGGTTCGGGATGCGGGGATCCCTGTAATCGCTTATGACCGGATGATCCTTGGGGTGCCCATTGACGCTTACATTTCCTTTGACAGCCGGGAGGTTGGCCGCCAATACGGACGGGCACTAGTGAGCGCCGTTCCCAAAGGGACATACCTTGTGGCAAACGGCTCCCTGCACGATATAAATAGTTTTGACATTAATGAAGGTCTGCACGAAATACTCGATCCCCACATTGCGGCCGGCAACATCAAAATTGAGCGGGAAATCTGGCTTGAGGAGTGGAGCTTTGACGAGGCTCTGGAAAAGATCGGCGCCGTCTTTGGGGAAACCACCGCCTTCGACGCCATTGTCTGCGGCAACGACGCAATCGCCGGCGCGGCAATTCAGCTTTTATCGGAACGGCGGCTAGCCGGAAAGGTGGCGGTGGTTGGTCAGGATGCGGAACTGATCAGTTGCCAGCATGTTGTTGAAGGGCTCCAGCTTATGACCGTCTATAAACCCATAGGCAAATTGGCTTCCAGGGCGGCGCGTCTTGCCATGGCTATAGTAACAAAAGAAACCTTTCCACCCGACACCCTTTTGGAAAACGGCAGCGGTGTAAAAATACCCTCGTATATAGAAAAACCTCTGGCGATTTATAAGGACAATATGGACGCGGTTATCAAGGACGGGTTTCATTCTTATGAGGATGTATACCGTAATTCCGGTTTGTAGTATTTTATTGACATCAAAATATTCTCCATTACCCTTGCCGGAACAGACCCGATATAGATAATTCCTTGTTTTTATCAAAATTTTACGATTTCAAAAAACGAGATAGCGGGGTAGAATAATGACAAACACGTTGTGTTTTATTAAGTTTATTCGGAGGAATTAAATGAAAAGATTTTTAGCGGTTATGATGGTACTTTGTATCGGAACCCTCGCCTTTGCCGGTGGTCAGGCCGATGGCGGGAAGATCAAGATTGGCGTATCTATGCCTACCAAGAGTCTGCAACGATGGAATCAGGACGGGGCGAACATGAAGACCCAGCTTGAAAAGAGCGGGTATGCTGTCGATCTTCAGTACGGCGGGGACAACGATATTCCAACTCAGGTTGCCCAGCTTGAAAACATGATAAGTACCGGTTGTAAAGCTCTGGTAATCGCTGCCATCGACGGATCGTCGTTGACAGAGGTTTTGAAAGAAGCGAAGGCAAAGGGTGTCGCGGTTATCTCTTATGACCGCCTTATAATGAACAGCGATGCGGTAAGCTACTACGCTACCTTTGACAACTTCAAAGTCGGTACCATGCAGGGACAGTACATTGAAAGCCAGTTGAATCTGAAAACCGCTGCCGGCCCCTTCAATATTGAACTGTTTACCGGCGCGCCGGATGACAACAACGTCAACTTCTTCTTCGGCGGCGCCATGTCCATTCTGGAACCCTATATCAAGAGCGGCAAGCTCAAGGTACTCTCCGGTCAGACCACCAAGGCCCAGTGCGCAACCAACAACTGGTCTACAGAAGAATCCCAAAAACGTATGGAAAACCTGATTACCGCTAACAAATACGGCCCCAACGGGACCAAGCTGCATGCGGTGTTAAGCTCCAACGATTCTGTTGCCAATGGCATAACCAATGCCCTTGTTGGCGCCGGTTATACCAAAGCCAATTTCCCGATCCTTACCGGACAGGATTGCGACATAACTTCTACAAAGAACCTAATCGCCGGAACCCAGAGTATGTCTGTCTTTAAAGACACCAGAACACTGGCGGCAAAGGCAGTAGAAATGGTAAACGCCATAGCAAAGGGAACCACCGTCAGTGTTAATGATACAAAGACCTATGACAATGGCGTCAAGGTAATTCCTTCTTTCCTATGCGATCCTGTTGTTGTAACAACTGCGAATTACAAGGAAGCCCTGCTTGACTCAGGTTATTACAAACCGGCTGATATACAGTAATTAATGGCAACAGGTTAGAGGTCTTGATAATTTAAACCACGAACCGCAGACAGGTTCGTGGTTTTGATTTAATCTTAACCTAAAGGAGCGTAGCATGTCCGGTAATTTGCTTGAAATGAAGTCGATAACCAAGACTTTTAGCGGTGTAACAGCGTTGCAAGATGTCAACATCGCCGTGCGGAACGGGGAGATACACGCCCTGGTCGGCGAGAACGGCGCCGGTAAGTCAACACTGATGAATGTACTAAGCGGCGTTTATCCCTTTGGCAGTTATTCCGGCGACATTATTTTTGACGGTGAAGAATGTAAGTTTCATACCATCAAACAGAGTGAAAAAAAAGGTATTGTCATAATCCATCAGGAACTTGCCCTGATTCCCTACCTTACCATCGGGGAAAATCTTTTTGTCGGTAATGAGCGTGGAAGCTATTTGAAAATTGATTGGGATAAAACCTACGCGGAAGCCACCGCCCATCTGGCAAAGGTCGGCTTATACGATTCCCCCATGACACTGATAAAAGATATTGGCGTTGGAAAACAGCAGCTCGTGGAGATTGCGAAGGCCCTTGCAAAAAATGTGCGGCTCCTAATCCTGGACGAGCCTACCGCTTCCCTTAACGAGACCGATTCAATTCATTTGCTGGACCTGCTTCTGGAACTTAAAAAGTCCGGTGTTACATCTATTATTATTTCCCACAAACTAAATGAAGTAGCCTATGTGGCGGACAGGATCACGGTTATCCGGGACGGTAATGTTATCACCACCATGGATAAAAATTCCGATTCTTTTGACGAGGGGGCTATTATCAAAGCTATGGTGGGCCGCAGTTTAACCGATCGCTTTCCCAAGCGAACCCCCAACATCGGTGATATTGCATTTGAGGTAAAAAACTGGAATGTCTACCACCCGCTGTATGAGGACCGGTTGGTTTGTAACAATGTGAACATCAATGTTCGTAAGGGTGAGGTTGTGGGTATAAGCGGTCTTATGGGGGCGGGGCGCACGGAACTTGCCATGAGTGTTTTCGGGAAAAGTTATGGTACCAATATCAGCGGTGAAATCTTTATTAACGGAAAAGAAGAGAATCTTCATAGCGTCCGGGATGCTATTGAAAAAAAATTGGCCTATGTTACCGAGGATCGCAAGGGTAACGGCCTGGTATTAAAAAATACTATAAGCGTGAATACAAGTCTGGCAAAAATGAATAAGGTCAGTAAAAATAAAGTCATTGATAAGGATAGGGAGTTGCAAGTTGCGGAGGAGTACCGGCAAAAATTGAATACCAAATGCGCCGGCGTCCTGCAGGAAGTGTCCAGCCTTTCAGGCGGTAATCAACAGAAGGTGCTTTTGGGTAAATGGATGTTTGCAGACCCGGAAATTCTGATCCTCGACGAGCCTACCCGTGGAATTGATGTGGGGGCGAAATACGAAATTTATACAATCATCAATAAACTGGTGGCGGACGGCAAAAGCGTGCTGATGATTTCATCAGAGCTGCCCGAGATTTTGGGAATGTGCGACAGGGTATACGTAATGAATGAAGGTAAAATAGTTGCGGAACTGCCGAAAGAAAAGGCATCACAAGAATCCATCATGGCCTGTATCGTACAGGCGGGAAAGGAAGGTTGATAATGGCAAAAAATGTTAGTGCGGTTAGCATTAAAAATGGGTTAAAGCAAAATACCATGCTTCTGGCTCTGATCTTTGTAATGGTGTTCTTTCAAATTCTTTTGATAATCACCGATAAGGGCTCCCTGTTCGCTCCGGCAAATATTTCTAACCTTATCAGCCAGAATGCATACGTGGTTGTGCTGGCAACGGGTATGTTGCTATGTATTCTTACCGGCGGAAATATCGACTTGTCTGTAGGCTCCATAGTCTGCCTTGTGGGAGCGCTTGCGGGAACCCTGATTGTAACTTTTAAACTGCCCCTGCCTGTCAGCATAGTTCTTTGTCTTATTACGGGGCTTGCCATAGGTGCATGGCAGGGATTCTGGATTGCCTATATCCGCATCCCTCCATTCATCGTTACCCTTGCGGGGATGCTTCTATGGCGCGGCGTTGCGCTTCTTATCCTGAATGGTCTGACCATTTCGCCCTTCCCCCAGCACTACCTGCGCTTTTTTACCAGTTTTCTCCCGAACACCGACAATGCGGCTTTTATAGCCTTGGTTACACGGATTATCGGCATAGCCTTATGTATTGTTTTTATCGTTCAGCAGGCATTTGACCGGATAAGGAAAATGAAAAAGCAATACGCGGTTGAGTCCTTTTTTGTATTTGTCAGCCGGATAGCATTGATATGTTTCGCCATATTGGTGGTATCTTTTCTTCTGGCACGGCACAAAGGTATACCGGTTATACTAATCTTAATTGCGGCGGTTGTTATAATTTATAGTTACTTTACCTCAAAAACAGTCCCCGGACGGTATCTGTACGTTCTAGGCGGTAACGAAAAAGCCGCGAAGATGTCCGGTGTTGATACCAACAAGATGCTATTTTTCGCCTATGCCAACATGGGCTTTCTTGCGGGGGTTGCCGCGCTTATGTGTGTAGCAAGGTTCAATTCCGCCTCCCCCTCGGCGGGCACCAACTACGAAATGGACGCCATCGCGAGCTGTTTTATCGGCGGCGCTTCCGCCTACGGCGGAACCGGCACGGTAAGCGGGGCGGTAATAGGCGCGGTGTTTATGGGTGTACTAAATAACGGTATGTCTATCCTTGGTATTGACGCCAACTGGCAGCGTGCGGTAAAGGGGATAGTTTTGCTTTCCGCCGTAGTTTTTGACGTGGTATCCAAAAAACGCAAACAGGCCTCGTGAGGTTATAGGGCTTACAATGGAAAGGACGGTCAAAACAACTACAGTTGCGGGTATTGATATGGGTACCCAAAGTATCAAGGTAGTTTTGTATGACTGGAACGCCCGGGGTATCATTGCGCTGGCGCAGGAACCGGTGGAGCTTATTGCGGAAAACGATGGTACCCGTGAACAGAAAACGGAATGGTACGATACAGCGCTTGAAAAATGTTTTTCCGCTTTTTCGCCGGAGCAAAAAAACAGTATTGCTGCCATAGGAATTTCGGGCCATCAGCACGGGTTTGTGCCGCTGGATGCCCAAGGCAAAGCCCTCTACAACGTAAAACTCTGGAACGATACCTCCACAGCCGAAGAATGCCGCATAATAACCGGGACGGCCGGCGGCGATGACGCGGTGATTGCGGAAGTTTGTAACCTAATGCTGCCCGGCTTTACCGCCCCCAAAATACTGTGGCTTAAACGGCATAAACCGGAAGCCTTTGAACGTCTGCGCTATATCATGCTCCCGCACGATTACCTTAACTACCTTTTTACCGGTGAATACAAGGCCGAGTGTGGGGACGCTTCCGGTATGGCTATTTTTAACGGCGTAACCGGAAAATGGTCAAAGAAAATCTGCGCCATAATTGACGAAAAGCTGCTCGGCTTACTGCCGCCTCTAATAAAATCCGATGAACCTAACGGCTTTGTTACCGCCGCTGCGGCAAAACGCTACGGAATTCCGCAGGGCATCCCCGTTTCATCAGGCGGCGGGGATAACATGATGGGAGCAATCGGTACGGGCTGTGTGCAGGACGGCTTTTTAACGATGAGTCTTGGCACATCGGGAACCCTGTACGGCTACTCGGAAACACCATTGGCGGATCCTAAAAATGGGCTTTCGGGGTTTAACTCCTCAACCGGCGGTTACCTTCCCCTTCTCTGTACGATGAACTGCACCGTTGCCACCGAGGAGACACGGCGTATATTTAACCTTGGCGTGAAAGAGCTGGACGGGTTGGCGGCTGCGTCTAAACCCGGTGCTAACGGCATAGTGTTCCTGCCATTTTTTAACGGCGAGCGCACCCCGAACCTTCCAAATGGCAGAGCGAGCATAAGCGGTATTACCGCCGCAAACTTCAGCAGGGAAAATGTTGCCCGCGCAGCGTTGGAGTCCGCCATTTTTGGTATGCGCTGCGGTCTGGAGGCATTTCAGAGGCTTGGGTTCACGGCGCGGGAAATCAGGATAACCGGCGGGGGCAGTAAAAGCGCCATCTGGCGGCAGATGGTGGCGGACATACTCAATATACCAGTTAAACGGCCGGTGAATGCCGAATCAGCCGCAATGGGCGGGGCAATTCAGGCGCTCTGGTGCCTGTCAAAACTGGAAGGAAAACCTGCAACAATCAAAGATATTTGCGAGGATCATATCAACATAAGCGAGGAAACATCTGTAAAACCAAATCCGGCAAATGCCGATCTTTATACCAATGCTTACACTGTGTATAATCAGTACTTAAAAGCGCTTAGTCCGCTTTATACATAATATGATGTACTTTGAGAATAAATCGGCCCGATATTGTATAATAAAAAGAATTGGAGCACTATATATCTAGGTATTAGTTTGGAGGAAAATTTATGGAACAAGTTCAAAATTTTGATGTTCAAAAAAACACTGCCAATGCAACACAAACTAGGCAGAATCTTGCCGAGCATGTCGGTTTTGTAGAATATTCACAGGATAATCGTGCTATGCTCGCTAGTATAAATGCCTATAAACAAGCAATAGAAAAGGCACTGGCTACTGAAAAAAAATAGAAAGCAATCAAGATAAGTTCACACAAGTTACAAGATTTAGAAATATGTTAAAACTTTACGCGATCTGGAAAGAAAAATGAAACGCTTTTAATATGTATGGTAGGAGATTACTATGACAAATTATTTTACCGGCGGCAAAGAATATTTCCCCGGAATCGGGAAAATTCCCTTTGAAGGAAGCGGATCAAAAAATCCGTTGGCGTTTAAATATTATGACGCTGAAAAAATAGTTCGCGGGAAAAAAATGCGGGACTGGCTTCGTTTTGCAATAGCCTACTGGCACAGCTTCTGTGCCGACGGCGCGGACCCCTTTGGTTCGGCAACCCGCATCTTTCCATGGAACAGTTCCGCCGATCCTCTGGAAAACGCAAAAAACAAGGCCGATGCAGCGTTTGAATTTTTCACTAAAATCGGAGCGCCCTATTATTGCTGGCATGATCGGGACATTGCCCCCGAAGGAAAGACCCTCGATGAATCGGCGGAAAACCTCTGCGCCATTATTGACGAGCTTAAAAAGCGGCAGGACGCCACAGGGGTAAAACTCCTCTGGGGAACAGCCAATGTATTTACCAACCCCCGTTTTATGAACGGCGCCGCGACAAACCCTGAATTTGACGTAGTCATTCAGGCTGCAAACCAAGTGAAGAACGCTATTGACGGCACGATAAAACTTGGCGGCGAGGGCTACACATTTTGGGGCGGTCGCGAAGGATACATGTCCCTTTTAAACACGGACATGAAACGGGAAAAGGAACATCTTGCTATGCTTCTAACCATATCCCGGGATTACGCCCGCAAACAGGGTTTTAAAGGCTGTTTCTACATTGAACCAAAACCGATGGAGCCAACCAAACACCAATACGATTACGACTCGGAAACAGTTATAGGGTTCCTTAAAGCTCACGGATTGGAGAAAGACTTTAAGCTGAACATCGAGGCAAACCACGCGGAATTGGCCGGTCATGACTTCTACCATGAACTGTCTGTCTGTGTTGACAACGGTATGCTCGGTTCGGTTGACGCAAACAGGGGCGAGCCCCGCAACGGCTGGGACACGGATCAGTTCCCCGGCAGCGTCTACGAAACCACCCTTGCAATGCAAGCGATCCTCCGGATGGGCGGCTTTAAAACCGGCGGGCTGAATTTTGACGCAAAGACCCGCCGCAATTCTATCGATCCGGCGGATCTGTTTATCTCCCACATCGGCGGCATGGACACATTTGCCTACGGTCTTGAAAAAGCGGCGGCGATCCTTGACGACGGGCGAATTCCGGAACTGCTCAAAAAGCGCTATGCCTCATTTGATTCCGGTGACGGCGCGAAATTTGAAAAAGGCGGCTTTACCCTTGACGCTCTGGCTTCGCTTGCAAAAGAATACGGTAAAGCCGGTTGGACAAGCGGTAAGCAGGAATATTTCGAGAATATATTTAACGGTATTGTGCTTTCAAAATAGTATTACTGCAGCCCTTCCGCCGTATCATAGACCATTTTCAGGATGGCGGGGACTTGCCCTTCTTCAAGGCTGGAGAAAGCTAGCCGGAGGTGTTCCGGATCGATTGCAACTGTGCCATGCGTGATGCCTAATAATTAAATCTAGCCGAAATAAGTGGTTGCCTAATAATTAAAAATCCAGCCAAAAATTTATAATGGTTCTAAGTGAGGATAGAACCAAATGAGGTTAGATATGCACAGTCGGGAAGAAGTTGTAAAAGGTAATTACAAGGATTATCAAAGTGCAACAAAGAAAGGCAGGAATAAAATTCTTGCAAGGTTGGTTCCTGTTTGCGGTATGAACAGGGATTATTTGGCACATAAGCTTAGCACTTACAAAGATCAGGCTGAAGTTGTGATTGACGGCAAAACAGTTATTCTAAAGAAGGGTAAGAAGAAAAGGGGCGCGGGAAAACATGGCGGCAGACCGCCTAAGTATGATGCTGTGTTTGTAAAGGTTCCCACCGCCATTTGGTCAGATTACGGGCGGCAATGCGGGAAATTGCTAGTGCCGTTTATTCGGCAAACCATTGATTTTTTGTGTAAACCAGTAAATCCGAACTATGAAATAACGGAAGAAACAAGAGAATTATTATCATTATGATAACGGCATGGAATTCATCAACGAACCGCTTTTGCAATGTTGTTTAGAACGGCACATCAAGGCAACCCGCTCCCGCCCGTACCATAAAAATGATAATTGCTATGCCGAACAAAAAAACTACGATGACGTGCGTAAAACAGTCAGGCTTCAGGTTTGATACTCCCAAAGAGCAGGAAGCTCCGGCAGAGGTTTACCGCTTTCCGTGCCCTCTTTACAACTACCGGTATCCATCTTTCAAACTCATTGATAAGACAAAACAAGCTGACGGGCGCTACAAAAAGGTCTATAGGAAAGCTCCTAAAACGCCTTGCGAGAGACTTTTGGAATCTCCGGATATTAGCGATGAATGCAAGGATGAATTACGCCGCCGCAAAGTTCTTGTCAATCCGGTAGAATTTAATAGCCAGCTGAATGAGGCAGTTGAAAAACTTGCAAATAAACAGGGATAAAATTTATACTGTAAATACATCCGCAGTGGATGCCGCTTAAGAGCTTATCCCTAAATAACCAACAAATCCCATCCGATACAGAAGGAGGAGGGATAAGTATGAGGCAAAAACAATCATGGGAAATAACCGACGATTTCTGGGAAGCAGCAAAACCATTGATACCCAG
>BOBI01000050.1 GCA_026002305.1 Spirochaetia bacterium
GGTGTTTTGGATACCATAGCCGAAAATGTTACCGGCATTTTTTTTGAAGAGGAAACTTCGGAATCCTTGGCGGAAGCAATTATAAAGTTTGAAAATTCCAATTTTTTTACCGAAAGGGCCGTTTTTACCAATCATGTTCAAAAATTCTCTAAAGAGGCGTTCAAAGAACGTATGATAAGGATCATTAACGAAAAAAAGCGAATTTAATTCAATATTATGCATGGAATTCGTGAAAACTATCTGTATCTGTGTCTATACTATTAAGTGTAATGTGTAAGAAAACCTTTCCCCGCATCATAGCATTATTATTTTTACTACCGCTTATTTTTTCCTGCGGGGATATGGATTATATTCTTTCAACAGGCCAAACCTACAAGATAAATGGCCGGGTGGACGGTCTTACACTTGATGAATGTGGAATAGTCGCCGATTTTAGCGGAATTATCCCGTATTTTGACTGCAATATCTTAGGCGACCCCGATGTAAAAGGACTAACGGTTTTAATAAAAAATAACCAAGGTAAGGAAATAGGCTTTAGGTTAAAGTATGCCCTTCCTGAAAAACCAACACCCGCTGAAACCGGCGCTACAAACGACGCGGAGGGCGGCGAAAACGGGGAAACCCCTATAAATGATGATGGGGCAAATGAATCCGAACAAACAGGCACACAAAAAAAACCTGAAAAACAAGTAACCGCATCCCCTTCACCACAGGGAACCGCCTCCGCTTCCCCAAAAGTCTCCCAATCAGAAAGTCCAACTGAAAAACCGGCCGCGGAGGGAACAGGCAGCGATACTGAAAATGACGGGGCGCCTTCCGTTCCCGATACCGCAAAAGAGCAAATTGATGAAATAATAATAAACGTAAAGAAACTTAGCGAAGATCTGCCCGAATTTTCATTCCCAAAGGGAAACCCGACAGGATTATATACTTTGATCTTCCAAGTAAACGGTAATAACGGGGAAGTTTTAAGTAGTACAGAAAAACCGGTATTTTTTATTGCGGATAAACAATTACGCATAGAAGATTTACGCGATTATCTTCCCGGAATTTCGGAAAACGTACATGTTGTACCGCCTGAAACAAAGATCATTTTGGAAGCAACCGTTCTTTCGAGCGGGGAATTTGAGCCGTACATAATCTGGTACAACGGCAAAAAAATTATTGGCGAAGGCCCTGTATCAAACGGGTTTAGCCGTTTTATGTGGCAAACACCCAAGCAAGTTGGTTTTCAATCAATACGAGCGGAAATATTTCCTTTTGACCCAAACAAACAAGGGTTTGGCGTACGCGGGATAAGCCGTAATTTATCGTTACCGGTTTCGTTAAAACACGGAAGAACCGGCTATTTTGACGGCATATCGAAAACGCTGGGTAATTGGTACCAATTGTGGGGCGATGTTCACGATACCTTTGATACATCATTAAAAGAAAAAGATCTTGTTCATAACAACGAAACTATCAACTGGCTGCCCTATTTAGGCACTTACGGTTTACAAATTAGCACAACAAATACTTATAAACTGCCCGATAAACTTTTTACAAAAATTAAGTTCAATGAAGGTTCGGGCCAGGTACTCTTCCGTTTTATACCAACGGGAAACGGCGCGCTTCTTTATTCGACTTTACAGTGTGAAGAAAATTCATGGGATATAATTCTATCGCTTGAAGGCAATGAAATTAGCTTGGGCGCCTCCGGTGAAAATCAGATAATACCCGATACCATAACACTTCCGCTTATTTATGACAAAAACGGGTTTGTAACGGCCGCTTTAGATTTTCAGTTTTTTGATGATTCCAATGTAATTGCGTTGAGTTTAGAGAACGAAGGTGATTTTGATAAGTGGTATTCCATACAATTAGACGGGGAAGTAACCGGAAACGGGAGCGTTTCATTTGGCAATGCCGGGGACGATAACGCTGTTACTAAAAATATTGCGATTGTTACCGAGACCGCGTTCAGGTATGTAGACGTTTCCCCTGTTAAGCTGCAAAAAGAAGCGGAAGAGGCCGGTATTGACGATCCCCTCGCTTTAAACCCTGTAAATGAAAACGAAAACTACTTATGAAAGCCTCCTAAAAATCTTCATATTCCTTTTGCCGCTATTGATGCTTTTTTGCTGTAAAAGTAATTCCAAAAAGAAAGATTCTGTTTTGTATGATGACAGGCAAACCGCCGTAAGGATTACCAGGATTGTTGAAACTCAAAACAATGCGGAGGCGCCTTCGTGGGTAACTGAATACTTTTTTAATGATCTACAAACAATAGATAGGACAAGAGACGATTATGTATTTATCGCGGAGGAAACTTCCAGCAATTTAAAAGTTCTTTTACAGTGGGAAAAGAACTTTTTTGTTGAACAGGATATCAGGCAGTTGGTTTTTATGAGGGTTTATAACCGTTTTATTGACAATATACGGATTAGCCCTGACGAACAATACGGCATTTTCTTTGAAAGGGTGTTAAAGCAGACCGCAAATGTATTTTGGCCGGATGCCCAACAAATAGAAAGTTTCTGGGCTATTGTTGAATACCCCCGTGATTCAGCGCAGGCTGGTAGCGTTAATTTTTATAAACTGTTAATATTGAATACCATACCTAAAAAAACTGTACAAGCCGAGCTGCAATCAATTATGAATGGTATACAATTTGCTAAAAAAGAAAGGCCTGATAAAGATCAAATGATCGCGATAAACCGTATTAAGAACAATTTTTTTGACAATTTTTAAAAAGGAGATTAATACTTATGTCAGTTCATATTGAGGCGGCTGCAGGCGCTATTGCCGAAACCGTACTTCTGCCCGGCGATCCGTTACGGGCACAATTTATTGCGCAAACCTATTTGGAAAATTACGTGTGCTATAACAATGTCCGTAATATGTTCGGGTTTACCGGCAAATACAAGGGCAAGCGGATTTCTGTTCAAGGCACCGGTATGGGCATACCCTCCATATCAATTTACGCAAATGAGCTGTTTAAAGATTACGGCGTTAAACGCGCAATACGCATAGGAACGGCGGGTTCTGTCCAAAAAACCGTTAATGTAAGGGATATGATTATGGTTATGGCAGCCTCTACGGATTCCGGCGCCAACACCCGGCGTTTTAACGGAAAATCGTTTGCGCCCGCCGCGAATTTTCCGCTTCTTTTAAAAGCATATAAAATAGCCTGCGAAAAAGGGCTAAACCCAAAAACAGGAACTGTCCTTACCTCCGACATGTTTTATAATGAAGACGAAGACAGTTGGAAATTATGGTCGAAGTTTGGTATAATGGCAATTGAGATGGAAACTGCGGAGTTATATACATTAGCAGCAAAGTATGGCAGGGAGGCTCTTTCGATTCTAACAATCTCCGACAGCCTTGTTACGGGGGAGGCAACAAGCCCGCAGGAAAGGCAAACTACTTTTAGCAGCATGATGGATGTTGCGTTAGAAACTGCTATATGCGAAGGGTGAAGAAATGAATTATAAAGTTAAAGAGCTGATAGAAAAGTTTACCGCGGTCCTTTCAAGGTGGGACGGTATTGAATGTATAACATTGAATGAAGCGGCCATTCCCACAACACTGGATCCGTATTTTGCTTTGATACTTGATGTTTTCCGCAGCGGTGATATTCCATCGCCAAAAGAACGGTTAAAACAATATGGTGATATAGCAAGCGCCTTTGAAACCACCGGCAGTAAAGACCGGTTTTTAGTTGGAGATATTCCTGTGCGTTTTGAATTTAAATCTACAAAAGAAGAAGACGAACTTGTTACCATTGCATCTGAAAAACACGAATCACTTTGGCTTATAAAAAATGCAGGAACGTACGGATTTTACAGGCTTGCTAACGGCGAGATTCTGTTTTCACGGGGGGACTGGATAAACAAAGTGCGTAGTAAGTTATCCTCACTTAGTAATGTATTTTGGAAAACTATGCGGCTTGCAAATCAGTCTAAAATGGAACACTTTTTAAGCGATCTGGGCGCGGCTTTAATCCGCGATGACGATTTTTTTTATCTTATATCAGAATCCGGCTTTATAAAATATGCGTGTATGACACTTTTTTCCATTAACAAAAAATTTGAACCATCGCACCGCGCGTATTATAAAAAAGTGACAGGGCTTCCGGTTGTAGGAGAGACATTTTGTGCAAATTTGGAAGCGTATTTAAAAAATTCGGAAGATATGACACCTGAAAGACGGTTCTCGATAGCCCAAGTAATAGCAAAAGAAATTATCACGTTACACTAATGCCGGCTCTAGTTTTTATATTAGTTTTATTTCTTGACGCTTGTTCACAGAATAATGAAACGGGTTTTCCGGTCTTTGGGGAGTACGGCGAAAAAATAATATTAACAACACGAGGGGCCGACGCGGGGGCAGGGAAATTACCGTTAAAAAAAGAAAAAAGTTTTTTATATCAATTTGCTGATGATATAACCGTAAAAGAAAACTATTCTGTTGAAATTGATTATGAATTATACATGGAGGATTCAACAGAAGATCAAAGTGTTATTGTACAGGTTAATAACAATACACCGTGGATTTTACCTCTGGATACTTTCTTTTTAGAAAGCGGGAAAAAGACGGATAATATATGCTATGCCGTTCCTGTTGTACCTTCCGTAATAAAAAGCATTTTATTCACCATTAACACAAAACATAAATCCGGCAATAAACTAATCTTGAATTCCATAAAGTTTGATAAGCGAAAATACGGCTTTTACCGGAATGACAAAACTATTGTTACAACGCCTTTTTTTTCACATGCAAATAATTCCGATCTTTCGTTATGGACATTGAATCCGCTACCGCAGTATTACATTACAGGCAGCGCCGAAATAATTTTACGGGTTTTATCGGAGAAATCCAGTTTAAAGATTGGTAATACGGAAATTAGTTTTAGAAACATCAATAAAAAGGGAGAACAAAATTATTTTGTTTTCCCTTCTGTTATTTTTCCGCCGGAACCCTACCCCATAACATATAATGGCGATACCGATAATTTTACGCTTGTTTCAAATGATATACATCTTAGTTTAACGGATCCTATAAAAACCGATCCGGGAATTGTTATAAACTATCCAATTGAAAATTGGCGCGATAAACGTTATGAAGTGTTTTGCTGGGATATAATGCCTTCTATTCTTATTTTTGATACGGCAGACTATAAAACACAGGATAACTTATTAAAGCGCTTGGCATTCTTTGCGGAAAAAAAAGGTTTTAGAGGGCGGCTTGCGAAAGATGAAGAGATCGCCGAATTACACGGGTGGAATGCCCATGATTATAATGCCGAAACACTGGCGCGTTTTTTTGATATGGTACGGAAAACTAATTTTCCTATTCTACAAGAAGAAAAAGAATTACAGGATATTTTAATTAAAGCCGGAATTATAAGGTACAACGATGATAAAAGCGGTTTTCTGGCGGGAAGCGGCGCCATTATTTCAATTTCCAGAGAATCCGCCGACTACCTGCGTAGAACATTTATGGTACACGAAGGTTTTCATGGTATATTTTTTATTGACGAAGATTTTAGAAAATTCTCCACCGGCAGGTTTGAAAAATTAAACAAGACCGCGAAGAATTTTATTATTTCTTTTTTTGATTATCAGCAATATGACATTAAAGATAACTATTTAGTTGTAAATGAATTTATGGCGCATTGTTTGCAGCAACCGGCAGCGGAAGCGGCAAAATACTTTGGTGAAAATTTAGCCGGACGTATCGCGGAAAGCTCTTGGCGAAAAAATGTTTTACCGCCAAAAGATGAAGAAGCCGGTAACTGGCCGCTATTAGCCGATGTGTTTAAAGCGGAAACAAGTGCTTTTTCCGCTTATGTTAATTCAAGGTGGGGTTTGTCCGCCGGCCGCCTTTGGCGGACACGCCTTATGAAAGCAGGTTAAGTCCCAATGATGACTTTTTTGTTTTTGAACGGTTTTCTTCAAAGCGCCCGATACCATAATTATAACGCCGTTCTATTTCCAAAGATGAAGGCGGGCCGTGCCCGGGAAACACACATAGATTTCCGCGCAAAGTAAATATTTTATTTTGTATCATGGCTATCTGCCGCATTGCGCCATAAGAGCTGTCGGTTTTGCCGACAAGCCCCGCGGATAAGACATCGCCTGAAAACAGCATATTATCAACTTTATAAACAACGGAATCCACCGAATGGCCCGGCGTAGATATTACCGTTACATGAAAGACCCCTATGTCCAATTCTTGTCCGTCTTTAACCATTATGGTGCTATAATCCATAACGGAATGATTTGCCGAGTATATATCAACAGTATAAATACGTTTTATCGCCCTTATGCCATTTATATGTTTAACATGATTATGGGTTAAAAGAACACCAATAAGATTGTAGCTATTGCTTTCAAGATAATTTAATATAGCCGGATCCATGCAGCCCGGATCGATGATAATTGCTTCTTTTGATGTACCGCCAAAGGTATCGGCGTAATATTCGGTTCCAAGGATATAGCAATTACTAAATCCGGGAATACAAAAATGATAAAATAATTTCATTCTGTTTATCCTATTCTATTTCCGTTATTGTTTCATAAGTATTTGAGGACTTAAAATTTACATTTTCTTGTTTTGAATTGATTAAAAAAACATTTTTTACATTACAGTCCGTTATTTTCGTATCGGTTATACATGAGTTAATAAAGCGGCCGTTGTATAAATCCGAACTATCGAAATCGCAGTCTGTAATTTTTGCGCCGCAAAAACTAATTTGCAAAAGCTCCGAGCCGTTAAACTTTGTTCCTATTATTTCGGCGCCGCCGAATGATACAAATTGAATATCGCTTTCCGTGAAATCGCAGTCTATAAATGTCGCAAAATCAAAAAAACTCAAATATATGATTGTTTTACTAAAATTACAATTTCTAAATACTGCATCGGTGAAATTACAACCGGAAAAGTTATGTGATGAAAAATCATACCCCTCGAAATTAAGCCCCGCCGCATTTAGATCGTTTATCGTTTTTTTTGAAAGTATATATTCGGCAATACGCGCAACTTCTTTTGAAGGATCCGCACTGTGAATCGCGCAAAGCTCATGCCCGCTAATCGCAGGCCGCCCGCAGCCAGCCGCACAGTGAATTATTTCAAACATACGTTATGATAGGCAATGTAAAAACCTGTTTCAAGTGGCGCTACAAAAAAGCGGGGGCAGCTTGGCATAGACTGCGTCGCTCCCCCCTCCTGCTATTCTTCCCAAAGCCAGGTTGAAAGATAGCGCTCGCCTGTATCTGGCAGGATTGCGACTATCGTTTTACCGGCGCTTTCGGGGCGTTTTGAAACCGTTAGGGCGGCTTCCAAGGCCGCGCCTGAGGAAATGCCTACAAATATGCCTTCTTCTTTTGCGGCACTGCGCGCGGCGGCGCCTGCTTTTACATCGTCTGTTTTATAGATTTCGTCGATGATGGCGGGATCATAAACTTTTGGTACAAAGCCCGCGCCTATGCCCTGAATTTTGTGCGGGCCGCTTGCGCCGCCTGAAAGTACAGGTGAAGATGCCGGTTCTACGGCGATAACCTTTACGCCGGGCTTTTTAGACTTTAAATATTTACCGGCGCCTGTGACAGTACCGCCTGTGCCGACACCGCCAATTAGAATATCAATTTTTCCTTCGGTGTCATTCCAAATTTCGGGGCCTGTTGTTTTTTCGTGTATCGTTGGGTTGGCGAAGTTTTCAAATTGCTGCGGGATAAACGAATTAGGTGTGGCGGCGGCAATTTCTTCCGCTTTTGCGATTGCGCCTTTCATGCCTTTTGCGCCTTCGGTAAGCTCTAATTGAGCGCCAAGGGCCTTTAACAGTTTGCGGCGTTCAATACTCATCGTTTCCGGCATTGTTAAAATTAGTTTATAGCCTTTTACAGCCGCTATAAACGCAAGCCCGATACCGGTATTACCGCTTGTAGGCTCAATAATGACGGTATCCTTCTTTATTTTACCGGCTTGCTCCGCGGTTTCGATCATTGCCAGTGCTATGCGATCCTTTACACTATGCAACGGGTTGAAATACTCAAGTTTGACATATATTGTCGCACCGCCTTCGTTAATACGGTTAATCCTGACTATCGGGGTATTCCCGATTAGATCCGTAATTTTTTCTGCTCTTGCCATTTTTATAGCTCCTATCTTTTTAGTAAGATATAAATAGTTTAGGAAATACCGCTTATATTGTCAATATCACTTCGGTACGGCCTGCGCCGCCTAATTCCGGACGTGAAAAATAATAGTCTGAAACGGCGCCCTGGTTTTTTAAGAAGCCGTGAATCCCCTGCGAAAGTATGCCGTCGCCTTTGCCGTGAACCACGGAGAAGCCGGTAAGCCCTGATATGACGGCGGCATCAATTTGTTTTTGCAGGGTTTCCAGCGCTTCCTGCAGGCGCATACCTCGGACATTTAGCTCTGCAACGGGTTTTATGTTCGATGTATAATCGACAGTTACCGAAATGTTTTTTTGCAGTTTAGAATCGTCCACAGCAATGATCAGGTCTTTTTCGGGGTATGTCATTGATACGAAGCCTACTTCTACCACCCATGCGTCATTTTTCGCACGGCGGCGGAGAATTCCCCGTGCTTTTTTATCGCCGGCAAGAACAACACCACCGGCTTTAAACTCCTGCTGTTGCGCAGGCGGTATGGGCTGCGAGGGCAAAAAGGTTCCTGGCATCTTTTCGCCTTCACCTGTCTTTTCGCGCAAGTCTTCTTCAAACAGTTCAAGTTTTGCGGTTTCATTTTGGACGGAATCTTCTAAATTACGCAAGAATTCTTTTACTTTTAAGGTTTCCTCACGCGAAACACCGTTTTCTTTAAGCTCCCGTACAAGATTTTCAAGTGTTTTGCGGCTTTCGCTTAAAAGAGCGCGCAGCGTGCCCACAGAGCCGGATTTTATTTCAGCCTCTTTTTGCCTTAAACGAAGCTCTTTTAAATCGCTTTTTCGCAGCGCCTCTTTAAAATCACGCTCCCTTTCGTTAAATTCCCGCGTTGCCTGATCCAGGGCAAGATGCTTTTCTTTAAGGCCTGCGATAAGGGCGGAAACGTCGGCGCTGCCCGATTCAATATAGGTTTTTGCCTTTTCGATAATATCCGGTAACAGCCCGTAACGGCGGCTTATCTCAATTGCGCGGCTTTCCCCTGGAATCCCCATAACGATACGGTAAAGCGGCGCCAACAGCGTTGTGTCAAATTCAACAGAGGCGTTTTCCACAAGCGGATGGGTCCAGCCGTAATTTTTTAACGCGCCGTGGTGGGTCGTAACTAACAGGCGGCATTTGGTTTCGATAAGGTGATCCATAACTGCCATGGCGATAGCGCAGCCTTCCACAGGGTCTGTACCGGAGCCAAGTTCGTCCAGCAAAACAAGTGATTTTTCCGTTGAATCGTTTATAATCCCGCTGATATTGCTTATATGCGCGGAAAATGTCGAAAGCGAGGCTGCCAGCGACTGCTCGTCGCCAATATCAGCAAAAACACCGTCGAAAACCGGCAAAATAGTACCCTCCGCCGCAGGCAGGGCAAGACCGGCCTGGTTCATAAGCGCAAAGAGACCGGCAGTTTTCAGGCTTGCCGTTTTACCGCCTGTGTTAGGCCCCGTAATTATAACGGCGCGCAGATCATTCATTATAAGGTCGATTGGTACGGCGGAAGCGCCAAAGTGAGGATGCCGCGCCTGCTTTAATATAAGGGCGTTTCCATCTTTTGCGAAAACATTTTTTACGGAATAGTGCGCTTTTGCGCGCAGCATTTCCAAGCGCATAACATTTTCAAAAAATTCGCATAACGCCTGATAATAGGGTTTAATTTCGATTGTCATTTCGCGTAACACTGCAAGAATCTCCGCCTCAAGATTACGCTGCTGTATTAAAAGCTCATTGTTTTTTTCCACAATGTCTTCAGGTTCGATAAAGATCGTCTGCCCGCCCGATGAAACATCGTGAACAATGCCGCGGAGGCGCCCTTTAAAATTGGCTTTAAGCGCCAGAACAACACGCCCATCGCGCACCGAAGCGTTATTCGATTGAAGCATATTTCTTGTATCGGAAGCTGTTGTGTAGGCTGCCGCCCTGTTCTGTATTTCGGCGCTTAACGACGTTATGCGCTGCTTTATCGCGCGCAGGCGCGGCAGTTTCCGCATATTGCCGTCTTTGTCCAGCACGGCGAAGATAATTTCAGGTATTTTTGTACAGTCAGGAATTCCCTGTGTCAACATGGAATCTGTCCCTAGCCAGCGGATAACCGCCGCCCCCTCTAAAACGAATTTACCTGTAGCGTAGGCTTCTTCTATGGAAAGACCGGTACCCTCGACGTTAAGTTTTGGTAAAAATGCTTCGATTTCAGGCAATGTGCCGTGCGGCTCATTCCCGGCAGCATTGATTTTAGTAACTATTTGGAAAACATCGTTTTTTAAATTTTTAACGGCATCCGTTTCATAAAGCGGTTCTTCTAGCAAAAGGCGCTCCCGTGCCTCGGCCGAATGGGAAAGAGCGGCAACACGGTTTCGGACAACATCATATTCAAGGAGTTTTAATGTTTTGCAGGACATAGTATATTGGGTAGTATAATCTTAAGGAGACATCTATGGAAACAGGAAGACGCGACCCTAAAGCGCCGAGATTTTTGGAATTGACCATAACCGACAGCGAAGGAAAACTGTGGTCAAAAACAATAGCAAATGAAAAAACCTTTTCAACAGGTTCTGTCGGTTATTTTGGATCTGATAAAATCACAAATCCGGAAAGCGGCGAACGTTACCAATGCGGTTTTAATATTGCGTTAATAGGCAGCAAACCGGAAAAAAATTGAAGTGACCGCCCTTTTTAATACATTCTACAACAGTCCCCGGTACACAAGGCGGATTGTTGTAGGTGTTTTTGTTGTTGCGTTTCATGTCCTGCTTTTGTCGGTGCGCCCGGCGCTATCCGGCAAAACTGTTGCGGGCCTTCCTAAAAAGGAGCACGTTTTTAAACTTGCCGATATTAACGAAGCTCCGCCGCCCCCGCCTGCAGAGGAGCCGCCGCCCGATCTGCCGCGCCAAACCACAACTGAAAATATCGCGCAAACTATTATAGAGGTTGACGAAGCGCCGCAGGACATTGTTATCGCCGCCGCCCCCTCACAAAAATCAACAGAAGAAGAATACCTTCCTACAAATAAAGTTTCGCAAAAACCGATCTTTAGCAGAGGCTCCATTACCCCCGAATACCCAACCTTTGCCCTGCGCGCCGGTATTGAAGGGGTGGTGTATCTGGAATTGTTTATTGATAAAAACGGCGTTGTTCAAAAGGTCGTAATTTTAAAAGAAGACCCTGCCGGCCGGGGTTTCGGAGAATCCGCAGTTGCCGCCTTTACAGGCCAAAAATGCAAACCCGCCGAAGTAAACGGCCAGCCTGTGGCCGTCCGCTACCGCTACCCTGTCCGTTTCCGCATAAGCTAACCAAGTTTAGCTATTCTTACCGAGCCCTAATGTCGCAATCATAATGGCTTTAATCGTATGTTTGCGGTTTTCGGCTTCGTCCCAGACACGGCTTTCCGGCCCGTCTATAACGTCCGTAGAAACTTCTTCGTCGCGGATAGCGGGAAGGCAATGTAAAAAGATCGTGTTTTTAAGACCAGTTTTTTGCATAAGTGCGCTGTTCACCCGGTATGGGGTTAGCAGTTTGACACGCCCCTCTTTTTTATCTTCCTCGCCCATTGACGCCCATACATCGGTGTAAATTGCGTGCGCACCTTTAACCTCGTCCGTATCAGGTGAAACGGTTATTACAGCGCCGGATTTACGGGCAAAGGGCGTACATTTTTCGATAAGGGCGCTATCGGGGTTTAGTTCCCCCGGGGTGATGATGCTGATATTTACGCCGAGTTTGGAGCATATAATGATAAGCGATCGCGCGACATTATTCCGCCCGTCGCCTGAAAACACAAGTTTTTTACCGCGAACATCACCGAATTCTTCTTCCAGCGTCATAATATCCGCCAAAACCTGCGTGGGGTGAAAACTATCGGTAAGCCCGTTCCACACCGGCACGCCTGAATATTTTGCCAATGTCTCCACAGTTGACTGCTTAAAGCCGCGAAATTGAATGCCTGAAAACATACGCCCCAGCACACGCGCCGTGTCTTCGACGGTTTCTTTACTTCCAAGCTGAATATCCGCTGTGGAAAGAAAAACCGGATGCCCGCCTTCCTCGCCTATAGCGGTTTCAAATGCGCATCTGGTTCTTGTAGAGCGTTTTTCAAACAACAACGCAACGGTTTTACCCTTAAACCGTTTTTTTATCTTGCCTTCTTGCTGCTCTTTTTTTACTTTTCTTGATAATTTAAGTAAATACCGTATCTCGTCCGGCTCCCAGTCAAGCCATGTTAAAAGTGAACGCCCTTTTAAATTAAAATTACTCATTTTTTGATTCCTTAATAGCGTTTCATTATACTAAAACTTCGCAAGAAATTTAAGGACATGTATCACGGCCTCAGCAATTTTCATTTTACATCAAGAATAGGAAGACGCGCCGCTCCAAATACATTTTTTCTGCCTTTAACACAAAAACGGTAAACGGGCAAAGAACCCAGTGTTCCGCATTGTGCTATCGGAACGTCGTCTTTATTTTGATCACCAGTGGCGCTTTAATCCGCATGACGCAATATGCGTCACACTGGAACCTTTGCCCGTTTACCACCTCTACCACAAAAGCAGAAAAAACGCATTTGACGCTAACATAGGGAAGAAACATAAAGCCCCTGTCCATTCCGCAATGGAACCTGCGAGCGTTTGCATCATAGTACCAATTTTAGAACTGAATGCACCTCTGCTTTTGTCGGGTAATTAAGCCAAGGGCACAGGCTGTATAAGCCGCACGCCGCCTTTCCCGGCATAAACAGAAAAAACGCATTTGACGCTAACATAGGGAAGATCAATTAACAATTAACAATTAACAATTAACAATTAACAAAAGAAGCCTCTTTCCACTTAGCGTTTCACGCAAGACCGCAGGGAAATTTGGAAAATTTACATACAAAAGCTCCGCGTCCTTTTCGCACAAAAAAAGTGCATGGCACCGATCAGGCATGGTTAATGAAAATAACCCAACCCCCGCGCCGTTTACGGCGCGGGGGTTGGGTTAGCGGATGGTTTTGTTAGGTCGTGCTATTGTCCGTGCTTTGGTTTACCACCTCGTCGCAGAGCGGCGAGGTAGGTCATTTTCCAAAATGTACCTGGCGCCAAATTTTGGCTGTTCTAGGGGCACACAACACGGAACCCAAGATTGCCGTCCGTGCTGTCGGGATTGCCGTAGCCGCTGTAGCGGCTTGCAACCTCGCAGTAGGGAGCACCGTTGTCCCAGCCGCCGCCGCGCCTAACGCGGAGCGTGCCTGAACCGGCTCCCGTTGCAGAAGTTGAACTACTGATAGTGCCATACAAGTCCCAGCACCATTCCCATACATTGCCCGACATATCGAATATCCCTTTTCTGTTTGCCGCTTTTGTTCCTACAGGATGCGCGCCATAGTCGGGATTGCCTGATCCAAGGCTGTACCCAGAATTAACGTCATACCATGCTACAGCGTCTATGGTTCCACTGCCCGAATACGTATAATTCCACTGCGTATCATTCGGATCGCCGCCGCGAGCCGCATATTCCCACTCCGCTTCGGTTGGCAGGCGGTAACCGTTTGCTGATGTCTTAATTTTTGCGGCATCCACATCGGCTGCGTTTGTAGAATTTTTTAGGATTGTTGTCCATTCAGCCTCTTTATAATACACAGGTGTTTTGCCGCTCATTTCGCTATAGGCGTTACACCATACAATAGCGTCCCGCCAACTTATTCTGGTTACAGGACGGAGCGTCCTGTTTGCGGCTGTCACCGCGCCGGTTCCGGTCGTTCCGTGTCCTTCTACACCCGCGTTTGCGAATGTGTAACCGTTTGCTGTCGCCCAGTCGTATACCTCTTTCCACAGGCTCCATGTGGTTTCGTGGGCGGCAATTTTAAATGCGGTTATGGTTTGCACGCTGGTACGGCCCGCTATG
>BOBI01000051.1 GCA_026002305.1 Spirochaetia bacterium
GCTTTGTCTTTTTTCAAGTTTTTTAGGCGGCAAATCTGCAAACCGCGGAATGTGTACGCAGGCCTGCCGCAGAATGTACCGGACGGACGAGAACGATACCGGCGGTTATTATTTTAGTCCGTTCGATCTGCAATTATTAAGCAAGGCGCCGTTATTAGCCGCCGCCGGAATTAACGCTTTAAAGATTGAAGGCCGAATGAAAAGTGCGGAATATGTAGGAACGGTTGTCCGCGCCTACCGGAAAGTTATCGACAGTATAAAAGACAACTCCGGTATAGAAAAAGCAACGGCTGAAGCAAACACAATATTACAAGGTGATTTTGCCCGCAAAAAAACAACTTATTATTTTGATGATACGCATAACGCTTCAAGTGTTGACAGGGCTGCCGAAGAGGCGATATTCGATCCGGCAAGCGACGGCGGCACCGGCATTAGGCTGGGTGTTATAAAAAAAGTACGCGGGGCTCCGGGCGGGAAGGAAGGCTTGGTTGACTGCACCGCCTACACGCCGCAAGCGGCCGATTCGATACGGCTGCATAAGGCCGACGACAGCCTTCGTGTTTCATTCAAACTTACGTCCGTAGAAAAGGCGGGGGCTGCAAATTCCTGCTGGCTGTCCATACCCGACGGTTTCGACCTTACAGACTGTGTTTACATAATACAAATAAAAAACAACAGCCGGCATTATGCGCAATTTATAAAAAGCGGTTCCGGTTATTCAAAACGTCAGCCCGGTCATGAAAGGGCGCCGTTTGTCCAATATCAGTTCAAAAAAAGCAGCCCCGTAAAACAAGGCGCGCCGCGCAAAAAGTTTTTAGAGCCGTTTAAAGAAGGTATCTACACGGCTGTTTCACGTATCGAGGATATGTATACCGCGCAGTCAATTCGTACCCAGGGGTTAATTTTATCGCTTAACAACAAAATTATAAAACAATTAACCGGTGAACGAAAACCGTTGCCATTTAAACCACAGGAAACAATTTTGTCATTGGACCCGTATTGTACGCAGAATGACGAAGACCTGTTATGCACCCTCCTGCATAAGTTTATCGAAAACGGGTATAACCGGTTTATAGTGAATAATTTATCGCATTTGCCGTTGTTAAAAAATACCGAAACCCATCTTATTGCCGGTCCGTATTTGTATACGTTCAACCGGTTTTCAGCCGCCTTTCTTCAAGATGCAAACCTGTCTTATTTTGTATCGCCGTTTGAAAACAACCGGCAAAATCTTGAACGGACATGGGAGACGGGGGAGCGGAATAATATTTTTGTTCCGGTCTTTGCCTACCCGCCGTTGTTTAAAATAAGCGGCGAATTAAACTACGGCGCAAAAAAGTTTTATGACAAAAATGATGAACAATTCCGTTTAATAAACGAAAGCGGCCGCGCCGCCGTATTCGCGGAAATAGCCTTTTCCATCGTTGATAAAATACCATTTTTAAAACAAGCCGGTTTCAAACATTTTATAATCGATTTTTCAGGGCCGCCGCTTAACAAACAGGATTACAAAGCCGTTATCTCCGGCGCCGAAAACGCACAGCCCCTTGCCGGAACAAGCCGCTTTAATTGGAAAAACGGCTTTTTTGAACCCGAGGAAAAGAAATGAACCACAAACATCACGGCGTAAATCAAAATATCTAACCCCGGATCAATCCATTGGTTTAAAGACGAGAGCCAACCCTGCCGATCATATAATGAGGAGTCTTTATGATTAAACACCGGCACATCTGCTTTTTTCTGTTTGTCTTTTTTTCAAGTTTTCAGGCGGCGGCAGAAGATACAACGCAAATAATTAAGCAAAACAGCGGCTGGAATACCGTTGAGCGTTCCAACTTTTCACGGTATGACAACGGAAAATACATAGGCCATGTGTACCGTGAGGTACGCGCTTCGATAAGTCCCGAAGGCGAAGCCCGCAAGGGCTATGTTCCATACAGGGCGAATTATATTGTACTGGAAGAAACCCTGCGTGATATGCGCCAAAGCGCCCGTTCCGTCAATAATGTTGTACCCGTCCGGTTTTTAATGTCGCATAACGGCGCAATAAGCATTGAAGACGACAGAGGTTTTCCCTCATTACGCGATTTTCCAATATTTGATTCTTCGATAACAACCGGTAAGAAATGGATTGCCGCAGGTAAATGCGCCGTAGACCCGCTTAATGACGGCAATGTCATAACCTATCCGTTTCTTGCGGAATACGAATACAAGGGCACGGAAGACTATCAAAATATTCCTGTTCACCACATTAACGCAAAATACGCATCGCGCATGAAAGGCCCTGGTGTACAAGGAGAGGATCAATTAACGTCGCTTAACGGCAGCCACAATGTAGATATTTTTATTTCTGTTGCCGACGGCACGCCGGTCTTTCAGCGTGATTATTTAGACGAAACCTATTCCTGGCGCAGCGGTAAAAGTGTACGTTTAAGCGGTTTTATTTTAACATTCGGTAACAGATCTATTAAATTAGATATAAAAACAAAAAAAGAAATTGAGGAAGGTTTTGTTACCGTCAAAGGCGTAGATGTCGTGCCGTTAGATACAGGCTTGCGTTTAACGGTAAAAGAGCTTCAGTTTAAAAGCGATTCCGACGAGCTTGCAGCCGGTGAAAAAAACCGGCTGGACGCAATCGCCGCCGTTTTAGCAAAGGCGCCTGCCGACAAAACATTTCTTGTAGAAGGGCATACCGCCGCAATAGGGCATGGTAAAAACGAAATGGAACTTTCACTCCGGCGCGCTAAACGTATTGTTGCGGAAATGACAATGCGGGGAATCATGGAACAACGCTTTATTTACCGTGGGTCGGGCGGCACAAAACCCGTAGGCGATAACGCGAGTGAAACAGGACGCGCGCAAAACCGCCGTGTGGAAATTACTATTTTGGAATAGGGCGCCGGTTAAAACAGCAGAAAAACAGCTAAACTTAGCAACACGGGCAAAAGTAAAAGAATTGTATATTTTACAGTACGCTTTGTTTTTATATCTGTGTTTTGATGTGTCCTATCATTCAGTTCTAAAAGCAGCGCGTCAATATCGGAAATAAAATTCTTTGCAGTTATACGGTTTTTATTTTCGTTAATGACGAAAAGTATTTTAAACGATTCGTTTAATAGTGAACCGAATTTTCCCGGAATATTTAAAGCGTTACTTATAGAAAAACGCGACATCATGATAAGGGCTTCTACTGTGGCGGCTTTTCGCAGCCCGCTTTCAAGCGCACCCTCCGTTATGCGAAAAGAGCCAAGGCTAAATAATACTTTTCCAAACGGATTTAACAAATTAAAAAAAACAATTATGGTAAAGAACAAAAGAACAGAAAAGATACTGCCGGATTTTCCGGCGCAAAAAGCGTAGATAAAATATAATGCAAATAAAAGAAGCCGTCCGGCGGTAGAATGGTTAAACAATAACAACAGTATCATTATTACACCGGCAATAAAAAGGTCTATAGGATAAAATTCTTTTGTGGAAAAAAGCATAAATTTTTTTCTATTTTTTTTTGTTTGGCGTGGAGTTTTTTTACCCGTTTTATCCGAAGTTTCCACCCCTATAGTTTTTTTCTCCATTATGGCTATTTCATCATAACTACTGCGAAAATGTTTTTTGTACCACACAGAGCAGGCTGTAAATTTTGTGCAAAAAAATCCGAGCGCCGCTCCTGTTACAAGCCCCATCGCAAGAAAAGGCGGCGCTATAAAAATCGCGCTTTTTCCAAAAATAAAAAAACGGGCTAAAATTATCTGTATCATATTAGAGGTAAAAGCGCCCGCCATGCTGATACCTACAAAACTTATCATTTTCTGCGGCACAAAACGGCGTATAACGTACATCAACGCGCAGGAGAATATGGTGCCTGAGGCAGAAAATAAAAATATATATGAAAAAAGCGTGCCGGAAATCAGGCTTTGCCCGAATATTTTTACAAGACAAAGAAGGGCAACGTAAGACGGCGGCATTTCCAAGGCAAGCAGCAACGGCAGGTTGGCAAGCCCCAGCCGCATAAACGGCATCGGTTTTGGAATAAGGTATTCAATTGTGGAAAGAAAAAGACAAAAAGCTCCCGGTATCGCAATTTTCCGCATGTCTATTTCGTTACCATTACCATGTAGACGCATCAATTTCTTCACCTTTGGTTTTTTTCGCGGCCTGTGTTGATTCCACGGTAACAATAACGCGATTCGGCAGGCACGCTATCCACTGCCCGCCTTTGTTTATCGAAGGCATGGCTAGGCATAATTTGTTTTCGCAAGGCGAAACCGTTACCAACGCGCGGCCGTTTTCTATTTTTACCGTCGTTTCGCCCAATGGGCCTGTTATTTTAACTTCACGGGATTCATCCGGCGGAAAAACCCATGTATCCTCGAGACAGTTAATAACGATATTTTCTTGTGAATGCCCGTAAACAAAAAAAGCCGCGGCGACCATTACCGCGGCGGCTATTATAAATACACCAAAATCCAGTGGGCGCAGGGAAAAAAGCATATTTCCCCTATTTTTTCCATTACACACCTAATACTTGTGTAACTTCAGGGATTTCCTGTTTAAGATAGTTTTCGATACCGTTTTTTAGTGTCATTTGTGCGTGCGGACAGCAGCCGCAGGCTCCGGTAAGCCTCAAAGAAACTGTTCCGTCAGGGGAAACAGAAACAAATTCAACATCCCCGCCATCATTCTGTAGAGACGGACGAATTTTATCAAGAACCGATTTTATTTTTTGATCTAACATAGTTAACTCCTATATGGAAAATATACTGAAATATTCTAAAGTAGTCTAGTTAGTCGATTTAAGCCGCTCGGCAATGCCGGTAACATTCCTGAATCTTAATATGGAGCCGTTGTCGAGGGTAACCTTGCCGGAAAAAAAGCCATATTCCTGCCTCAGCCTTAACGAAGAAAATAAAAAGTATTTACGCAGCATATTTTTTTGAACTGGTTGGAAATTCATATCCAATCTGTTGTCGGTCGTTGTAAAGTGCCATGGAAGCGCCGTATCATAATCGGAAATTTTGAAGATAACTTTTTCCAGCTTGTGAATAATGCCGTTTACAAAAAAGGCATTTTCAGTTGTGCCGGAAGAATCCGCAATTCCATAACCAAGATAAAAACCTATCTGCCTTCCGTTTTGAAATCCGCATCCGGTTGCACAGAAATGTATATAGTTTGGCGAACGCGCCAACCGGATCGATTCGTGAATTCCCCATGCGCGTCTCTTTGAAAGCAAAATATCTACATTTTCAAACTGCATAACACCTTCAACCTCATACCAAGGCGAGGAACATAAAAGCTGAAAGCATTCTTCCCTGCGTTGTAAAGGCAAATTTACAGATAAGGCTTGAGCATTATCCGGCTTAAATAAAACAACCTCTCCGCGCAGTCTGTTGTTATGTGACATATCGTTAATATCAATTTTTAGAATTTTATTTCCATCTTCAAGACTAATAAATTCAATCAACGATTTTTTAATTTTTATTTGTATTAAGGAACCGGAAGATGATAATTCCAAGCCGCCCATTGGAAATGGAATTATTTCATTTTTTATAGATATTTTCTTATCAATTAAAGAAACCGCCGCTATGTTCAACCAACCCAGAAGTCCGCTGTCATTAATTTCAAAAATAAAAAGGTGTGTCTGTGTAAAAACCATAAAGCGTTCCGATTCTGTAATTAATCTTCGTGGTGTCCAAATAAGATCCGAATTAAAATTAAAAAGATCGCTGCGCGCCCAGCCAAAATAATTTACTTTTCCCAGTTCATCAAAAATAGAAACAGGATGTTCAATTTCTATTTGTGTCATTCCATTCTCAGTTAAAATGGCCATACCGGAAGTTAGCATTAATTTTTACGGCAAAGATCAAACCGAAGGGTCTGTTGGTTACATCGGTATTTTGCCGGTAATATCCAACGTCCTGCACACCGGTAGCCATAGGAACCGCAAAATAAAGCATAAGGTGTTCTGCAGGTTCAATAGAAAAGCCGGGAACAAGCTGCCCCGAAATTAAGTTGAATGAATGGAGATAGCTTAGAAAAAAACGTAACTTAAGCGGCAGCCCGGGTCTCACGCTTATATTTAACGCTGCGTTTATACCATGGAATATTTTAAATGTTTGTTCTTCATCTCTAATAATACTGTTCTTACGCATTGTATTAGAATTTCCTTCGCCGTTATAATAAAACTCTGCGTTTAAGTGTACAATATCTTTAAAAAAATCTTGCGAAAATCCTACTGAACACGAAAAGCTAAAATCTTTCCATGTATCATGCTTTACGGACAGCATCGTCTCCGTATAAAATTCGGTATTTTTAAACAATGTTGTCTTTAACGATATAAATCCTCGCAACGGCATTTTCTTAAAATAAAAAGCGCCTATATCAATATCAAAATTCGGGACGGCAATGTTATATTTAAAACCTACGCCAAACTCCTCAAGTTGGGGAAGATTGACATTTTTCATAAATCCGTTGCGTGTAAATAACACCACCTGCGCACCGCCTACACCTATGGGCACATCAATTTTTGCAACTAATGTATCTCCGGGGTTCGACACGTCATCGGGAACACGCGCAAGCAAGTTGGCAAAAGGAAAATTAGGTGACAAGCCCCATGCAATATCATATTTTCCAGCTTTAATAAAAACCCTGTCTCTAAAGTTATAATCAAAATAAATTTCTTTTATTTTGATTGTCGGAGATGGAATAGCAAATGTTACCGATTGACGCACGCGTAAAACTTTAGTAGGTTGAATGTCCAATCCTATTGTTGCCTCCATAGTTGCGCCAAGAGGATTTGTCCACTCAGGATCACTTCCGTCTTTTTTTTTGAACCATGGGGCTTCGCTCAATCCGGGCATATAAGAGCCTGTTACCGCATATGATGTATCAATACCAAAACCGGATCTGTTAATTAAATCTTGCAGCAGGTTGTATACCGGTTTCTTTTTATTGGTTAAAATATTATCTTCGGCATCTTTGAAATCATCCGGTGTCTCAACAGTTAATTCGTATTCGGAACTAAATAAATCGTCAATGTCATTACTTGTATTACCGGTATCTTGTGAATAGGACCAGTGTAAAAAAAAGATACTAATGAAGAGTACGAAACAAACTCGTTTCAATTGCTTACCGTTTCCAAAAACTGTTTACTAAAAGTACTGTCAGGAAGTTTACCAAACTTAACCTTATCTATTGATATTGTTGTTTTTTCACTTACAAATTTACCGTTGATGGTTGTACCACGGAGAGCATCAATAAAAATAATAGTTTTTGGAACATACCGGTTTTCGATCTTTCTATATTCCGGCATTGCGGAAGTGCGTAGAAGTTGTCCTGACAAACTATAATCCTCACTTTTTAATATTAAACCTTCGGCGGTTATCCAAACTTTCATTCGCGGGTATGTTACATCGGTGGTGATAGACTCTAATGTTAATACCCTGCAAGATGTTTTTCCTAATTTTGCGTCTTCCGCGATTACTATTTCATAGTCTTCGGCCAATGTAGAGCGCGTAAAATCAGAATTGCGCGCGTTTGAATTCTGAAAGCGGTCCTGGCTGCTTGTGCTTTTAAATTTCTTGCTGCCGGCATCATATAACCAAAGGGTATCTCCCTGTTTTATATAGCCTTCTCCCCGGCTTGCGACAGGTTCAAGAATAACTATGGTGTATATGGCGTTTGAATCACGCCTGAAAACATTGGCTACCGTCTCGGAAGGGACCTGGCCGGGTTTTTCCTGTAAAATCCTATATTCGGCAGAAAAATCTGTCCCGTAGTAACTTGCCAAACTATCAACTTTTTTTAATAAATCAGCGTCAGATAATGACCAGACATAGCTAAGTTGTAAAAAAAATAACAAAAATATTAGTTTTTTCATTTTTACTTATTCCTTTATGTTGCCGGACAGCATTTCCGGCAACGGGGAACGCGAAGCTGTAAAAACCGGAATGAAGATAGCCGCGAATAATAATATATATATTGCCACAACATTTACAATTGTATCAATAGGATCAAAAAGCGCCTGTAGCCTTCCATCTTTTAAAAACATTGAAAATCCGGGCATCCACGAAAACGACATATATGACAATACCCAATTAAACAACAACGAAAGGGCGAAACCGGTTACAATGGACAAAGAAGCCAGAACAATTGTTTCGATTATCAGAATAAGGCGTACATCCGATTCATGAAAACCTATAACACGCATGGTGCCTATTTCTTTGGTCCTTTCGTGAATAATTAAGCGGTATGTAACAGATGCGCTTACAAATATTATTAACAGCATCATAAGATACAAAAAATATGTTAAAATATTAAGAGCCTGTAAAATAGTGTTAACATCTTTAAGAAAAATATCCGGTGTTAAAATAAAACCTTTGTAACCTTCATCTAAATATTCACGGTATAATATATCATCAAAAGAATCCCATGTATACGAAAGCGGCATAAATGTTATTTTTTTCTCTATAACCGATTGTAACTGCCGCATTTTTTCTTCGATTTTGTATTTACTGTTGAATATCAGCCCTATTACCGAACAATCACCTTCGCCAAAACCTATGAGTTTATTAAGGCGGGTTCTTGATATATAAGATTTGTAATAGCCAAATACTGAATCATCATTTACAATACCGCCTACGATTAAATTGGCAGTATCTTTTTGCCCATGAATATTTTCAACCTCCACCAGAATACCGTCGCCGGTTTTTATTCCCAATTGCTTTGCAATAGGAGATGAAATTATTATTGTGTTATCATCTAATGTATCGGTTGAAAAATATTCTTCCGCTCCAAGCGCGCCCATGTATTCTTTTTCATTGTTCCAATCCATGCCAACAAGATATTTTAAATTTGCTGCCGCCCCGTTATAGAAAAGAGTTATACCCATGAACCGGACTGTCCGCAGTTTTTCTACAGATGGATTTATTTCTGCTTCCTTGATAGATTCTTTAACAATATCAATGGTTTCTTTTTTGATATGTTGTATGGGTGATGAACCGGTCGGCGGGCCGTTATATCCTCTGTCATAAAAAATTATTAACATATCACCCGAGTAATGCCCCTGCGACGAAACGGAAACATTTCTTGACATTCCTTCTTTTTGCGATGTAATTACGGTAACAATAGAAAACCCAAAGGACAAAGCCGCAAACAAAAATAAATAGCGCCGTTTATACCGTTTTAAATATTCTATAGCAAGATGAATTATATTATGTAATTTCATTGTTTGTTTTATCATCCCCGGCGGAGTGCTGTTATCGGCTCAATCCGGACAGCGGTTTCAACGGGATAAACCGACGCCAGCAAACTTACTAATTCCGCCAATAAAAAAGACAGCAATGCGGTCTGCGGCAGTATTTTTATTGACAGAACGCGCGCGCCCAACAGGCCTGCTATTAAATTATTGTTAATTGATATTTGCAGGCTATTTACAGCCGACAATAAAACAAAACCCGCAACTAAACCAAAAATGCCCGCAAGAAAACCGGTAATTAAATTTTCAGTTAATATTAACATGCGAATATAAAAATCGGATGCTCCTATTGCGCATAATGTTCCTATTTCGCGCGCGCGTTTAAAAACGGCTATCAACATGATATTAATTATCGCTATTACCCCTGTAACACTAACAAGAAAAACACCGGCGTTAAAAAGAGATTGCAGTACCAAAACAATTATTGCGGAAGCTCCCGCCGCCTGCCTCCAACCAACCGCAGTAGCATCAAAATTGTTGACAATTTTATTTATTTTATTTATTACGGCAGTTGTATTTGTATTATTTTTAAGTTTAATTATAATAAAATTCCAATCACCGCCTGATGCGTCAGTTTCATCTACAAGCATATTGTTTGATAGAAATGTCTGAAGCTCCGATGCTAAATCGCTGCCGTATTCGTCTTCCTCGTTTATGTATTCACTGTTTAGGAACAAGTCGTCAATATCGCCGGAACTTTCCAACAGAGGTTGTGTATCAACGCCCGAAGCCGTATGAGCTGCAACCTGTATTTCAGCAAGAATTCGCACAGTTTGCGCATCCATTATTACAATTTCGTCCATAAAATCCCCGGGATTTCTGTAATCGAAAATACCGGCAATAGGAACTTCGCGGATTCTAAAACCATTTGAACTGCCTGATAAAAAAGTTAATATATCGCCGGGTTTTATTGTGCGCCCTGTTACTTCACTTATTTGTTGTGCGCGGAGGAGTGTAATCATAGCGCCTGATTCCCCGTTTTTTAAAAAATGACCTTCTTGTAAAATAATATCGGGAAATAAAGAAAAATAACTTGAAGCATCAACTCCGCATAATAGTGCTTTTGCACGGTAATTATAAAATTCCACCGCAGCGGCGGACGATACCTGACTTGTATACGCCTCTATTTCTTCTACCCCGTTTAATGCCTGTTCAATGTAGTTATAAGCGGGAAGAGGCGGAATTGAAAAAAAATCGTCAATAATGGGGGCGTTTGCTCCAAAAAGATTCATTGAAACATCACCGGATTTTTCAATAATTACATCACCTGTTAAACTTTTTGTGTAAGATTCGCGTAATCCTATTGAAGAGCTTAAAATAACACTGTTCCCGATAAAAAACAACGCGGTAATAATTCCAATAAGAAGAATAACAATAAAACTATTCTTTTTATTGCGGACAATGTTTTTTACAGCTAATAAAAAAATCACAGAACATTACCGCCTTTCTGAAAACTATTTATACGTTTTTCCGATTTAATATTTCCATCGTGTAAAAAAACCACATGATTTGCCATTTCCCAAATTGAACTGTCATGTGTAGAAAAGATAAACGTTGTTCCGTTTTCGCTGTTAATTTTTTTCATTAAACTTAATATACGCTGCCCGTTTTCCGAATCAAGGTTTGCCGTTGGTTCATCGGCAATAACAATTTTAGGATTGTTGACCAGAGCCCTTGCAATGGCGACACGCTGCTGCTGTCCGCCGGATAATTCCTGCGGTAAATGGCCGCGTCTGTCTTTAAGACCCACATCTTCCAAAAGATGTTCGACACGCTCTTTACGCCGTGCTTTTGAAAGGGAGCGCGACGCGGAGCCTTTACCGCCTAGCAATAACGGCAGTTCTATATTTTCAAAAACGGTAAGAACCGGCAGCAAGTTAAATGATTGAAAGATAAAGCCCACGATTTCCTGCCTTATATGTGTAAGTTCATTGCGGTTTAAAAGTCCGGAATCTTTTTCTTCAATACACATACTACCTTTGGTAGGTTTATCAATAAGACCGATGATATTCATAATGGTCGTTTTGCCGGAACCGGACGGGCCTGCAACCGCGACAAAATCACCTGCCGCTATCGATAAATTAATACCACGCAGCGCATCCACATTAACACTGCCTAACCGGTAAGTTTTCCAAATATTTTTTAATTCAATCAGCACAATAAACCAATTTTGCCGTAAACGAAACGCCGCAGCCAAGTATAATTATAGCAAATGCAAAAACGACCTTTTTCATAAAAACCTCACCTTTAATTATATACTAAAGTAGTAAGTTTTCCCACCCCCCCGCCGGATAAAGTGGCTTAATATCTTTAAATTTTATGATATATTACGGTATGCAAGAGAATTACTTAATTACAGTGCCCACGTATAATGAGGCGGAGAATATTGATGAGTTTCTTAAAGCGGTTTTTGCAGAGTCTCCGGCAGAAGTAAATGTGCTTGTCATTGATGATAGTTCGCCCGATGGCACGGCACGGCTTGTTAAAAAGTTAATGCAGGAATATCCGTCCCGCTTGCATTTAATGGAAAGGCCTGGGAAGCAAGGCGGCGCGAGCGCTTTTTTGCAGGCGTTTTCATGGGGGCTTGAGCATGGATTTGACGCTATGCTGGCAATGGATGCTGATTTTTCCCATGATCCGCACCATATACCGCAGTTTTTAGAAGCAGGCAAAAATAATGACGTGGTAATCGGTTCCCGTCTTATCCCGGGCGGGCGGATTGAAAACCGCTCCTTTTTCCGCGATTTGCTTTCAAAATGCGCGTCCGGTTACTGCAGGGTTTTGCTTGGGGCTAAAATCCATGATTGGACAGGCGGGTATAACCTCTGGTCAAAAAAAGCGCTCGAAACAATCGGGGTGGAAAGCGTGGTTACCCGCGGCTATTCGTTTCAACTTGAAATGAAGTACAAAGCCTTGTCCCGGGGGTGCAGCATCGTGGAACTTCCGATTGTGTTCCCTGAAAGGAAACACGGCACGTCAAAAATGCCGCCCTCGTTTCTTGCTAAAGCCCTTGCCGATGTATGGCGGATACGGTTTATGTGCAAAAGCGAATCGTTGCAGCAGTTTTTCAAATTCGCCATCACAGGCGGGCTGGGAACCATCACGAACCTCCTTATCTTTTTTTTGTGCGCCGACAGATTGGGGCTGCCGGAAATCCCCGTGAGCATAGGTTGTTTTATCGTTACGAGCGTTCAAAATTACGTTATAAACCACAAATGGTCTTTTGCCCTGTCCATGAACAAAACTCCATTGTCGGTTAAAAGGTGGCTCTCGTTTTTATGCGGATCCCTTTTAGGCCTCGCGGTGAATATAGCGGTCATGCAAATTATTATCCACAGTTTTGTGCTGCCCTACAAATTTATCGCCCAGGCAACCGGCATCATCTGCGGCATGATACTAAATTTTTTTGTATCTAAGTTTGTAGTGTTTAGAAAAAAATATGTCAAATAGAATAGATAAAACGAATCTTTCTATATTCGGGTCACTTTTTTTGATCGCCTTTCTTTTTGTGCTATCCTCGACATATAGTCCTTTTAGTTTTAGGCGGATGCATAGTGATTCAGCGGTATATACAACAGTTGCACAGGGAATAGCACATGGACAGCTGCCATACAGGGATTTTGTTGACAACAAAGGCCCTCTTATGTACTTTTTGAGCGTTCCGGGCATTCTGCTTGGCGGGTTTACCGGAATCTGGATTACAGAATTTCTATTAATTTTTATTTCAGTTATTTTTGCGTACAAGACGGCCTTGTTTTTTGTGAGTAAAGGTAAATCTGTTTTTACCACCGGATGTACTTTTATTTACGCTATTACGTTTTTTACAGTAAGCGCCGGCGTTGAGGAATACTCGCTGCCATTTCTAATGGCCTCTATGTACTTATTCACCAAGTTTTATTTTAGCGCGCAGCATGATATATCATTAATTGAATTGATGCTGCTTGGCTTTTGTTTTGCCTGCACTCTTTTTATTAGGCCAAATGTGTTCACGTTTTGGATGGGATTTTGTATGGTGATTTTTTTTGAGGCAATTATAAAACGCCGTTTTGTTTTACCGCTAAAATATATTTTTGGCTTTTGTATTGGTATTAGCATTGCCGCTGTGCCTATATTTCTTTATTTATATCTAAACGGTATTATTAATGATTTTATCAATCAAGTTATATTTGCGGGTGCCTCAAGAGGGGTTCAGGTATCGGGATTAAAAGAACTTGTAAAAAGATGGTTTGATATTATCAATAGGCCTTATTGTATAATTCCCGTGATATTTGGTATTTTTTGCTGCATAAGAGAATATAAAAGACCTGATTTTACATTTTTTATAGGTTATACATTTTCATACCTTTTAATGATTTTTCTTTTTTCATTATCCGGTAGCGATTTGCATTTCAATATGACCCTTATACCTTTTTTTGTTCCGCTTCTTGCAAGTTTTATAGAAGCGCTTAATTCCCATTTTTTAGAAATAAAGACCAAAAATATAGCTATTGTGGTTTTATCCTGCGTGATATTCTCGGAAGGATTAGCGAAATATATTTATAATATCACAGAGTCCTTACGTAATATATTAATTGCACGCACCAACGCCCAGTTATTATCTCCAATTATTTTAAACAATGGCATTGTAAATATTGTTTGGTATACGAGACGTAATT
>BOBI01000052.1 GCA_026002305.1 Spirochaetia bacterium
TTAAAATCCAGTGACTCAAACTCTTTACCCATGACAAATTCTTTTTCATCGCTCATATTCCCCTCCCAGAGTTATGCTCTTTGATCTGAATTATATCACACTTCCAAATTCTGTGGGTCAAGTTTAGAGTCTGCGGGGGGGGGGTAAAGCGCGGGGCGGATAAAAATTTCTTCATAAGATCTCCAGAATGAACAAATCCCCGGGTGTAAACTATTGGTGTATGCTATTAGTATAGGCACAAAACCTAGAAAAAACAAGTAAAATTTGCAAAAACCCGGTAGAAACTCGGCGCTCCAAGCACTCCGGTTTCTGCTGTTGTTTAGAAAGGCGGCGTGCGGTTTATGCGGCGGGTGCCCTTTGGCTTAATTACCCTACAAAAACAGAGGTGCATTCAGTTCTGAAATTGGTACTATGATGCAAACGCTCGCAGGTTCCATCGTGAAGCGTATTGCGTTATGTCGGTTAAACCGCTACTGGTGATTAGGGAAAAGATAACGTCCGAATAGCACCAACGCGTAACGATGGGTTCTGCGAGCGGCTTGCCTAATTGTACTAATCTCGAAGTTCCAAAAGCACCTCTGCGTCTGCCGCAATATGTAGCCAAAGGGTTTTTGTCTTACAAACCGCCCAGATATTTTTGTGTTAAAGGCAGAAACCAAAGTGCTTGGAGCGGACTGGACATAGCCCTTAAAGTATAGTGCAATTAGACTATGAACCTGTACGACTTTGATGCGTGGTACCGAAAGCGTTATTTCCGCACCAGCAGCGCCGTAATCACAACCGGCCTTATTGTATCCGATCTTTTCGCGGTTATGCTTTCGTTTGGGATGGGTTTTTTTGCCGTAAACACCTTCGATTTAAGTATTATCAACTTCAGGTCGTTTATAGAGTATTGGCCGTATTTACCGGTGTTTATAGCGTTCTTTCTGGTGTTCAGGCTATACCCGGGCATTTCAATAGCTCCGGCCGAAGAGCTTCGCCGTTTTGTTTTAAGCGCTTTTTTATCACATGGCGAAGTAATTCTTTCACGTTATATAGAAGACAGGGAATTCGGAGCAATATCGGCGGCGTTTGTTGTCAGTTTTGTTTTTTCACCATTTATTTTGCTGGCGTGCCGTGCTGTTATGCGCAACCTGCTGCACAAAACCCATCTTGGAATTATTCCGGCGGTGGTCTTTGGGGCGGGCGATATGGGGCGGGCGATTGCGGACAAGATGCTTAAAGATGATAAAACAGGATACAAACCTGTACTTTTTTTAGATGATGATATAACAACCGGCGACTCGTATCGTGATATTCCGATCATTCATGATACATCAACCGGCAAACAGATTGTCGATACCTACCGGATAAAAATGGCAGTTGTTGCCATGCCGCATCTTTCGCAGGAAGATTTTGCTAAACTGCACAACCGCGCCGTGTCCGCATTCCGGTATAACATATTGATTCCCGACTTTTCGACAACGAGCAGTATTTGGATGACGGTGCGCGATTTTGACGGCATACTCGGATTCGCTACCGCCAACAATCTTAACATGCCGTGGAATTTATTTATTAAACGTATCTTCGATTTATCACTTACCACGGTAGGACTCTTAATAATATTAATTCCCCTATTGTGTATTTCCGCTTTGGTAAAAATTACTTCAAAGGGGCCGGTTTTCTACAAGCAGCAGCGCATAGGAAAAAACGGTAAATATTTTAAGATGTGGAAATTCCGCTCAATGCAGGTTGACGCGGCAAAACGTCTGGAAGAACTTCTTGCAAGCGATCCTGCCGTGCGCAAAGAATGGGAATCAAATCAAAAAATAAAAAATGATCCGCGTGTTACGCCGCTTGGAAAAATTTTACGGCGGAGCAGCATTGATGAACTTCCGCAGTTAATAAATGTTTTAAAAGGTGATATGTCGCTTGTAGGGCCGCGTCCGATTGTTGATAACGAAACAAAGAAATACGGCGACGATTTCCAGCGTATTTTTGCCGTAAAACCCGGTATTACAGGTCTTTGGCAGGTTTCGGGGCGTTCCAACACCGATTACATGGAAAGAATTTCACTCGATTCTTACTACCTGCAAAGCTGGTCCACATGGCTTGATATTTGGATCTTATATAAAACTTTTGGGGTGGTGCTCCAAAAGAGTGGGGCATATTAAAATTGTTTTTTCATAAAAAGTTTTTTTTGGTGGTTATTCAAATTGTATTCTCGGTAGGCGTTATATTCTCTGAATCTGAAGAATTTAAAATTGACGAAGAATATAAAATTGACGAAGAATATAAGCGTTCGGTGAAAGATATTTTTCCGTCTATTGACGAAACAATTCTGGGTGAAACATATTCTACTGTAGGGTATTCATCTTATATCAACGCGCGCAATATACGCACCGGGGATTTAACGCTTCAACCGGAAGATGATTCGATTTCAGACCTTGCGAAAATTATTATGTATGAAAAACCACTGTATATAATTGAATCATTGTTCCTGCTGCCGGTTTCTGATGTTGAGATTGTTGATGTATATAACGCGCTTGGTAAAGTACGTTTGTTACAGGGCAGGGCGTATAATTCCGCTTCGCGCGGCGGAAAAATGACCGCTCTTTTTGAAGAAGCCAGTAGGATAAAGGGTGAGAAAAATTTTGCGCGGCTCGCGGATCCAACCCCGCTGTTTACCGCGCCCGAAAGTGATGAAATGTATATACTGCTTAAAGCAACGCATTTTGGTAATTGTTATTTCAAAGCAAACATTGTTACAGGCGGGCAGCATCTATTTTATTCAATAAATAATTTTAGAAGCGTAAACTTTATTATTCCTATTATCAGGCCCAACCGGTTTTTAATACGTCTTTATATAGAGCCTGTCGCCGAAGGTGTTTTAATTTACGGCATTACAGGCGTAGACGTCCCGGACTTTATCGCATCCATGGTGAACATTCCATCTTTGATACAAAAACGTTTGGATGTAATTTACGGCTGGCTTATCGACGGCATATCAAACAGGTAACGTTTTTTCATTTTTAACATTTTCGTTTTCATTCCTTTTAACATTTTTGTTTTCACCCCATATATACATTTTGTCGGAAAGCCGTATTTTACACGGAACGGGAATTGTTATAATCTGTCCTTTGCAGGCGCGCCCGGCGGGCATTGCCTCGCCGCCTATGCGTATGCCTTCTACGGCGAACTCCGCCACGCCGGTTTTCGCTCCGGTTACCATAACGTTGTCGCCGTTCTTGACAGCGCCGGCCTCAATTAAGAATTCGCCAACGCCTATTTTGGAAAAATAGTGTGTTGCGCGGGCTACGTATGTTTTGGTGCGCGTCGCCTGCGAGCCGTAAACATTACTCCACTGCCCAATTTCCGCCCCCTGATAGTAGCCGCTCCAAAAGCCGCGGTTGAATACGGTGCGCAGTTCCTCCAAAAGCGCGGCGGTTAAGCGGCCGTCGTAGGCGCCCGCCTCAATTGCCTTAAAGGCGCGGTCGTAACATTCGCAGGTTTTTTTAACATATTCCGCGGGGCGCGCGCGGCCTTCAATCTTGAATATGCGCACACCGGCATCAAGCATCGCCGGAAGAAACTCTATCGTACAAAGATCTTTCGGCGACATTATATAATTACTTTCAAGGGACAACCCAAAACCGGTTTCGTTATCGCGCGCGCTGTAACTCCTGCGGCACAACTGGTAACACGCGCCCTTGTTTGCCGAGGCGCCGCTTGCGTGCAGGCTTAAATAACATTTACCTGCTATCGCCATACACAACGCGCCGTGACAAAACATCTCTATTTGTACCAATTCTTTATCCGGAGCGCATATATTGTTTGTCCTGATATAATCATAAATTTCCTTTACCTGAAAAAGATTAAGCTCACGGGCAAGCACCACAACATTCGCATAACGCGAGTAAAAACGTACCGCCTCGCTGTTAGAAACATTGGCCTGTGTAGAAATATGTACCGGCATACCGGCGTTATGCGCGTATTCGATCACCGACATATCGCACGCGATAACGGCAGACACCCCGCAGACTTTTGACGCGTCCACAATGCGCCGCATAAGCGGCAGATCGCCGTCATATATGATCGTGTTCAGTGTTAAGTACGATTTCAAACCGTACCCCTTGCAGGTAGATACAATCCGGGGCAGATCATCAAGTGAAAAATTGGCCGACGAGCGCGCGCGCATGTTAAGGTTTTCTATACCGAAATACACAGAGTCGGCGCCGCCTGAGGCAGCCGCCTGAAGGCAATCGTACGACCCTGCCGGCGCCATTATGTTTATTTCGTTTCTGCGGTACATATTATCAGGTTAGCATATTTTCTGCGCCTTGCCACGCCATTAACCCCCATGTTAATATTTTCCCGTACAACAGATGAAAGAATTATTTAAATCTATGACAAAAGAACAGGCCGCCCAGTCAATTCTTGAAAGTGTTAAGGCGTATTACCGCGAGTTTATGCAAACGCCGCCTTACAAAGACGGGGATCGTATTCCTTACGCTGCCCGCGTGTTCGACGAGGGTGAGATGGTAAACCTTGTTGATAGCGGCCTTGAGTTTTGGCTTACAACCGGGCGTTGGGCTGCGCAATTTGAAAAACGGTTTGGCGACTACCTTGGCGTGCCTTATGTATCGCTTGTAAATTCAGGCTCATCGGCAAATTTGCTGGCCTTTATGGCGTTAACCTCCCCCCTCTTGGGCGAGCGCGCTATAAAACGCGGCGACGAGGTAATTACCGTGGCCGCCGGATTTCCTACAACGGTAACGCCGGTTGTACAATTCGGCGCTGTCCCCGTTTTTGTTGATGAAACGATTCCGCAATACAACATTGATGTATCACTTCTTGAACAAGCTCTATCGCCTAAAACAAAAGCTGTAATGATTGCGCATACATTGGGCAATCCGTTTGATTTGCAATATGTAAAGACGTTTTGCGATGCGCATAAACTGTGGCTTGTGGAAGATAATTGCGACGCGCTTGGATCAACCTACACGATAAACGGCAGCGAAAAATACACCGGTACAATCGGCGACATCGGTACATCGAGTTTTTATCCGCCGCATCACATGACAATGGGGGAGGGCGGGGCGGTTTACACACACGACCCTCTGTTGCACAAAATAGTACTTTCCATGCGTGACTGGGGACGCGACTGCGTTTGCCCGTCCGGCAAGGACAATATGTGCGGCCATCGTTTTGATAAACAATACGGCGAACTGCCGCTTGGTTATGATCATAAATATGTGTACAGCCATTTTGGCTTCAATCTAAAAGCAACGGATATGCAGGCGTCTATCGGGTGCGCACAGCTTGAAAAATTGCCGTCGTTTGTCGAAAGACGGCGGCACAACTGGCAGTATTTGCGGGATGCGCTTGACGGTGTGCAGGATAAATTGATACTGCCGGAGGCGGCGCCAAACTCAAAACCCAGTTGGTTTGGCTTCTTGCTAACATGCAAAAATGGCGTGGATCGTACCAAATTGGTACGGCACATCGAAGAAAAAAACATTCAAACACGCACCCTTTTTGCCGGCAACCTTGTCAAGCACCCCTGTTTCGACGAAATGCGAAAAAGCGGCAGCGGCTACAGAATAGCTGGTACACTGGAAAATACCGACTGTATCATGCGCGATACCTTTTGGGTGGGAGTCTACCCGGGTATGACGGACGCGATGTTGGAAAGAATGGTAAAGGTGATACAGGAAGGCCTATCTTGACCACGCCGGATGCTATCAGTTTCCTTGACAAAACACTGCGTTATAAGGCGGACAGGGCGGATAAAAACGATGGTCTTCCACAGGATGTTTATTTGTTTGTAAGCCGCAGTACGCCGCTTGTATGTGTTGATTTATGGGTTCAGGACAAACAGGGGGTGCTTCTTTCCTGGAGAAATGATGCCATTTACGGTCAAGGCTGGCACGTTCCCGGCGGAATCGTCCGTTACAAGGAAACCTTTGAACACCGCCTTCAAAAAACCGCAGAAAATGAGCTTGGTTGTCCGGTTACCTTTGATCCAAAACCCATGACAATAGAAGAGCTAATCGTCCAAGACCGCGAAAACTGCGGTCACATAATTGCGTTCCTTTACCGGTGTTTTATTCCCAAAGACTATGCGCCGGATAATCACGGCAAGACTGCCTGCGATGCCGGTTATCTGCAATGGCATAAAACCTGCCCCAAAAACCTGCTTAACGTCCAGAATTATTACAGGGGCTTTTTTGCCGCCGGTGATTTGGGGAGCCTTAATTAGTGAAAGTATCCGACTACATAATTGAATTTTTACTGGAAAAAGGCGTTACCGGTATGTTCGGCTATCCCGGCGGCGTTATTTGCCATGTTATGGATTCCGTAACAAAATACGGCGGTAAAATTACGGCGCACACCCTGTATCACGAGCAATCCTGCGCGTTTGCCGCCTGCGCCTATGCGCAAGCCACTCACAACCTTGGCGTAGCGTTTGCCACAAGCGGGCCGGGCGCGACAAATCTTGTAACCGGCATTGCAGGCGCGTTTTACGATTCGATACCGGTGTTATTTCTAACAGGCAATGTCGATACCTACGGTGTAAAAGGGGATCGCCCTATCCGCCAGAGGGGTTTTCAAGAAACTGATTTTGTGTCGATAGTTCAAAGTATTACAAAATACAGCGTCTTTGTTACATCACCGGATGACATTGTCTACTGTCTTGAAAAAGCATATTTTTTGGCAATGCAGGGCAGACCGGGCCCTGTTGTGCTGGATTTACCTGCGGATATTCAACGCGCCGAAGTAGATGTTGCTGCAGCTAGACATTTTAAAGCTGAATATGATAACCCGCTTCCTGCCCACGCTTTGCAAACGTTAATAAATGATCTGCGCACAGCAAAACGTCCCTGTATTTTAGCGGGGGGAGGCGTCAAACAAAGCGGTAACGCCCCGCGCCTAAAACAGCTTCTTGAAAAACTAGGCATACCGCTTGTAACAAGCCTCCCCGCCGTAGACTTGCTGCCGTCCAATCATAAACTTTCAGGCGGCTTTATCGGGACAAACGGACACAGGTATGGCAATTTTATACTGTCAAAAGCCGATCTTGTGCTGACGCTTGGAACACGGCTCGACTTAAAACAAGTTGGTAACAAACGCGATAACTTTGCTCCAAACGCAAAATTATACCGCGTTGATATTGATTCAGGCGAATTATCTTATCCTGTGCGCAGCAATGAAGTACCGCTTCTTATGGATATTTCAGATTTTTTAAAACACTTTGAGACATACATCGGTGATACACGATTAGACACAGACGCATGGATCGATCTGTGCGCTAAATTAAAAGAAAAACTCAAAACAATTGATTTTTGCACATATCATCATTTAATAAACAAGTTAAGCGGGGCGCTTCCTCAAAATATAAACATTACAGTTGATACAGGACAATCTTCGGTTTGGGCGCCGCAATCATTTGAGTTCAAGGATAACCAACATTTTTTTGTGTCGGCAGGTCTTGGTTCAATGGGCTATTCGCTGCCCGCCGCAATCGGCGCGTATTACGCCAACAAGCTGCCGGTTGTTTGCTTTGCAGGCGATGCCGGAATCCAAATGAATATACAGGAACTACAGTACATTGATAAAGAACATCTACCCATAGCGGTGGTGATACTCAACAACAATTCAATGGGCATGATACGCCAGTTTCAGGAAAAAAACTTCAACAAAAATTATTACCTAACCACCGCAGACGCCGGTTACGCCTCCCCTGATTTTGAAAAAATCGCCGGCGCGTACAATTTTCGTTATAAAAAAATTACGTCGCCTAACGACACGGTTGAGGCACTTTTTCCACTTACATCTCCATTACTAATTGATGTACAATTTGAAACTGAAACATACCTGCTTCCCAACTTTAACGCCGGTAAACCACTTGATGATATGGATCCGCCGCTGGAACGGGGGTTGTACAAGGAATTAGCAGATTTATGAAAATTACAGACACAATACAATATGATAAAAACATATTGCCCGATAAATCCACAATGCTTGAACTATACCGTTCAATGCTTGTTATACGACGGACAGAAGAAAAAACAGCTGAATTGCTTCGTGAAGAACGCATTCCACTGTTCTGTCATTTATATACAGGACAAGAAGCAATAGCTGCGGGTGTATGTGCGTGCTTACAAAAAACCGATGCCGTTTTCAGCAACCACCGTTCACACGGGCATTACCTTGCCAAGGGCGGCAGCCTTAACGCGTTTATGGCGGAGCTGTTTGGTAAATCCGGCGGATGTAGCGGCGGGCATGGCGGCTCGCTGCACCTCTGCGATCCGTCAAACGGACTTTATGGATCATCGGGAATAGTTGCCGGAAACATGGCAATAGGTCTTGGCCCCGCGTTTGCTGCGAAACTCCGGCAGACCGATACAATTAGTGTGATATTTCACGGTGATACAGTTCCCGACGAAGGTGTGTGGCACGAAAGTTTAAACCTTGCCGCATTATATAAGCTACCTGTTTTGTATATACTGGAAAACAATTTTTATTCGGTGTATTTGCCGATAGAAGAGCGCAGAAAAAAAAATAATTTTATTGAACTTGCCGCCGCGCACGGGTTACATTCGGAAGAAGTTGACGGCAACAATGTGTTAAGCGTTTACCAAAAGACACAAGAGGCCGTTATGCGTATACGAAATGGTGAGGAGCCGCAATTTATTGAATGTTTAACATACCGCTGGATGGATCATTTTGGTTATCTGGATGGACTTGAAAAAGGCTGGCGATCGGCGAAAGAATTGGAATTTTGGAAAAAGCGATGTCCTGTCAAAAGTTTTAAAGAATTTCTTGTGGCGATCGGCGCGGCAACAGAGAATGATATTATCAAAATTGATGATGGGATAAACGGCAAAATTGAAGAGGCGCTGAGGTTTGCAATGAACAGTGCTTTTCCGGTTGTTTGATGTGAGGAGATAGGAATATTACATGGATTATATAGATGCGTTGTATGACGCGCTTACCCTGTTGCTTGATACCGATGATGATGTTTGTGTAATCGGACAAAATGGTATCGCACGTCGGTTTTGTACAAAATACCCCACCCGTGTATTTGATACGCCGGTAAGCGAAGCCGGAACTTATGGCATGGCGATAGGCGCTTCAATGGTTGGCATAAAACCCATCGTATATTCACAGAAAATGGATTTTATGTATTTGGCTTTAGATCAAATTGTAAACGAATGTTCCGCATGGCGGACAATGTTTAACGGAAAAATACAAACACCAATTGTATTCCGCGGCATGGTGGATCGCGGCGCGGGCTCTCAACATTCGCAGAGTCCGGTATCACTCTACGCTCATATTCCGGATATTAAAGTTGTATGCCCCGCCACAGCCTACGATGTAAAAGGCTTGCTCATTGCCGCCGTGAACGATCCCGGCCCCGTTATGTTTATAGATGATGTCTGGCTTTATCACACACAGTCGGAAGTCCCGCAAGGTTTGTACGAAGTGCCCATAGGAAAAGCAAACGTTGTAAAAGAAGGCGCCGATATTACCATTATTGCCCTTTCGTATCTGGTGCCGGAAGCTGTCAAAGCCGCGGAGGCGCTCAAAGGCATGGGCATACATGCAGAAGTAATTGACCTGCGAAGCGTAAAACCTTTGGATACGGAGCTGTTGATAAGACATGTTCAAAAAACAGGCAGGGCGATGGTTGCCGTTTGCGATTGGGGTTTCTGCGGATTAGATTCTTACATTGCTTCGGTATTGTACGAAAACTGTTTTAATGTCCTTAAAGCTCCAATAGGGTTGGTTTCATTTCCGGACAAACACGTATCCGCTTCTGCGGCGGTTGAGAAAAAGTTTTATCCTCACGCCGAAGAAATTAAAGCAAAAGCGTTGAAGGTATTATCATGATGGTTCCTGAATATTTTACATTATCTAACAATATAAAGGTTCCCTCTCTTGGTTTTGGAACATTCCGTCTTGGAAAGGATGATGAGGAAGTTAGAGCTAAAGTCATTCTGGCCATTTCCAGCGGATACCGGCATATTGATACGGCAACTGCGTATCATTTCGAAGGTGCGGTAGGTCAGGGGATAAAAGATTCAGGCCTGCCCCGCGAAGAAATATTTCTAACCGGTAAAGTTTGGAATACAGATCAAGGATACGAATCCACACTAGCAGCTTTTGAAAAATCGCTGCGTTTACTACAAACAGATTATCTCGACCTGTATCTAATCCATTGGCCTGTTTGGGAAAACCACGAAAACGATTATGCCGAATATAACTATCAAACATGGCGGGCGCTGGAAAAGTTATATGCTGAAAAAAAGATAAAAGCCATCGGCGTCTCAAACTTTTTGCAGCGCCATTTAGAAAAACTTTTTCTTCGCACGCAAATAAAACCAATGGTCAACCAACTGGAAATTACACCATTCTTTCATCAGGATGATATAGTTACGTTTTGTCAAAAAAACAATATAGTAGTCGAATCGTGGGCGCCATTCAAACATGGAGAAGTCTTTACCAGCGATGTGCTTAAAAATATTGCGCTAAAATATAATAAAAGCATCGCCCAAATTTGCCTGCAATGGTGTCTGCAAAGAAACATCCTCCCCATCGGGAAAGCGTCAAGCAAAGAAAAAATGTTCGACAATCTAAGCGTAGGTAATTTCAACCTCGAAGAATCCGACATGAAATCCATCACCACACTTGATGATAAAGCAGGTCATTATGCATACGATCTGTATAAGTTACAGCAAGCGTATTAGCGAAGAAAAAACCCTGATTTCACACCACAACATCAAATATTTTTTTTCCGGCAAACTCAACCCATTCGGATTTTTGCTTATGGTTCTTACCTTTTCGCAAATCAAATGTAACAAGGTAGCCCTCATTTACATGCTTGCTTTTAAGATACCCGGCAAGCTGTTCGTAAGCTTTTTCATGTGCAGTTTCCCCGCGCCATATTTTTAATTCCAGAATAAATTGCCTGCTTTCATAATCCACAACAATATCCATTCGTCTTAAATCGGTAAATTGGCTTTCTATATAATAAAATCCTTTTCCATTTATCAATGGTTTTAAATACGTTAAGAATAATATTCGTCCATGTTCTTCAAGGAAATCTATATATTTATCATGATATAGTTCTTCGTAGTGTTCTGCAAATTTTGTTAAGCATAATTCCATATTAAATTTTCCATTGCTTATTGTGCCGTCATCAACAATTCCTGTATTGGGAAGATGATTTTCTTCCATTCTGAATTTTGCTATTAAATAATCGTAAACCCATATTTCAAATATTCTATTAGCTAAAGCAACTTTGCCATCATGATTTTTCAATAAACTCATCACCAGTCCATTTCTGATTACAGGATTGGCAAAGCTAAAAGTTTCTTTTGTTCCACGCACCAAAATATTATAAAGGTATTTGTATAGGTCAACATCATTTTCAAGATTTTTAAATATAGAGTCGAACAACGTACAGTTTTCGCTTAAAATTATTTTACCTGCATCGCGGACACCGGTAACAGTCCAATCCTTATCCAATATTTCGTCTATTCTCTGGCATATTCTTGATACCAAAAACGGATACCCGCTCGTGTAATCATAGATTTCTTGTGCAATTGGTGGAATATCCATACCGGTATGATGGTCGTCATCGTACTGAGTGAGCATTGTTGAAATTTCTGCAGGACTAAAAGACATATCAACATTAAAATCAACAGCTATATTCCATGGAGAGTTATGCGCCGCTTCCCCGTAACTTAATGTATGCAAGCCTTGTGAAACCAATTGTAACTTTATTGTTTTTATATCATTTACGCCTGCTAAAACCACACTGTGAAAAGTAAAATCTTCACCACTTTCACGCGCTAGATATTTGTTACGCAACATTCCAAGGAAGCTTAAAAAAACCTGATTGGCGCTTGTTTTATCAACTTCATCTATAAACAAAACTAGTTTATTACCCCTGCAAAATTTTGCTATGTGTTCATCAAGCAGAGAGAAATCGGTAACGTTTTCATCAAACCAACTTTTCGTATATGATTCACTTGCGGAACTAAACTTAAGTGATTTTTGAATAAGACGCATGAGCATTGCGCAGAAACTCTGCACGGTTTCAAATGGCTCATTCCCCACACCTTCAAAACTAATAGATGCCACAATATATTCACCCATAAGTTTCTGTTTTAATAGATACAGCGTTGTTGTTTTTCCGTACTGTCTGGCGCGATTAATCGTAAAATAAGATCCTGCGTCAATAAACGTTTTTATTTTTGCGAGTTTTTCACGAGTATCAACCATGTAATGTTTAGCCGGTATGCAGAGTCCTGTTACGTTAAATTTTTTCATACCAACCAGCCCTTACATAACCAATGTTTTTATCATAATTTTCATTATATCTCAAAATATTAATATAAGAACACGGGTAATTTTATTATCTTCAAGCGGCAATAAAAAATGCCGGCAACCAAAAATATTATTTCGGTTGCGCATTGAACTACCTCGCCCTAAAGGCGAGGTATCAGATTTGTTTTTGTTTGTTCTTTTGCTTTGCAAAACTAAAAACAAATCTGTCGATCCAGAGGAAATGGTTGTACGTGTGGGGTTTACTTCCAATTTTCTTAAGCGTTGCATTTCCTTTCCCGCCATAAATGGCGGGGAATTAAACCCCACGGGGATTAAAGGCGCGGGAAATTAAATCATCGGGTGTACCATTGGCTCGTAAGAAATCGGCAATAGCTTGTTTTTCACGAGCGGCTTCACGCTCGGCTTCACTCCTGCCTTCGTTCCTGCCTTCGCTCCTGCCTTCATTCCTGCCCTCGTTCCTACCTTCCCACCTTGCTGTTGCAATTAGACTTTGATTGTCCAGGATGTACTTTTCCCTGCTGCGGATCCACGCGCGTTCTTCCTCGTCTTTGCTGATTGAAATTAAAACTTCACTTGCCATCTCGATACCCTCCTCAATCTGTAGGATTTTGTTTATATTTTGACGTTTTGTTACATCCGGTGTGTAGCGTAAAAAGTATGCCCAGTGTTCGGCAGCGGTCATTTGTTCAACCGGTTTGTTGACGATGG
>BOBI01000053.1 GCA_026002305.1 Spirochaetia bacterium
CGGAGTATGCTTACCTTCTCCTCGGGGGTATACCTCTTCCTCGTACCCATACTCTTCTCCTATGGTCTTCTGGTATACCACCTTATACGCTATCCCCTATAACGGCAAGTTCATCGTAGGCAGGACAATATTTTGTTAAAAGTATGGTTGCAGGTATTGTTACAGGTCTTGTTTTAATTTTTTTGGTAGTTTTAAAGGTATTGTTGTCATTTTATATATTTAAATTTTGAAGACGGGCCATGGTGGTAGCGGCAAATAAATGAAAGAACTGATCGGCCAGGTGTTAGTATTCGTGTTATACGTAATTATTATATCATGGCTTATATTTAACATTAAGTAATTTTTTGGGAGGGGAAATGGATAACATAGTAGAGCAGCTAATATTAGACCAGTTGAAAGACATACGCAGCGATATAAACATCCTGTCGGAAAAACTTGACGAAAGCACAAAAGACCGCGCCGAGTTAAACGCGCAAATTACGTCTTTGTCAATCCGCGTTTCAAATGTCGAACAGTTTATGGCCGATATGTCAAGAAAGGCAAATGAAACTTTATGGTCAAAAGTACCGGAAAAAATTATTAACTGGGCGGTTCCTTTTATTCTTGCCGCTGTAATGTGGGCGTTTATGAACGGGTATCAGAAATGAAAAAACAAACCGGAATGAGCAAGTCCGGCGCTTTTATATTCGGGATGGTTTGTATAATGACAACATTTGTCTTTGACTGCGTAATCAACAGGGCGGTAAACACGCCGCCGACATTAACGGCGATTGTATCATTGGTAACATTGTACTGTAGTGTACAGACTGTGAATAACGGCGTTAAGGGGAAATATTTCCATGAAGGATTATTGGATAAATAATATGAAATTAGGCATACAATCAAATTTTCCAAATAATGAATTGAAAACATACGGCTGTTTCTTTTTCGACATATTAAAAATAATTGAAGTTGAAAACGAAACTGGATTTACGAATCAGGATATTTTTTTACTTCTTAAAGATTGTAAGTATAAAAGGTATATCGGGCAGTCAAACCCCGACATAGAGGACTGTTATATTCTTAATCAACTATCGGTTTACCGTAATTGCGGCGGAAATAAAAGAGAATATTACAAGGCGCCTAGCAAGCCGCCGGTAAAAAATTACATAACGGAAAAAATGAAAATCATTAACGGAAAAGAAATCCGGCACTTTACCGCATGGATTGACGGTGTTGAGTGGGACAGCCTTAATCCCGCGCGTCCTTCTAATACCGGGTATAAAATTCTTAATTACCGCTGGTTTGAATAGAATTTTACAGTTCCGGTAATGACGCAATAGCCTTGCGCTTTAGTTTATCGGTTGCCTTTGCATATTTAGCAATCGAAGCAACTCCAACGTGTCCGAGAAGTTTTGCCACAGTATAAATATCGACACCATTTTCCAATGCCATTGTTGCAAATGTGCGCCGTGCGGTATGCCAACCAATTGGCTTACTAATATTTGCATCTTTTGCCCATTTATTCAAATGAACATAAGTTGTGCGCCGGTTTCTATCACCAAGACTAAACAATTTTTCATCTGGTGCATGATTTTTCCCGTCAACAATAATTTCCCGCGCAGTTTTATTTAGCGGAACATAAACAGGGTTCCTTGTTTTTTCTTGTTTCTTTATTATTTGCATTGGATTTTTCTCAATTCTACTCCATGTAATTGTTTCTAAATCAGATACACGTAGACCGGTATAGCAAGCAAAAATAAATGCGCGACGCACTTCTTGGGTAAATAGATTATCTGGTATAACATTTGATAATTGCTTTAATTCTTCAAAACTTAAAAAAATCAATTCGTTTTCTAGCCTGGTAATCTTTTGCACTATTTCCGCAGGGTCTTTAATAATCAAATTATTTGCAACAGCTTTTTTTAATGCGGACCGTAGTATTCTTGAATAATTACCGGCACTACAATGTGATAATCCTGCATCATTCAATAAGTAATTTTGAAAATTGTCTACCCATTTTGATGTTACTTGCGAGAGTAGAATACTAGCTGCTCCATAATTTTTAATATGCTTTATACAACATTTTACAATGTCAGGCTTTTTATATATTTTTGAAAATTCTAATATATAGTCAACAAGTGTAATTCTTGCACTTATTGGGTCGGCGATATTCCATGCACCTGTAAGGAGCTGTGTTTCCCTTTTAGACCGGCAAATATCTGCCATACGGTAAATTTCTTTATTCTGTGCCTTATCATGGGTAATAGCAAGATTGAGAGCTTCCCATGTTCGCTTGCCGTTTTGATAAATATCAAGATATAGTTTTCCGCGTTTTTCACGCACCTTAACGCCCATTCAGACCTCCAACAATGTCTACAATACGTCTACGGAAAATTGTAACATTCTGCTTAATTTTGCGCAATAGTGCAAAGGATTATTTCTGTAAATCTATATATAATTAGAAGTTATAAAATAATGAAAGACTATGAAAACTAATGAAAACTAACAGCATATAACCTTAAGTTTGTGCGGCTCGCGGTTAATTCTCTTGGCGCCCCTCTCTAAACAGAGCGATAAATTTTTCAGTATTAACATCGTGTGCTCCAAGGGTGTATTTATAATCAAGGGGCATTCCTAAATCCCAAAACAAAAAACCTCTATCGCGTAAATAATTGGCTGTTAAAATCATCTGTACACGGCCTGCGGAATTTTCAAGTGAAAATCCTGAATAGCTTGTGTAAACACGGCCTGCGATAATACCGAATTCGCCCGCTTTTAATTCCCCGTTACGAAAAAGAGCAAACGAAAACGGACGAACCGGAAGGCCGGTATCTTTTTTAATTTCATTTATAGATTTTATTAACGGAGGTGTAAGCCAGGCCGAACCGTGTATTTCCACACAGCAGCCGACAATCTTTTCAAAATCCTCACCAGCCCGAAGCTCGTAGCGGTTTAAAAAACGCTTAACGGTTTTTCCGATATGTAAATCATTAAAAAAAAGAATGTTACGAACATTATGATGTTTAGGAAGCAGTATAAAGAAATTATCATCATCTTCGCTCGCATCCACAGACATAACAAGAAATCCCGCATACATAAGGTCTGCAACAAAACGCGGGGAAAAATCCTTTGACAAACAGAATTCCTTGTCGTAATTAGAGGTAATTATCGCATCAATTACCGCGTCACAGTCGTCGCCGGATTCTGTTAATATGTGTCCGGATTCCGTTATACGAAGCATCATGTTTTTACTTGTGTTTTTTGCCACTCAAGTGATTGTTTAAACAGTTGAAATGTATTTGTTTGTTTTTCAACCCAAAAAACAGGAACTAAACCGGCTTCGTCCGAGCTGCGGAACAGCCTGCTGTTATCAGTGTTATACGCAATACTCTTTGAATCGTTTAAATGATTATCCAATACTGTGACAATGGCCAGGGTAAAAAATATTAATGAAACATTTGTACGCTGCTCTTTTTTTAAAATCATATTCAGACGTTTTGAAATGGCATTTTCTACTTCAAAAGAATATTTTTCCCATGGGTTGCTAATTCCGTCAACAAATAAATTCATGGCAGCTCCGCCTTCTTTGTTTGCAGCATCAATTGCTGCGGCAAAAGATGTAAGTTCCCTTCTTAAATGCCGCACAAGAGGGTAGAGTGCGACCACATTTTTTTTAGCAAATGTAGGCGGTGTAGGGGAGGTATAATCATAATATGGCAGAAAATAATAACGCCTTATCCAATGTAAATCGTTTACAAGATTTGCAATATAAGGTGATGTTCTCTGGTGTGAAGAATGTTCAAAGCAATGCGCATATTCCGAAACACGCGGCAGATAAACACGTTCAAAGCTTTCCTGAAGTATTTTATGCCATTCTTCACTAAATGAATTTAAAGACTTACCGCCATCATACGTACGGGAAAACTTTATATAGCGGAAACCATATAGCAATTCTTCTATAACCGACGCAAGAACTAACGCAAGTTGTGTTGGATCGTAAGGAGATATTAAGTCACTGCTTTTTTTTAATTCAAGAACATCTGAAAAATAGGGGTAAAGGTCCGTGCGTTCAGAGAGTCTATCCCATCCTGCTTTTGGAAAGAGGGTTTCCAGTATTTTTAAACCCCGATCCCTCGCTTTTGTCTCGGCAGCTTCCATGTTCCTTTCTTCTTCTGTTTTATTTGATAATTCTTCAAAATTTTCTTTGCTTTCTTCGTCCGTCGTTTCGGTTTCTTCAGAATTGTCGTCGTCGGAATTTTTGTCCATAGTTGAAACAGTATCGGAAATGGACGGAGGATGTAATTGTTCTTCTTTTGATATACCCAAAAACAAACAAATCTTTTCTTCATTTTCAGTAAAAAACCTATCATAAGGAACATAGTATACGCATAAAATTTTCATTAAGAGTGGGTAGAGACGGCGGCTAAGTTGTATTGAGATATATTGCCACGCGGTTACTGCAACGGATATATTTTTCAGCATTTTCTCTGTCTCGTGACTAGGATTTTCTAAATAGACAACTTTGTATAACTGATTAAAATATTCCGCGATATGTTGATCGGTATTAAGATTTCGTAGAATAAAAATTGGCTTGTATATTTCGCGCAATAGATTTATAAATTCCCGTACGGTTACCTCCCGAGGGTGTGATTGTATTTTACTTATTTCCGAAGAAATAACTTCAATTTTCCATTGACGCAATATATTTAAAACATCGAAAGCAAACGGAAATGCTTTTTTCATTTTTGTCCCGCGCTCAAGATTATTGCGCGGAAATATAAGACGCACTTCTGTTACCAAATTTTCGATGTGCGTATAGTATTCGTTAAGTTTATCCCTAACAAACCATAGACTAACTTTATCCGGTGGTGTCCTGAAAAACGAAATTCTTGAAACAAAAACTTGCCATGGTGTTTTTATATGAAAACCAGTATCACCGGCGCAAATATCCATTTTTACACGTTCTCTGTATGAAGCAACACCGATATTAGGAATTATTCCGCCGGATTTGTTATATGCTTTATCATTGTTTTTTTCACCGTTATTTTGCGTTACCTCGACAATATGGCGCGGCTTTTTTTTTGTCTTTGCGGCAAGAACCTCCCTTGCTTCCGCTGCCTCGCGTTCTTTCTCTGCCTCCGTCTTTTCGTAGCCTACATCACCACCAAGCAATCTTTGCATACGTTTTGCATCTTTTTCGTCAATCGGACCTAACCGCTCCTTAACTTTATCAAGTTCACCGGGAGCATAAATAGCTTTTTTATCTGCCATAAAATCCTCTAAAGCCTAAAATTAAATTTCTCTGCAAAACCCCATAGATTTCTAATTTGGAGTCTTTCGCCGTCTTTTGTTTGTAGCATACCATTTATTCGTCCTATAGGTGTTTGATGTTCTATATTAAAAAAAATAATTCCAAATGTATTTTCAGCTTCCTCTACAAATTTAAATGTTAGATCGACCATTCCCTCAAGGTCTTGAATGTTCCACTCATCTTCTTTTGCTTGTGTGATACGTACCGGCGGAAGCGGGGTTAGCGCGCCTTCCAGCCAAAGGGCATTTTCGTTATTCTTGCTTGGTTCCCGCGCTTGATTTTCCGCAAGTGAAAAACCAAACATACGCTGCTGCGAATCAAATCCAAAACCGGCACACGACATGGTACGTGTCATATAAGGCAGGTAACCTTTATGATCCCTAAAAAGTCCTATTGATGAAGCCCTGTGCAAAATTATTCTCCTGCTTCCCCAAACAATTCTTCCGCGAATTGCGGAAATCCCTTTATAAGCATAATAACACCGGGTATCACTTAATAGCAAATTTACAGACATAGGCGTCATTTTTTTTATATCCAGATCGAATTCAATCTGCGCGGTGAAGGCCGCTCTGTTAAAATTTGAACCAATATTTAAATCAATTTTAATTGATTTACAATCGAGCCAATTATGAATCCTGAACGAAAAATCATGTGTGTCGATACCGGTATAAGAATTGTTCAGGCTGGAAGGCAAACGCCAATATGAAAGCGGGAAAACACGAAATAGTCTTAAACTTTCACCACTTGATTTATCCAGAAAAAAAACCTCCGCAAAACTTATAAATTTAAAATTTGCAATATTTGAAAACAGGCAAACTTCATCATTTTGAATGGCAAATGACTGCCATTCCTTAACCCGCAAATTAAGGATGGAACGCGGTAGCGGTACAGGATATGGTTTTTTTATGTCCAGTAAATCTACTTTTTCAAAAGCGGTTGTCCATGTGCCCTGTATAGGCTTGCCGTTCTCAATAGGGGATATTTGCTGTGGTAAAAGAACCCTTGAATACATACCATATTTTAACCGTGAATTGTAATATTGCAAAGTATCAAGGGCAAAACTGATAATTTAAAAATTATCAGTTTTGCCCTTGTCATAAAAACCAAATTTAGATAAGATTAGTATTAGGACAGACTGCGGGGGTGTAGCTCAGTTGGCTAGAGCGTGTGAATGGCATTCACAAGGTCAGGGGTTCAATTCCCCTCACCTCCAAAACAGTTATTGTCCGTGTTTTGGTTTAATACCGAAGGTCGCAGCAGAGTTGCGCGGTAGTTCATTAATCCGGGAAAAACGACTTGATAATATTAAAGATTTTTCAAACTCTTTAAAGTTTACAAAAAAGTAGACAGTAAAATATATTTTATTATCGAATTCCTTAATGAAAATGATACGGGGTAAAGAATGCCGAAAGAGAATTTTCAAAAGTTGTACGAGATCGTAAAAAAATTGCGTGGTTTTGGCGGGTGTCCTTGGGATATTGAGCAGACACCGGAAACTCTTCGCGGAAGTTTGATAGAAGAAACCTATGAATGCATCGAAGCAATTGATGAGGGAAAATCGCCGCATATCTGTGAAGAATTAGGGGATATTTTTCTTTTAGTTGTGATGATTTCATATATGTATGAACAAAAAAATGAATTTTCGGTTTCAGATGTATTGGACGGGGTTTCTAAAAAGTTAATACGCAGGCATCCTCATGTTTTTGGCGATACCCAAGTTAAAGATAGTGATGAAGTTCTAAAAAATTGGGTTAAAATTAAAATTGAACAAGAGGGAAGAAAACCAAAAGACTCGATTATTGATGAAGTATCAAATGCTTTGCCGCCTTTGGATAAAGCTTATAAATTGCAAAAAAAGGCGGCAAAAGCCGGTTTTGACTGGCCATCAGCCGATGGTGTTTTTGAAAAAATCAACGAGGAAACTAATGAAGTAAAAGAGGCTTTGGCTGATAAAAAAAATTCAGAAGTTGAAGATGAACTTGGCGATTTATTATTTTCAGTTATTAATTTGTGCCGGACTCTTAATGTTGAGCCTTCGGTGGCACTGCAAAAAACCAATGTAAAATTTGTCCGCCGTTATAAATATGTTGAACAAAAGATGAAGGAAATAGGGAAGCCATTGAAGAAAGAAAATAACAAGGATATTGATAAATTTTGGGAAGAAGCTAAACGAAATTAAAATGCCCAGCCGACACAAACCGAAGGCCTCAAATAAATAGGCAGGGCTTCACCCGTAAAGAGCATAAAGAATTCCACACCGGCCTCTACGTAAAATGCATTGAATACAAAAAAGTCAACAGAAATAAGAGCGTTTGCTCTGGGTATCCAACCGGCTAATGATTCGCGTTGTCCAATTTCGTTAATAAACAACCTTAAATCGGCTAAAAACGTTAATCCGCCGCCTATACGCGCATCTAATCGTAAACGCCCATTAAAGAACTGCGCTTCATATAATATGTTAAAACTTATCGAGATCATGTGCGCGCTTACAGACCAATAACCGTTTAAATCATCATTATGTTCGGCAGATAGATAACTCCATGAAGGTGATAAATCTAATCCGAATTTTCCAAATCTAAACGAAAACAGTCTGTAACTAAGATGCATATCTATTCCAATCGGTGAGAATGGCATATCAAAATAACGGGCAAAAATCGCATTAAGGGGAATCAACATTCCCCAGCCTTGCGACAAACTAAATTTTTTGTCAGAAACCGGAATTTCTCCTTTGGCCTCTTTTCCGTGATTAATTACTATACCCGGTTTAAGGGTTTCCAGTCCTCCCGGATTTGAAACCTTTACGGCATAAGAACCTGAAACTAATTTATTCTTATCAAAGGAAATTTCAGCTTTTTCGCTATTTTTTTCAGGCGAAAATTTATCAGGTTCAATATTTTTTCCCTCCGAGCTAACTAAAAATATTCTTGAATTTTTTATTAAATTTTTACCGGTAATTTTTATATTAACCGGCTGATCATCCTCAATATGAAAAAGTCCCGGACTGACACTATAAACTTCCGGTTGAAGTGCTTGTAAAACACGAAGGCTCGACCAATCGGCACTTGGCCGTTTTCGTCCTAAAAGATCGTACACGGTTACCCTGTAGCGATACTCCGCACTTTCTAAAGACAGTTCGATATATGGTTCTACTGTTTTTTCAGATACCACAGGCGTCCAACCGTTTGGCTCTTTTTTTTCAATTTCTATTTCGTAGCTAAAAACATCATTTTCAGCAGGCCAACTTAACCGCTGGACTATTTGAGATTTTTGGTAGTACTCAACATCGGGGTTTGCAAATAAATTACCGCAAATTATGAGAAAAACCGGAAAAATTGACTTTTTTAAGAAAAATTTGTACAAATAGTTCTCCATTTCATTTATCGGATAAAAAAATTGAGTTTCTTATTATATTTCTTATTTAAATATAGTTTTTAGTCTATTCAGTTTTCTTCCGATAATCTATTACAGGAGTGTTCTCAAAATTTATGAAGATGTCCATCCGCCCTATTGTGTTTTGTTTATTTTTAGTTTCCACGCCCTGCTTTACATTTGCGGCAAGTGTTTCGGTTTTAGTGGTCGAAACGGGTTTAAATGAAAGCTCTGTAAATGGACTCGCCGATATTTGGGAAAGCGGTATCATGGATGTTTTGTTTAATGCGGGACATATTGTTTGCAATTCCACCCCGTTATATATTCCGGAAATTGCAGATGAAGAAATACCTTCTAAACTTTATCTGAGTTTGGAAGAAGCAGAGGAAGGCGGGGTGGAGTACTTTCTTATTGCCATGTTGAACTATGGTAATCGGAACGAAGTTAAAAACGCACGACCGGATCAAATTACATTAAAGCTATTCAATGTTACGTATAAAAACATTCTCTACACACAAAATATAGATAAACCGGAAACCCGAACCTATAGAGATGAATTTTCAAACGCTCAAAAGGCTGCACGAATAATTATGCCTTACTTAGGAGGCAAAGTATGAAAAAATATACACCCACGAATAAATATCGTCTTATAATACGATTAGCCATTATTCAAATTTTCGTAGTTTTGTGTACTGCTTTTGCTTTGCCCGCATGGGAGGGAACTTCAATAATCGCCCCTATCGGAGTTTTACCTGAACGCGGGTTTTATGTGGGAACAGGCTCGTATCCTAAAAATACGGTTGTTGACATTACCAACCTTGGAAATGGCAGAACAATTCAAGTTATTGTTGCGAATAATAACAATACGCCGGGCGGGACGGTTATGTTATCACGCGACGCCGCCGACGCTCTGGGTATGAGTCCAACTTCAAATGGAAGAATAAGAATATCCCCGCCGGATGAAGCTGTTGCGTTCTCGCGGTTTGCCGACGGGCGTGGTATATCAGGGGATCCTGATTATGATCCTAGAGCCTTTGTTAGGGCAAACGCATTACCTCCGGAATCATTGGCGACACAAAATCCCTCATATCCTTCATATAACAACAATGGCTATAACAACAATAACTCATTCTATCCGCCATACGGTGTTATACCTGATAATAACACAACACATTCGCAACGAAGTGAAAATTTATCACCGGAGCCGCCTACGATAGTGTCGGCGCCGCTTGTGCCGACCCAACCTATTTTTTTAACTATGCCTGCTCCGGTTCCTGTTGAAGCAATACCGGAAACATATACTTCCCAATCTAATTCACAGGGACTACCACAACCACAGTTGCCAAAAGAAACGTCCGTTTCAAAACAAGAGGAAATTGGCATTGCAGAAGTTGTACAGATTTTGCCAAATCCTTATCAACGTGATGGTGGAAGCCCATTTATAAATCCCAATATTATTGCCTATGACACACCCGAACCGGTAGTTTTAAAACCGGAAATTTCAAATTTTCAACAAGAAGAAATTAATATTGCAGAAGTTGTACCGAATCCTTTTCAACCCACAGAGCCGGGAAAAAATATAGCCCCATTGCTGCCTAAAGATCCTGAATTAGTATTGGTTGAACCTGTTGATAATGCGCCTGATACTGTAGCTCCATTCCATTTTCTTTCCGAACCCGGACCGGCTCTATCGAAGATAGCCGCTAATGAACCGGAGATAACTGTTTATGAACCGGATAATCCAAAAATTTCGGATATTATAAATAATATTGCTGATATTCATCCTGAAGAAACTCATCTAAAGAACCAACCATCCGAAGATAAAATTGTGTTAAGCGAAGCAAATATTGACGACAGGCTTGATTCAGGTGAGGCCTCACTTCCCTATTACGAGATAAATACAGATTCTCCGGCGTATGATTTAGTAGACGGGCAATGGGTAATAAAGGGTAATGAAGATGCAAATAATTTACCTGTGAACGAATTACCGCCGGAAGAAAACTATCCGGGTGTTATGCCTGCAGACGGAAATATAGGCTCGCTTGCAGATGCTCTTAACGGGTTTGATAATGCCGAATCTTCACTTCCTTACGCGGAACCGGGAACAGCCGGTACATTGGAGCTTGTCGACGGGCAGTGGGTAACAAGAAGCGAGAGTGATAATAGATATATTGTTCCATCTACACAAGGTGATGGTACGATGATTGATGCTGAAATACCGCCGGAAGAAAATTATCCGGGTGTTATGCCTACAGACGGAAATATAGGCTCGCTTGCAGATGCTCTTAACGGATTTGATAATGCCGAATCTTCACTTCCCTATGCTGAACCGGGGACAACCGGTACATTGGAGCTTGTCGACGGACAGTGGGTAATAAAAGGTGAGGGTGATGATAGGTATATCGTTCCATCTGAAATACCGCCGGAAGAAAACTATCCCGCTGGTATGCCTAGTGAAGATAGCGTCGGCTCGCTTGCCGATGCCCTTACAGGATTTGACAATGCCGAATCTTCGCTTCCCTACGCGGAACCGGGGACAACCGGTACATTGGAGCTTGTTGACGGACAGTGGGTAATAAAAGGCGAAGGTGATGATAGGTATATCGTTCCCTCTGAAATACCGCCCGAAGAAAACTATCCCGGTGTTATGCCTACAGACGGAAATATAGGCTCGCTTGCCGATGCCATTACAGGATTTGACAACGCCGATACATCACTTCCTTACGCGGAGCCGGGAACAACCGGTACATTGGAGCTTGTTGACGGACAGTGGGTAATAAAAGGCGAGGGTGATGATAGGTATATCGTCCCCTCTGAAATACCACCCGAAGAAAACTATCCCGGTGTTATGCCTACAGACGGCAATATTGGCTCGCTTGCCGACGCTCTTAACGGATTTGACAATGCCGAATCATCACTTCCCTACGCGGAGCCGGGAACAACCGGTATATTGGAAATTGCTGACGGGCAGTGGGTAATTCGTGATGAAGAAGGTACACCGCATATATTTGGAACTGATTTACCACCCGAAGAAAACTATCCCGGTATTATTCCTAGTGAAGATAGCGTCGGATCGCTTGCAGATGCCCTTAACAGATTTGACAATGCCGATACATCACTTCCCTATGCGGAGCCGGGGACAACCGGTACACTGGAGCTTGTTGACGGACAGTGGGTAATAAAAGGCGAGGGTGATGATAGGTATCTCGTTCCCTCTGAAATGCCACCCGAAGAAAACTATCCCGCTGGTATGCCTAGTGAAGATAGCGTCGGCTCGCTTGCCGACGCGCTTAACGGATTTGACAATGCCGATACATCACTTCCCTATGCGGAGCCGGGGACAACCGGTATATTGGAAATTGTTGACGGACAGTGGGTAATTCGTGATAAAGAAGGTACTCCGCATATATTTGGAACTGATTTACCACCCGAAGAAAACTATCCCGCTGTTATGCCTAGTGAAGATAGTGTCGGCTCGCTTGCCGATGCCATTACAGGATTTGACAATGCCGATACATCACTTCCCTATGCGGAGCCCGGTATGTTCGGAACTGTAGAATTAGTTGACGGAAAATGGGTAATAAAAGGTGAGGGTGATGATAGGTATCTCGTTCCCTCTGAAATGCCACCCGAAGAAAACTATCCCGCTGGTATGCCTAGTGAAGATAGCGTCGGCTCGCTTGCCGACGCGCTTAACGGATTTGATAATGCCGATACATCACTTCCCTATGCGGAGCCGGGGACAACCGGTACATTGGAGCTTGTCGACGGACAGTGGGTAATAAGAGGTGAGGGTGATGATAGGTATCTCGTTCCCTCTGAAATGCCACCCGAAGAAAACTATCCCGCTGGTATGCCTAGTGAAGATAGTGTCGGATCGCTTGCCGATGCCATTAACAGATTTGACAATGCCGATACATCACTTCCTTACGCGGAGCCGGGAACAACCGGTATACTGGAAATTGTTGACGGGCAGTGGGTAATTCGTGATGAAGAAGGTACGCCGCATATATTTGGAACTGATTTACCACCCGAAGAAAACTATCC
>BOBI01000054.1 GCA_026002305.1 Spirochaetia bacterium
GGCTTTATCATATTCACCGTTACAATGATATGCTATGCCAAGCAAATAAATAGAATCAACATTTTCAGGATCAATACTTAAAGTTTTTTCAAAATTAGATATTGCGCTCCGCCAGTCCTCTTTTTCAAGATAGGCTTCGCCGCGTGATTCATAAAAATCAGGATTATCCTTATCAAGATTTATGGCTTTTGTTAAATCAGAGATAGCTTTATCAAAATCTTCCGCTTTAAAATAAGTAAGCCCTCGAAATTCCCATGATTCAGGATCATCAGGATTTAGTGAAATAGCCTTATCAAAATCACGAAGGGCATTATTTATATCACCTTCCATTCCGTATATCTTAGCTCTTTCACGAATAAATGCAGGTTCTTCGGGTGCAAGTTGAATTGCTTTTGAAAAATCTTTCTCTGCCTTTTTATAGTCTTCCTTGTTTGCCATAGCACACCCGCGAAAGAAAAATATATAAGGGTCATCCGGAAAATGTTTTGCGGCAGTATTAAGCTCATGAATTGCCTTGTCATATTCGCCGATATAGTTATATAACTGACCGCGCCTTTTATAAACAAGAGTGTAATCGGAATCAAGTTCAAGAGCTTTATTTAAATCCTCAATGGCCAGTTTGTATTCATACTCTTGTGAATCTTTTGAAATATATACAATAGCACGGCTATAATAATATGAAGCACCAGCAGGATTAATCCGAATTGCTTCCGATAAATCTTTTATGGCAAGATCATATTTTCTCAAAGAAAGATAAGCATCGGCACGCCGTTGCAGCGCCTCATCCGTATAATTAAAAGGTGTCAGTGAATAATATATAATTTCATTTGTAAAATCATCAACAGCTTTTTCCATTTCATCAATTTCATAGTATGAACGGCCGCGCCATCTATAAGCAAAAGGAAATTCCGGCGCTAATGAAATAGCTGTTGTGCAATCTTTTATAGCTTCATCAAATTTGTCTTGATAGAAATATATTTCACCGCGCCAGCGATATGCTTCCGCATTATTTTTGTCGATAGTGATGGCTTTTGAATAATCTGTTATTGCTTTTTCATAATCATCTTTTTTGTAATAGACCTCACCTCTAAAACAGTAAGCCGCCGAGAATTGCAAATCCAGTTCGATTGCTTGCGTGTAATTTATTATGGCATTATCGTAATCTTTTATAAAAAAATAACATTCACCCCTCCTCAAATAGTTTTCAGGTTTATCTCTTTCTGCCTGTATTATTTTATCATATTCTTTTATGGCAGCATTGTAATCTTCATCTTCAATATATTTTTCGGCAAGTTCTCTTGCTTGTTCAATCATCGTATCGTGTTGATTAATTTGTAAAATAGTTTTGCCGTTTACTTTTATTTGTTCCGTCTGTTGTTTTTGCCCCTCCATACTTTATTCCTCCTATCCTTTTTGCCACGTGTGATTTCCACCGCGGCTGCAACTAATGGCCGGCGGACGCGATGGACAGAACATAGTTGTTCCGCACTTTCCACACCGCCATTTTACACACCCATTACTAACGACACCCCAAGAGTGCCCCCCGCCGCGCGGACAAGTCTGTGGTAAGGGTTTGCTCATCGCAACCGTTGACATTCCGCATTTTGAACATCGCCAAGCTCCCAATTTTATTTCCTCCTATATTTTTATACTTTTACATTTATACTTTTTTCCACGCATGGCCGCCACCGGATCTGCAGGTGCCGTTTTTCGGAATCACCTGCGTCGATGTAAGTGTCTGGCACTTGGCGCAGCGCCACAACAGCGGAGCGCGACTAAAACCGGCAACCCATTGATGCGTCCCGCCCTCGCGGCAAGTACTGTCCGCAGGTTTTTGCGCTGAGTCCGCTCTTGCTCCGCATTTTTTACAAGTCCAAGGAATCGTGAAGTGTGTGTTTTCTATTTGTAAGCTATGCGCCCCGCCTGCTTTACAGATAAGGTCGGAAACATCTGGTTTTTTTGGCGTCCTGCCGTTAAATTCATTCGAGCTTATCGAGCTACCGCATTTACTGCATTCCCAAACAACATTCCCCATTTATTGTAACGCTCCTTTTGTCTAAAGTTTGCCCGCAAAAGCCAAGCATTTATTTAAGTATAGCATGGTGTGTATGTCATATAATGCTAGAGGTAAGAGGAATTCGCAATAAATTCATCAATATTTTCTATGGTGTAAAGAGCGCCGGTTGTATGAAGCGCATCGTAACATTCGTAGACGTAATCCCAAACGTTGTACTTTGAAAATAAGGAATACATTTGCCGTCCTGTTAGGTGCTTTTCTCGTTTGTATATCTCTGCACAGTAAACTAAAAATCGTATTTTTTCGCTCATGTTATTGCTCCTCCGGATATGTTATTTTACCTGTTTTTAATTCTTCGTCTAGTAGATCATAGAGTGTTTCAGCGCTCAAATGCCATAACTTTGTTTGCTCGTCTTCCAGTTTAGCATAAAGTGTAGAAGTATAGAGTAATTCGGCTGCTTTTTTGTAGTCTGCTTTACACCGCTCTATAATAAGACTGATAATTTGGTTATCAATTATTGTAAGGAGCCCGCTTAATTGTTCATTTGTCATTTGTATTTACTCCTTCAACCTTGAATGAATGTTTGTATTCCAGGAATGATAATGCTTTCTCACTTTGAAATGCGTATTGGTCAAAAAGTCTTTTTGTTTTTAACCTTGCGAGCGTTTCTTGTTTGGTTATTGTTCCGTCTGCATAAAGAATAAGAGTTGTAAACACGTTGTCATTTGCTACGGCACCTATTACGATGTCAAATTTCGGTTCTATAATTTTTTTTAATCTGTTTTTCATTACAAAATCAAGCCATGTTTCATCTGCTGCTGCAAATTTTAAAATGTTTAGGCTTACAGCTTTTTCGTCATCTAATTCGTATACACTGACAATTCCGTCTGTAGACCCATTTCGGCGATTAACATTCTTTGTAAAGTCCACTGCCTGCTGTCGGCTTGTAGTAGTATAAAAACCACGCCCAAAATCCAAGGTGCGATTAGTTGCTAGTAGTTGCGGTTTTCTTACCTCTATATCACTTCCATGGAATAGTTCCATTGTTTGGCTCCTTGTTTGATATTATAACCATAATGAAAAAGACAGCTTCGATCAAAATTTTTTAAGAAAAGGACGATCTTCATATAGTTTTTTGTTTCTGGCACGCTCAAGTCTTTTATCTATTTCGGAATGTAAAGCCGGATCGGATTTTAATGCTAGTTCATAATCTGATATTGCCAATAAATATTCGGATTTTCTGTGATGTGAAAATCCACGCCTCATAATAGCATTGGCATTTCCAGAATTTAAATCTATTGCTTCGGTATAATCCCGTATTGCATTATCATAATCTTTTTTTTCATAGTATACATTAGCTCTATTTTGGAAAGCATCCTCGTTATTAGGATATAATAACACAGCTTGTGAAAAGTCATTTATAGCATCCTTATATTTTTTTCTGTGGGAATAAGCCATTCCTCTATTATTAAAGTATGTTGGTTCTTTAGAATCCAAGATTATAGCTTCACTATAATCTTTTATGGCATCTTTGTATTTTTTTTGATCAAAATATAGCTTACCGCGTTTATTAAATAGAGTTGCATCTTTTGGAGAAAGTGATATTGCTGAAGTATAGTCTTTCATAGCAAGATCATAATCTTTTAGTTTGTGGTATGAAGCTCCGCGCCATCTAAACGCAACCTCATTTTCTGGCTCATTATGGATAATGACAGTAAAATCAGATACAGCTTTATTGTAATCATGAAGAATTGAATAATAAACCCGCCCACGATCCATCAATGCTTCTGTATCATTTGGGTTTATTTTTATGGCTTCGCTATAATCCGACAATGCCATTTTAGCGGCACCGTCAAAGTAACGATAGACATTGCCACGCTTCCGCATAGTTTCACCATCGTTAGGATTTGCATTAATAATGGCAGTATATAAGGTCAACGCTTTTTCATATTCTTTATTTCTAGCATATCCATCAGCACGGCTTATATAAGTAGTCGCGTTATCCGCCTTCAATTTTATTGATTCTGTATAATCAAGAATTGATTCATCATATTTTTCCAGTGCAAAATAAGCATCACCTCGTTTCCTGTACGTTTCTTCTGTAGCAGAATTTGAATCAATTACAACTGTGTAATCGTCTATTGCTAATTCATTTTCGCCCTTTTCAAAATATGAGTTTGCACGCATATTAAAAGCATCTGTACTATCAGGAATAATTTCTATAATGGCAGTATAATCGCTTATTGCATCATCAAAAGACTTTGTTTTATAATATGCATTGCCGCGAGCCATTAAAGTATCTGTGTCGCTCTTATTTTTATCCAAAATTACTGTGTAGATGGGCGCCGCTTTATCAAAAGCTTGTTGATTTGAATATAAATCTGCCGTAGATTTTAAGTCGATTGCTTTTTCAGGATTGATACTAAGTGCTAAAGTATAATCCGCTACTGCTTGTTCTATTTGACCATATTTTTTTAAATAATTATTTCCACGCTTAATAAGTGTTTCAGCATTATCAGGCGTAAAATTAAGTGAAACAGAATATAGGGCAATCGCTTTATCGTATTCGTTTTTTACAGAAAAATTATCACCGTTAGTCTCTACGACGCTAAGATTTTCAGGGTTTAGTTTTACTGCTTCTATATAATCGCTAATTGCTTTTCCATAATCCTGTAACACTAGAAATGTATCGGCGCGAAGCATAAAAATTGTGTCATCTTCGGGAGTAATGTTAAGAATTGAAGTGTAATCGTTGGCGGCATCACTATACCGTGAGTTTGTAGAATAAACGCTTGCACGTTTTTTCAAAATATCAGTATCTTCTGGATTGAAATTAAGGAGTGCCGAAAATACAGAATATGATTTATCATATTCTGTAGCAGTAACATATTCATCAGCCTTGTTTAAGAAATTTGTTTTCTGTGATGGCTCTAATTTTAGAACTTCTGTATAATCACTAGTTGCCGGTTCTAATTCATCAATATTTAAGTAAGAATCCCCTCGCCTTAAATATAGAGCAGTATCGACATTACCTAAAGCAACAAGTTTTGAATAATTCTCTATTGCTTCACGGTAGTATTTATTATCAAAGTGTAAATCTGCCAGCTTTCTAAGTGTTGCTGTATCATTAGGAGTTGCCTTTAATGTTTTAGTATATGCCATTACGGCTTTTTGATATGGGCTTCTGGTAGCATACCAAATGCCATAAGAGCCAAAAGAAGCTACGGCAAGGGCAGCAATAATTATAGCGGCTATTGATGTTTTTTTTACAGATGATCTTCTTGAAAGTTCTTTTTTCCAAAATTCAGCAATCGCTTTGCTGAATTTAAAATCATGAAGACTCCTAAAAAAAGTTGTATCACCAATATAAATAACAATTGATTTGATTTTTTTCTTATCAAGCTTGGCTTGTTTTGAAGTAAAAAATCCTTTTTCTATAAATCCATTGTAAAATGTTTCCGCTGAAAAAGATTTTGGATTATCGGTCATTTCAGATACCCACTCACATGCCTTTGCAAATTTTTCTGAAATATCTTTTAAATATTTTTCCGCACTAGCCTTGTCATTATTTAAAGACAACCAATGGGCTTCTAAACTGTTTAAAACACAGGCAAGAATTTTATTAACTGTATCTTTTTCTTTATTATTATAACTGGAAAAGTCTATTGACTGAGCGAGTGAATCAATCACTGAATTAGAATAATTGCCGTCAGATATTATTTGATCTGCGGCTTTAAGCATAACTTTAAAATCTTTGATATTTTCCTGCATAATACAACTCTCCTAGAATATTGAGTTTATAGCTTGGGATGAATCAAGCTTGTCGGTTTCTTCTTTTATTTTAAGTTTTCCAACACATTTTTTAAAATCTTTTCTTAAGTTTTCTATTGTGGTTAAATATCCATCAAGCTTATCTGTTGAAAAATATTGTTGCAGTTTTTTTATATCTGTAGATTTATCTTCATCTACTCCTTTTTTCTTCATCATTTCAAGGTCAATATTCTTAAGTAATGCTCTGTTTTCATCGTATTCTTTTTTCACAGAAAGTTCTGCATCTTTATAAGCGTCAAACACCTCATCAATTGCATTTTCTATTTCATTATACATCTTGCTGCTTGCAATATTTTGCTCGTGAATAAAATCTTTTAGATGAACTCCATCATACATATATTCTTCGTTTGTCATAGAATTATATGCACAGATTCCACTGCATTCTATATCTACCTTCCGTTTTATAACATTTTTCATGTCATTAAAAACACCTTCTTTGTCATTTACTAAATTTGCCTTATTTGCAACTACATAAAAATCAAACTCTTTTTCTTGAGCAAGCCTATTCAAAAATTTAACATCTGTGCCGGAAATTATCCCATCTTCCATATTGGCCATCCAAATTAAAAAATCAGCTTTTAAAACATGGTTCATTGAAGTTTCAAAATCTTTATCGGAAAAACCACTTCCGTCGGCGTTATATCCGGGTGTATCAATAAGACAAAGATTTTTAAACATATTTTCATCAAGCGGTTCAGAAAGTGTAATATACGGTATTATATCTTTTAAATTAAATTTTAAGGACGCTAGAAAATCGTGAGATATTGATTCAAAATATTCTTTTGTCATTGTGAATTTGCCGCCGCCCGGTGTGTGTCCGCTTATGGATTCCGCACCACATGTAATATAACAGGGAATAGCAGTTTTAGCTTCAATGGCTTCTGGTAATTTAACAGTATTGGGCGGTAAAAACCCATTGAGAAAAGATGACTTGCCTGCACTAAAACCACCGGCAACTGCGCCAATTCTTTTTCCGTATATAGACTGAAAATTCGCAACCATTTCAATATTTTCACCAATTTTTTGCATTTTTAGAATTTGGTCGGCTTCATGATCCATGGCGTCTTCTTCGTTTGCAAATTCTATAAATCGAGTATACAATTCTCTATACTCTTTAACAATTTCGTTTTCTTCTTTCTGTGCCGCAAGAGCCAAGCTTACAAAATCGAATATTTCTTTATGTGAAAATTCACTCATTTTATTCAATTCCTTTTATTGCCGTTAAGCATTTTGCTAACTTGTCAAGAATATAAGTTTTATTCTTGATGTTGTTTTCAAGTTCATTGATTTGTTTTTGAACATCTTCAAATAACAACTCAGATATTTTTTGTCGTTTGAGCTTCTTCTCTATTTTTTTTAATGTCCCCTCTATCATTGTGCGATACCTTAAATCAAGCTCGCCTAAATACGCATACACTTCTTCAAGAAAATCATTAACTGCATCATTGCGCAAAGTGCCTGAACGAGTGCCTTTAAACGGCAGGGAAGAAAAATCAAAAAGCGGTATTTCCATATTGTTAAGTACATTGCGTAAAGCATAACGCAACCTGTCTGTATCATCATTAGCATCATTTCCTATCACAGTTTGATATTCTTCGATAATTGTGCGAGGCATTGATCTTTCCCATTCTTTTTTTGCTTCCTCAACAGAGTCTGCAAGCCGCATTTGTAAGCCATTAACAAGAGGAAGTAATATGCTGTTATGAACTGCACCGGGTCTAATTGCCGTGTAACTTCTGCTTTTTTCAACATATTCACCCATTCCAAAAAACTTAGCAATAGCGCCTATTATGCCGCCTCTTCTTTCATGCCATCTATCTACGCCTTCCTCTGTTTGCGTTCTGGCAGTTGATAGAGCTGTTTGTATTTCTGATTTTGTTCCATGTGTAGCGGCTTTTTTGACTGCTTCTTTAAATTTACTAAAACAATCATCAAATGCATCATCTATTGCATCAGCCCCACGATACAATCTTTGTTCAAGCTTTGTCTTTTCATCTTGTATTTTTTGTAAATCTTCATTTTTTATTTCTTCTTGTTTTTGTTCGAGAGATCTTTGTAGTTCAGTTTTAAATTGTTCAATATTTGATGACTGTGTATCAAGTTGTTCTTTTTGATGTTTTGCAATAATATTATTTTTTTCAGATCGGGCAAATTCAATTTTATTTTTGATAAGAGTAATATTACTCAATGAATCAAGATTGGCAAGGTTGGTGTTTTCGCTTTGATCATCTCCAAAATATGCAGGGTAATTTTTTGAAAGATTACGCCATGCAGTATTCATATCGCCATCCCATGTGTTTTTATTACTAAATCGGAGTTTCATAGCATTGCAAATTGCCGATAACAATATAAATCTATCGCTGCTTTCATTTACAAGTTTATCAAATTGATCTTTTATTTCCGGGTGATCATTCTTTAATTTTGTTAAATTATTTGTGGCTGTATTAAGTAGCGTTTTAGAGATACTGGTTTTAGCGGCGTTTAAATCGCCTTTAGCTTCTGCAATAACACTGCCTTGATTTACACCTGAGTCGGCACGAGATGCAACAAGATATAATTCTTGAACACCTTCTTTTGAAGAAAGTCTGTCCATCAAATCCATATCATTAGCTGTGATAAAACTTCCGGCAGGGCTTACAATAAACACGACATCACACTCGCTTAAATATTCTTCGGTACGCTGTTCACGGGAGCGCACAGGATCATTCACGCCGGGTGTATCTACAACACATATATTTTCTAACGATTTAAACTCTTCGCCTGCAAGTTGAATTTCAACGCTTTTTGTATAAGGCATTTTTTTACCGGAATAACCAACATAATCGTTCATCAATCCCATAAGTTCACCTAAGTTTTTTGCCGCGATCTTTTCGGTAGTTTTGTTACCCATAGTATTAGGGGCAATGCCGGACTTGAGCATACGCTCATATTGATCATAAAAAGCGTCATTATGTCCTTTTTCTGACATAGCTTCAACTGCGCTTTTACGAGCATCTTCTTCAATTTCGGTAGCACTTACAGTTTTACCACGTTTTTTATAACGTTCGGTAATGTCTTTCTTTTTTTCTTCGTAAAGTTTTTCAAATTCTATTTTGTATGAATTGTGCCCTTTTTTAATATCTTCAATTTCATTAGCGCTAAAGTATTCAACATTTGCAGAAAATGTGTCTCCATAAGTTAAAACTGTAAGAGATGCTGTCATAGGTGTGGCAGCCTTCGGTAAAACATCTTCTCCATTAAAGAAAACTGAATTTAAGAGCGAAGATTTTCCAGAGTTTACTTTACCGATAATACCGATGGTTAAAACTTTACCTTTTTCTTTTTCTTCATTAAGTTTTTCGCTTAATTTCTCTGACGACATCACAGCGTATTCTTTACGGAGGTTTTTCATATCCTCTGTAATGATCTCATCATACTCTGTAATTACACTTTCAAGTTTTTTTAGTTTCTCTACGATTGGTTCTGACATCTTATTCATCCATTATTTTATTTGTCAGTGCTTGCACATTGTTACGAATATTATTCAGTTCAGTAATTTCTTGTTGTATTTCGTTTGCCGCCGTTTTTTTCAATTCGATAGCATTAGCAACTTCTGCTTTTTGTGCGTTTATCTTTTCTTCATATTGATCTCTAATTTGTTCGATCATAATTTTTATATGCTCATCAAGATTGGCTTGTATATCAGATTGAAGCCTAAGTTTAATTCCGGGGAAAATTTCTGTTAGAAATTTATTACGCAATGTTTCAATCTGTTTCTGTTTTTGAAAATTAGCAATTAGCGGAATAATAACCATTGGTAGTAGAACAGCAATTATATCACCAACCGGTCCCAAAAATATTGTCGCCACAGCGGCAAGACCGGTAGCTCCGGCACGCGTCTTACTGTTATCTGGATCTGTCCACTTATCGGCTAGTGTTTGTAATGTTGAAAATGTAGTTTGTACAGAGACAGTCATATTTTGTGCATAGTTCTCATCTATTGCACAGTCCTTCATGATTCTATCAATCCCGCTAACTTCAAGCGCAAAGTCAGATGCAATTTGATTGCCAATATCGCCAAGTTTACTTTTTACAGATGTTGCAAGTGTCATCTGGATTATTTCATTTAAGCGGCGTGAGGTGCTATCAGAATCACCTTTTACAGCCATATTTACTAATTCATCAAGCGAAGAATCAAGCGCCCTTCCAATGTCTTTGTTTACCACCGATGTTACAAATCCGCCGGAATAGCGAGCTTGCACATTCAAAATCATATCATCGGCTTTACGTTGTATCTTTAGTACGCTTTCTTCCATTTCTTTTATAAGCGCTTTGTTTGAATCCAGCGTAGCCTTTGCAGCCCTAATGCGTGTGTTTAACGCATCAATTAAAGCATAGCAATGTTCTTTTAATGGCTCTTTGAATAACCTAAAGAAAAGCTTATCAATGTCTATACTTTTAAGCACTTGAACAACTGCCTCGCCTGATTCATTACCGATAGAAAGTATTGGAACATCAAGCTCAATATTGCGGTCAATCACAGCATGACATTCTTTTGTAATTTTTTCGACATCGGCTTGCGAGCGCAAATTTACTTTTGTAAGGAAAAATGAAAAACTTCCACCGATTTCGTCTATAAACTTTATACGTCGTAAAACAGATTTTGAAACGGTTCCATCTTCTACATCAGAAAGTACTATGTAATGACAACCTCTACCCAAATATTCATTGATGGCTTTGTTGTGTTGGTCTAATGGTGAGTCAAAACCCGGCATATCAACAAGTATAAGCGGTTCTAATTCCTTGATTATATCGCTATTCAAAAAAAGACGCGCAAATTTATAATCTGCCGCTTTGTCTTTTACGATAGTTATTTCATTCACGGTGTAACGTTTTATTGTGCCGTCATTTTTTATAGCTTCAATATATTCTTCTACTGCATAATGCAATTCAGTTGCTAAAGAAGTTTCCGGCGTGATAGCAACAGGTAATATATCACTTCCAATAATTTTATTTATCAGCGTTGATTTACCTGCGCTAAATGCACCGACAACAGGAACAATCAACTCTTGATTCTGTGCCATTTCTTTAAGGCTTGTAACTTTTTGTTGAATGTCTTCCACATTCGCCGTTTTTGCATTTTCAAAAACTAAATCGCAAAATTCAATTACTTTTTTTTGAGCGTTTATCATACTTATAACTTCTTTTTTCTAAGGGTAACCAATAATTGAACCTTTTGCAACCGCAATTTTCTAAAATTACGGCGCTTTCCACCGGTTACCTTGCCGGAGTGGAAACGGAAAAACGCAAGGTGAATAAGCGGCTTGTCAAACTTACCTGTTCGGCGTTCAGTGTGAATGAAACATGGCTCGAAACAGGTAAAGGTGAGATGTTCATCGAAAACCCCGAAGAACAGTTCTCCAAGCTCGTAGGACTTTTCAAGGAGCTTCAGCCTCGTTTTCAAGACTTCATACTTAAACAAATAGACCACTTGCTGTCCATTCAGGACAAAAACAATTAACATACCGAAAGTTTACTACACGCAGTCTATCAAATAATGCTAGAGGTGAAGATTTTTTATAAATATTTTTATGATTTTTACCTAACCAGCAATAAATGAGCAGTCCGCTTGCGATTCGATAAACGCTTTTATATCTTTTGCATATTGAAGGGCGAGGCGGACATCATTATCGTTAATTTGTAATTCATTTGGATAGCGCGGTAAAACACTAAACCGGTTTATAAAAGTGCATTTTGAAAGCAAGGTTGAAAAATCACTTTGAATACTCACACATAGGTTAAGTAATTGAACTAAGTCATGTATTTTAGGAGGAATAGTATCGTGTAAAAACATAAAACCTTTTAGATACTTTTCAACTGATTGTTGACAGTGAAAACACACAATTTCGTCAGGGACAGGATGCATATTATTCAACAGTATCTCTGCAGATGTTAAATCTTTACCGGCAATGTCAAACCACTGTCTTAGTTCTTCTTCTTTATCCATAAAGCTTTATGCCCTCCTGCGCGATTGTCCTTTCTATTGTTATACCGGTCTTTCGTGCACTAAATCTATTTGATTTTATTGCTAAAATATCAAGCGGCTTTGAACGTTTAAAGCCTATAGCTAAATCCATTGCCATCATCGCATCTATATCACGAATTGGCGCATCGTCTTTTAAGACAACATATAAATCAAAATCGGAATCTTTGTGAGGGGTTCCATAGGCATAAGAGCCAAACAGATAGATTTGTTCTACCGGCACTGTTTCAACAATAATTTTTGTAAGCATATCCAGTTCTTGTTTGATTGCTGTAATATCGTTTTGCATTATTTGCTCCTATAATAATTATACGTAATGTACACTTCCGGTATCTGTAAAGGTAACACAATTAAGTGCTTTACTCAACATCTCAACTACCACATCTCAACTACCACCTGCGGTGAAAACAAAAATAACACGTTTTCAAGACTTCATACTTAAACAAATCGACCACTTGCTGTCCATTTAGGACAAAAACAATTAACATACCGAAAGTTTACTACACATGGTCGACTTTTCAGTTCTTTGGGCGGAAAAGTCAAATAATGCTAGTGACAGCCGAAAAATTACATTTCTAGTCATATATTCGCCTTTAGTTTTTTCTTGATTATTTCAATTGATTCTTTGCAATATTCAATATCATCGCCATTATTCTTAGTATCAAGAAGGTTTATCGCCTTCTCAAAGTCGGTAATAGCAAGTTCATGTCCTGCCTACGATGAACTTGCCGTTATAGGGGATAGCGTATAAGGTGGTATACCAGAAGACCATAGGAGAAGAGTATGGGTACGAGGAAGAGGTATACCCCCGAGGAGAAGGTAAGCATACTCCG
>BOBI01000055.1 GCA_026002305.1 Spirochaetia bacterium
GTTTCCCCGCGTTCGTTCAGGTATCGTTTCGCCGCGTTCCGCTCGCAATCCTGCTTTTCTTGCCCATCTTCGTTCCGGATGTACTCATGTCTAGGGGTAAAACCACCGTACTCCCCGGTTTCACCAGAGCCGTCCCTATCATGCTGTGATAATACACCGTTTTTTCTCCCTTCGTCTTATGTAAACAATGACTACAGTGTATTTTTTCCGATGAATGATACCATACCCCGTCCATTGGTATCAAAACCCCTCCGTCCAGCACCCGGTATTGCTCTACTACCCCCTGCCCATCGGCCGATTGAAGGGCTTTATCGAAGATTTCGCCCAACCCCGCCGGTTCTACCCCGTCCACGATGTTCTTCAGTTGTTCGGTACACGGTATGTTCTTTACCTCAAACAGCGTTTCAAGATTGTCCCGTTTCTGTTTTCTCCGCATCTCCTGCTGAAAATTGAGCAGCGATGGATGCAAAAAATAAAATACCGCCAATGCGCTTTTCAGTGCATCCGATAGTCCGTATACAAGGGCATTGCTACCCTCCCGTTTCTCCGGCAATTTTGCCGCCGTCTCTTCAAGGCCCTTTATCAGCCCCTTCAGTATTCCCCGTCCCATCCCTCATTTTAGCTTGTCTTTTCCTAATTTGGAATTGCTGCAACCGCTTCAGCAAATTTTACTTTTAACCACGGACCACACAGACAAATCCAATGAACAAGGAATTTACACCGTAAAGTAACCAAAGTCAAAGAAGTTTTGTTGTTTTTTCCTCATGGTTTTTACGTCTGTGAGGTCGGTGGTTTCCTAAAAGTAAAACTACTGATTGAATTTTTGTAATAGTTGCAAAAATTCCGATAAATAGTTATGCTATAATTAGTATCAAGGGGTTATCATGAAAATCACAAAATCTTTTTTAATTGTTATTTTTGCGCTTATTTTTGCGCCGGTTGTTTTCGGGCAAGATGCCGCCGGTCCGGTGACTAAATCGGAATTCTATATTGTGCAGGTGCCTATTGAAAAAGTATATGCACATGCAAAGGGGTATGTGGTCGAATACCGTAAAAATGGTATGGGTACAAACGTGGCATATTTGCCGATTTCATGGTTTAAACGCGAAGTGGGCTCTGAAACTCCTCAAAAAGGGGAAATTGTCCGGCTTGGAAGTGGAAATGTAATGCCATATTTGACGGTCTATTACAAGGAAGGTAAAACCGATCATGTAAAGTTATACGTCCGCAAAGACCCTGCTCACAGTACATGGGGAAGAATAATTTCCGGCGGGGCCCCGGTCGATAGCGAATTTGATAATGTCGAGAATTTAACTTTTAAATTTTAACAAAGAGACCGTCATGCGACGCAGCTATAATGTTTGAACTTTTACCACCACCGGCCGCTTTGCTGGACTTTATAAATAAATACAAAAAATTCATCTTGCTTGGGCATAAGGAGCCGGATGGCGATTGTGTCGGAAGTCAGCTTGCTTTGGCTTCCTTGCTGCGTGGTTTAGGTTGTACCGTCCTCTGTTGTTCGGATGGTCCGTTTAAACGTACTGAAATTTTACCCTATAAAGACCAGTTTAGTTCCGTTATTACGGAAAATGATAAAAAGGACGCCGCGGCAATAATTGTTGATTGTTCGATGCCTGAACGCACCGGAAAAATCGGGGAATCAATAACGGGTATGCCGCTTGCTCTTATCGATCACCATGCCGTAGGCGATCATTGCGGCGATATAAATTATGTTGACGGAAATTCCCCCGCAACAACCATATTAATATATAAAATTTTCCGTGCGCTTAACATAAAACCTTCAAAAAACGAGGTTGAACTTTTATTTTTCGGTCTTTGTACCGATACGGGTTTTTTCAAACACCTTGATGATAGTAGCGCGGAAATATTTCAAATAGCTTCGGAACTGATAAAAGCCGGTGCAAGTCCAAAGACCACTTTTGCGCTTATGAATGGCGGTAAAACGTTAAATTCCCGTCTTCTTTTGGGAACAATCCTTTCAAAGGCAAAAAGTTATTTTAACGGCAAGCTAATTTTTTCAACGGAGGAATATGAAGAATCCGTCTGTTTCGGTATGGAAAGCCGGGATTCCGATATGCTGTATCAACTTTTACAGTCGGTTGATGGTGTGGAGGCGGTTGCGATAATAAGGCAGGAAACCCCCGATGATTGTACGGTCGGGCTGCGTTCACGCGATTGGGTTGATGTCGCTAAGATTGCGGGGAGCCTTGGCGGTGGAGGACATAAAAACGCTGCCGGTATTTTAAAAAAAGGTATCAAAATATCCGAATTGCAGCCGGTTATTTTAGCTGAATTTAAGAAGATTTTTTCAGTTTGATAAATTTCTACTATACCATATTGTTTTTTGAGGGAAAAATTCCGATAATGTAGACGGGGTACCTATGTTTAAATCGTTCAAAGAGTTTTTTAGTGCTAAATATAAAATTAAGCGGCCATTAGTTCTTTTTTTTATGATTTTTGCCTTTATTTTCACAGGGGTAAACTGTTTTGCCGGTGGGGTACAGGATAAGTCTGAGGAAAAACCTGCTGCGGAAGAAAAAACTGAAAAACAAGGCTCTACGCCTGTCGACCGTGTCGGCGCTTTAATACACGATGGAAAGATTGAAGAAGCAAAAACCCTCTTTGTTTCGGGAATCGCCCCCAATGCCCTAAACGCGGAGGGCAAAAATGTTTTGCATTTTGCGGCCGCGGAGAAAAATGCCGATCTTGCGGATTTTTTTATCAGGCTTGGAACTCCCGTTGATACCCCAGATATTTCAGGTAACACACCTTTAAATATCAGCGCTAATCTTGGTGATGATCAGACGGTGAAAATTCTGGTAAAGAACGGCGCTTCCATTCACCATAATTCCATATCCGGCACTACACCGGCACAGACGGCAATCACACTTAACAATAGCCGTCTTTTAGAATCAATGCTTACCCAGGATTCCATTGCTTCAAAAGACAGTGATGGACGTACCGTTTTTCATATTGCGGCGGAAATGGGTAACCCAAACGCGATTAGATCTATTTGCCGTTTATCCGGAGATTCAACATTAGAAAACACAATAAATGAAAAGGATAATGCGCAAAAAACAGCCCTTGATATTGCTTTTGAACATCGAATTTCGCGTTCCCATGCGGAAACAGCCGCTCTTTTAATTGAATCCGGCGCAGACTCCTCCGACACGTATTTTCAGTATTTCGCTCCGGCTGTACGCACATTAAATTATAATTATCATGCGTCAAATGGAAATTCACCGCTTCATTTTGCGGTTCGTGAACACTACAGTGGTTTTACCTATTATCTTCTGGATAAAGGCGCCGACCCTAATGTAAAAAACACATCGGGGGCAACCCCTCTCCACGAAGCTGCCCGTGTCGGCGATATGGAAACATTACGGCTTCTTATAAGCCGCGGCGCAAAAGTTGATATGCAGGATGGGCAGGGAAATACCGCAATGCACATAGCAATTCCCGTGGAAGTTCACAACGAAGCCATTCAGTTGTTGCTTTCAAGCGGGGCATCGCCTAACCTTCGTGATGAAAGAGGTGATTCCCCGGCGCATATTGTTATCGGGTTGAACCGCGAGCCGGAAGTTCTGGAAACACTGCTTAGCGGAAAAGCGGATGTTACAATTCACAATATTGATGGAAAAACACCTCTGTTTATTGCTATTGAGCAAAACCGGATAAATCTTATACCCCTTTTACTTGAGTATAAATCAGATATTTTTGCAGTAACCAACGAAGGAAAAACGCCGTTTGAGCAGGCTTTGACAGAGAATAACGCTGCTATGGAAAACCTTATCACGACCGAGACTGTCGTGCAGAGCGATAATGGCGGTAATACACCGCTTCTTGTCGCGGTTAAACAAGGCGCTAATGTTGATATAATCCGCCGTATATTAGACAAAAAGGCTTCGGTTAATGCCCGGAACCAGGAGGGTGATACGGCGCTTCATATTACAGTCCGGAAAAATGAAGCTGCCACAGGCGAGCTTCTATTATCACGAGGCGCCGATATTTTTGCGCAGAACGCAAAAGGCGAAAGCCCGCTCTCCCTGACATTCTATTCCGATGGAGGAATAAGAGCTTGGATGTTTATTCCTGTTGTTCTTAACGCCCGTGACGGGTTGGGTAATACCATGCTTCACTATGTAACACAGTGGAAACTCGACGAATCAATACCTCTTATTTGTGAAAAAGGCGCTTCTCTGGAGGCTGCAAATGTTACCGGTGAAACACCTCTTTTTATAGCGGTTAGAATTGATTCCGACTCAACGGTACGCGCTTTGTTAAATGCGGGCGCCTCCGTGCAAGGCCGTGATACATTGGGCAATACGGCCCTCCATGCCGCCGTCAGTTGGAATGCGGTGGCGGCGGCCGAAGCACTGCTTATTTCCAACATTGATGTAAACGCCTATAATCTTTACGGAAAGACCTCTTTACACGATGCGGTTCGTATTGGCAGATTTGCAATTGAAAACCTCCTTGTAGAGCGCGGCGCAAATTTAGAGTACCGCGATAGCAACGGCGGAACGGCGCTTACAGAAGCGGTACTAATCGGCTCTTTCAGATCGGCAGATCACCTTGTTCGTGCCGGTTCCGATGTCAACACCCGTAATAATTCCGGTGAAACACCGCTTTTAATTTCTGTCGAAACTGAAAGAAGTGATCTTGTCGGGTTGTTGCTGGATCACGGGGCTCAAATACACGCAAAAAATGCCGATGGCGAAAGCCCCTTTACCGTTGCGCTTAAAACTTCATCACGCATGATGTTATCGCTTGTTGAAAAAGGCCGAGATCAGACTGATGACGAAGGCCGTTCTCCTCTACATATTGCCATTATTAATAATGTACCGGAAAGCGAAATCGAAAAAATCGCCTTATGGGTTGGAAAAAACAATGTGGTTGATAGGGCAGGGCGCACGTCGCTGCGGTATGCTGTTGACCGTAAAAATTGGGATGCGGCAAAATTTTTAACAAACGCGGGAGATAATGTCTTTTCAACAGCCCGTGATGGAAAAACACCGGCCGATATTACATTGTTATCAGGCGAAGTTGGGGCTGTCCGGTCCGTTTTTGGCGGTAAAGCCATAAATTCAAGGGATTCGGGCGGAAATAATGTGCTTCATTATGCGGCGCGTTTAAGTTCGGCGCAAATTGTTTCTGTTTTGCTTGAATTGGGGGCGGATCGCTATCAAAAAAATACTGCCGGGGACACAGCCGCCGCTCTTGCCGAGCGTTGGGGAAGACCGGAAATAGCGGCGCTTTTGCGTTAATTTAAAAAAAAAATTAACTTTTCCCTTTACTTTTGCTATATTTTTTCCTATAATGTAGCAAATGGGTGTTTTACCTCGGCAAAAGATAAATGTTTATTATGATCAATTTAAAAATATTCCTGTAACTTTTAATAAAGAGATCGTGTTTGTTACCGGATTACAAGCAAAACAAGTGAATTTGAAATGCGCATCCGATTTCTATCCATGTGTAATTTATTCAACAAGTTTTCTTGAAGCAAAACTTGTTGCCAATAATAAATCCGGTATTCTTGATAAGCTTAAAGCTACAAATAATTCGGCAAGTATAAAATTCAGTTTTAAAGTACCAACAAGTGGTGAACAGGTTGCCTTTCTTGTTCCGGCTCATGTTGCCGGATCCGCTCCTTATAACGGTTCATCTGATATGTCAATTTTCACCTTACAATTTTCTCAACGTCCACCGGACGATTTAATAGAAATAATAGGACGAATTATAGAGGCAAATGTTAATTTTAATAAGCGTAAAGATGAAGTTATAACTATATCACCTGAAAGTTTGCGCAAACTAAAATTTGTAACAAAAGATGTTAGCATAACGATTCAAAAAGTTCCGCGCCGTTGTATACTCAGAGACATTTCATTCACTAACGCCAGGGTAATTGTTTTAGGTATTTCAAGATTATTACTTGATAAACCGGCTACTATAAAGTTTGACTTTTCGGAGCCCGATGAAAGTCTGGCTATAAATGGAAAACTGGTTAACGCAGAAGCTATGCCGGAGAGAAAAGAAATGGCAGTTTTAACCCTTGCTTTTGATGTGCCTGTACCAATGTCGTATAAAGTGCGCATAAGCGATTATTTAACCACGCTTCGTGTAACAGACAAGGGCAAACCGGCGAATCAACAGGTAACAACAATCGAAGAGAAACCTGTAAATATACCGCCGCCAACGGATGCCGCAATATAAGAATGTCAAAAACCGGCTTTATTAATTCCGCAAATAAAATAATTTTTATGCCTGTCCCCCAATCCGTTAAAAAGAAGTTGAATGATCACTGTGATTTCTGTATTGATTCAAATATTCCTATCCCCATAGAAATTCCTTCTGAATCGAGCCAAGTACCTGAAAATCTTACAGCCGAGATGATCATATCGGCTATATTACAAACATTGTCCAATGATCCTAAAATGAGAAATGCGGATTATTACAGAAACTTTGTCCTATCGTTACGTCCAAATATTTTGCAGGAACTTTCCGCTGCCATAATTACAAAAATAAAAAACAATGAATATGATATTGCCCAGGATATAATTAATTTATTAAGAGGATTATATAATAATTCAGAAAAAGTATTATTGATGCAGGCTGTTCTTTTTGAGGAAGAAGCAAACTTTTATGAAAAGAATGGAAGGGATGCAAAAAAACTAAATGAAAAAGCCCGTGATGCTTATAACGGCGCAATAGCCGTCTGCGAAACAGATGTTGATATACTATTGAACGCCGGATTTTTCTTTGCAAAAATACAAAATTACAAGGAAGCAAAATCTTTATTAACAAAGTTTGTTTCGTTAAGTGATGACAATTTTAGAAAGGATAAAGCATGTGCTGAAATCAAACTCATTGAAGAAAATTGTCTTGATGACGAGCATTTTTGTAAGGCGTATAAACTGATAAACGACAATAAAGAACTGGAAGGAATGGAAGAAATAAGAATCTTTATAAGTAAATACCCTGATGTATGGAATGCATGGTTTATGTTAGGTTGGGCACTGCGGCGAATAAAACGCTGGAGCGACGCGGAGGCGGCTTTTAGAAAAGCTATTGAATTTGGCGCGTCAAATGTTGATACCTTGAATGAATTGGCTATTTGCTTAATTGAGACAGGAAACTTAAAGCAGGCGAAGTTTGAATTGGAAAAGGCTCTGTCAGAAGAACCTGAAAATATAAAAATTATTTCTAATCTGGCAATCGTGGCTTTAAAATCAGGTGATAAAGAGGGTGCCGCGTCTTTTTTCCGTATAGTGCAGGAACTTGATCCGGATGACGAAATCGCAAATCAATTCACAAATTAAAATAGATTATAATCAAATTGAATAAGAACGAAATTTTTGATATGGCAGATAATGCCGGATTCTCCGGTGTTAAAGTTTTTTCAGATGGTAAAACTAATACTTCAATTTTTGCTTTTGCCATGCCTTACGGAAATGAATATGATAATAAACCGCCTGAAAATTACAACTATGGCATTATAGCGCCTTTTGCACGCTTTAATTATTATAAAGAAGCTGTTATTCGTCTAAAAAAAATCGCATCATGTTTAAGAAGTAACTATGGCGGTAAAAAGTCTGATTATAGAATTTTCTGCAATTCAAAAATAAACGAAAAACATATTGCCGCTGTCTGCGGATTAGGGTGCTTTGGCAGGAATAATCTTATAATTACCGAAAATTCCGGTTCGCTTGTTGTTCTCTCTTTTCTGAAAGTACCATTTGAGATCGAAGGTGATATTCCGGATCATCCCGCACATTTTAAATTTTGTGAAATTTGCGCTGATAATCCGGCCTGTGCAAAAGTATGTCCAACCGGAGCTATTTCTAAAGACGGAATAATAAATCGTGCAAATTGTATACAGTGGTATGCTTCAGGTAATGAAAAAGAAGTCCCTGAAAATATAAAAAAAAATTGGGGAAAGTGTTTCTACGGATGTAATATTTGTCAGGATATTTGTCCGCATAATAACAAAACTATAAAAGGAATTAAAGCCAATATAGGACAAGTAGAATCTTTTTTAGATATAAAAAAGTTCTTATTGTTATCTGATAATGAAATAAAATCCAAATTTCGCGGCACCGCACTTGGAATGAAATGGCTGACTCCGGAAATTCTGCGTCGGAATGCGTATTTATGTTTATCCTGATTATTGCCGATAAATAACCGGAGATGTAATTAAATGATACAAATTGTTTTTTCATTGAAGTACCAGTCGCAAATAAGAAGGATTCGCCCTAAAATTTATTCCTATATCGAGAACAGTATCCTTGACTGTTTATTGTCTTCAGGCGGGAAAATTCGTCAGGAATTTCATTGTATAATTGCGGATTTTAATGAGCAAACGATAGGTTTCTGGCTGGATATATTAACTATACTTGAGACAATACAAAAAGTTACAAAAAATACCGAACATGAAATATATGGACATATCTGTATAATATCATCTTATATTGATGATGACAGATTGCATAAACTTATTAATAGTATTCCAACATGCCGGATACAAACAGGTATTTGGTGTACTGGAGATGTTAAACATTCACTGGATTCATTTGCGGTTTTTTATTCTTTTTTTAATGAGAAAACAAATGATAACGATGTTAAGCCAATAACATTACTGGAAGTAAATTCAATACGAAAAAATGAAGAAGCCGTAAAACAATATCCATTACGTAAAAAAATTGGAAAAATATTAAAGCAGGATATTGAAAAAAATACATTGCTTATGGGCAAGAATTTTATTGGTAAACGGGATTGCTTACATTGGTATTGTGAAAACATCAACGGCGGTTTTATGCCTTTAACATTTAGATTTGGAACATGGGGGGCAGGTATATCATGTTTTGCAGACGCATATAATCCTTCAATAAAACTTTTACTGAAGAAAAATAATATTGAAACCGGCGAATTGGATGAATTATATGAAATAATTTTCAGGAACCGTATACGAAGTGAAATATCAGAATATTTCTTGCAAAAAGGCGGACAATTTATTAAGATCCTAATAAATTCTTATATTGATTTAGCAAACAGCAAAAATTGTTTGCCAATATTAATCCTTGAAAATATTCAAAGTATTGACAGTAGTATACAAGAATTCTTTATTAGGGTTTATGAGGAAATAATCAAAGAAAAAAAAATAATTGTTTACGGTACCGCTTCGTTTCAGGAAGTGCCGGAGCCTTGGAAAAATATTTTTCAAGGGATAATAAGCTGTACAACGGAAAGGGATACTCTTTTTGCAGATTTTAATTTAAATTTAAGTTTATGGGAAATATCTTACGCATGCAAACTTTTTTCATCTTATTTTCCCGCTTATTCGTTTATGGAATTATTCAAAGAAGAAGGGAAAAATTCAGAAGCCATTGAACATTCTCTTATCTTGCTTTACAAAAATGGAGTTATAAGATCGATTGAAGATCCTGAACCTGAAATATCTGATTTTGACGGGAATATTAACAGACTGCTTTGTGAACGTGCCGGATTTATTAGAAACATGGTAACACGCAGGCTGCTAGATTGGGTTGCTAAAGGTAAAATCAATCCATGTTTTAATTTATTGGAAATTTTATATGAACTTGGAACAGGTTATTCCGATTTATTACTTCTTGAATCAATTAGACAAGATGTTATTAACGGAACTTATGCTTCTATTGAAAAGTCAATAAAGGAAGATAATTTTAGAAGTATTTGCGGTGAAATAAGATACGAGTCAATTCTGTATATATACAAAACGTTAAAAAGTCTTATTTATGAAGATGAAACATCAATTCGTGAAACATTTAAAATGCAGCAGCCTATTAACAACTCAATTTCAATATACAAAGCTCAAGTTTTAACTATCAACGCGATTTATAAATTAGGAATTCATGATGCAAGAACGGCAATGGATGAGATAAAAGATGCCATGATAATTTGCCAGGACAACAAAGAAAAAATAGGCATATCTCAGGTTTATCGTTTATTTTCACTTGTGAATTTTTCGAATAAAGAAATTAGTGACGCTATTGACTATCTTTCATTTGCGATGGAGAACACGGAAAAAACTAAAGACTATGACGAGATGACCCTTGTTGCTTATTATTCGGCGGCGGTACACTTTATTTTTGGTAATATATCAAAATCGGAAAGATTGATTAAACAATCCGGGCAAGCGGCAATAATTTCAGGACGCCAGGATTGGGCATTGAGATCAAAGTTTCTTTTAGGAAGAATGTTTTTTGAAACAGGTTTATACAAAGAAGCCTTGTCTGTTTTTAATTCACTTTATGAAAGTTTCAAAAATAAATCAAATCTTATTCAAACAGAATTACTTGATGCATGGATATTCAGGGCAACGCTTTATTTAACTGAAAGGATACCCAAACATGAGGAATTCACAAATTGTGACGGCAAACTATTTGAAATAGAAGCTTCATATTTAACCGGCGATTATAAAAAAACAATTTCACTTGCCGATGATTTTCTCTCAATGAATATTGCCAATAATTTTTATTTTTTAGAACAGCCTGATTGGACAAGCGGGTTTGCTCAATGTGAATTCCTACTATATACAAAAAAGAATTTTTTATCACGAATGATAACAGTTTGGAAATGCCTTGCTCTTTGCCGTGTTGACAAACTCCATTCAAATGATGCTATTCATACAATGCAGCAGATAATGCGCGATGAAAGAATGGCGGATATTGATCCGAATGCGGCTTTTTATTTTTTTGCAAATTATCGTGTATTGAACGAATCGGATTCTACAGAAGTTGACAGGAATACAGCAATCAGCATGGCATTTAAACGATTACAGCGGCGTTCCAGCAGAATTGATGATATTAACACGCGCAGGCTTTTTCTTTCCAAGCAATATTGGAATAAAACACTTTTCGCAACCGCAAAAGAGTATAAATTGATTTAATAAGCGCTAAAGTTTTCAATCTGTTTAATTTCAATAATAAATTTAGCTGTAGCCGCCCATTGCCCGTTGAACATTCTGTACACAGGAAAATCATATAATGAAATTAGACCGTGGATACTTTTTGGCCTGTTCTTTAATGTTTTTTGAATTTTGGCACGCAGCGATCTTTTTGCTGCATCTTCCAGCGCAGCTGTTTTTATAGAGCGCCTGTCTGTAATGCCTATCTCTCCCTGCAGCATAGAGAAGCCCATTGCTTGCGCTTTAAATGAATTTGAATTCCTGTTTCCTAAAATCCTGATTTGTTGTGCTTGATCAATTTTATAATCTGTCCAAACAAACAATTTATCCTCTTTGATGGACGCATCTGTAACGGATAACTTTTCATCATATAAATCTATTTCCCCAAGCGGGGTTAATGATAAAGACTCCCGTAAATTCCGTGCCACCTCCCCGGGCTCATATTCAAAAGACCAGCCGTAGATCATGCCCGAAAAAGCATATACCGTATCTTCGAGCGCCCATTGATTTGCGGTAGCTATATCAATAGGGGAGGGAATACCTAAAAAAAGCGCATAAACCGGCTCCATTTCTACGCATACTTCGCCGCGCAATATTTCCTGTGCCGTTATAAGACACGGAATTGCAAAAGCAAGCAAAAATACGAAAAACACCCGACCCATAGTATTAATATCGGAAATTCCGCAGGGCAAACACATGAAAACTTCGTGATCTGATAAAGCACCATTTTTAGGATAAATTTTAGCTTTAGTCTCCATGAAACGCACAGCATTATTGCTTGAAAGCATAGTTAAGTGCAATAAAACCTGAAATTTACGAATAGTCTCAGCGCCTCCACGCGGTTCGAAGAGAACGCATATGGAAGACTTTGTGTTTATAAAAATATTGTACTTTTTTATTGTGTTGATAGAATATTTCTACCATGAATATATGGAATGAAAGGTTTTGAGGTGATTATTTTGAAAAAGCAAACGGTTTTTATGGCAGTCAAATTTTTCGCGCTTGTGGTGAGCTTGACCCTCACCTTGTCCTACTGCGCCTCTCAGTCCGGCAGGGCGGTTCCCGCCTCTTCCGGCAGCATGTCCCTGGACGAGGCCATAGCCCAGGCAGCGGCGCAGTTGGAAGCCGGGCTTCCGGCACGGACCGAGGTGGCGCTTATCAGTGTGAGTTCGCCTTCCGCGCCGTTTTCCCAGTACGTGTTGGACGGTATTGAGGCGGCGCTGGTGAGGAACGGGAAACTCGTGGTGATTGACCGGGCCAACCTTGACAAGGTGCGGGCGTAGCAGGGCTTCCAGGAGTCCGGGGAGGTGAGTGACGATTCAGCCAAGTCAATCGGGAAGATGGTCGGTACGGGCGCGATTGTTACGGGTAGTCTTACAAATATTGGTACACTTTACCGTCTCACCATCAAGGCAATTGATGTAGAGAAAGCAGTGGTAGCGGTCTCCTTCCCGGCGGACATAACCAATGATGAGCGGGTGCGGGCGTTGCTTGGACAATCCGGCGTTGCCGCCTTGCCTCGGAGTTCTGCTACGCAGAACTCCACGCCGGGGTCTACTCTAAACTTGACCCACAACTTTCTATGGCGTAAAATTTTCTTGGGTGAATTTGTCAGGGGTGTACTCGTGATATTCAATCATGGTGTAAAGTTTTGAAAGTCCTAGCCAAATCGTTTTTACACCTGGCGGTCCGTCGCTGGGTGCTCGTTTGGGTCCGCCTAACCATCCTA
>BOBI01000056.1 GCA_026002305.1 Spirochaetia bacterium
AATAAAGCGTATTCGTCCCCGCGATATAATAGAAATTGAGGGTTGCCGGTTTATTGACATTAAGGACAGTAAAACAAATAACGGCGTTAGGCTTGTTCCGCTGCATAGTTTTGTATATAAAAAACTCAAAGTTTTTTTCGGCACCAAAAAGGCGGATGAATATGTATTTGATAAATGCGGTAACGACACATTTTCTGAAGCAAACCGCACGCTTGCCGGGAAGCTTTCCGTATCCGAAGAAACACTTAAAGCTGAAAACATCACGTTTTACAGCGGGCGTCATTTCTGGAAGACACTTATGAATAGCGAAGGGCTGGGGGACGGCATAGAAGAAGTTTTTATGGGTCATAAAGTAAGCGGTGATGTTGCGAAGCTGTATAATCATAAGGATAAACAGGGGCAAAAGCGGATGGTAGAAAAAGCAAAAAAAGTGTTTGAAATACTAGACCGGTGTATTTTTTCATTTACAGCGAAACAACCAGGGGATAACTGAAACCGGCGACAATCAACAACGGAAATACCCCAAGCCTATTTTAAGTACGCGCTATAAATACTTGGCGCATTACCCACATTACCACAAGCACGGCATTTGTATCGATGCCGGTGCGTGTGGAAATATGGATAATGCTTTTAATGTAGTTCTGCCTTAACGTACCAATGTTGGTACGTTAGCTATTTTGATTAGGCAGTGTAAAAGCGGTTCAATTAGGACTTAACGCTCCAATGTTGGTACGTTAGCTATTTTGATTAGGCAGTGTAAAAGCGGTTCAATTAGGACTTAACGCTCCAATGTTGGTGCGTTAGCTGTTTTGATTGTCGGTGTGAAAGCGGTTTAGTTTTGCCTTAACGCTCCAATGTTGGAGCGTTAGCTGTTTTGATTGTCGGTGTGAAAGCGGTTTAGTTCTGCTTTAACGCTCCAATGTTGGAGCGTTAGCTGTTTTGATTGTCGGTGTGAAAGCGGTTTAGTTTTGCCTTAACGCTCCAATGTTGGAGCGTTAGCTGGTTTGATAGGCAGTGTGAAAGCGGTTTAGTTCTGCTTTAACGCTCCAATGTTGGAGCGTTAGCTGGTTTGATAGGTAGTGTGAATAAGAGAATAAACAGATAGCCCACAGTAGGCAAGATAAAGGGGTTGGATACTTTCTGTTTTTATGTTGATTATATCAATGTTCTGTTATGGATATAATTTTTCTTTGTATCCATCAATATTTTTTTATATTGATTTTATCAGTGTTCTATTATGGATATGCTTGATTTTATCAGCATTCTGTCATAGACAATAAATATTGTTTCTATTATTTTTGAGTAGGGGGTTTTATGAAAACAATTACAGTTGGACGGCTAATTCAAAGTGTCAGGCGAAACTCTGATTTAACAATATCGGACGCGACATATCTTGTAAGTTTGATTTTGGATCTAATATCTGAATCTCTATCAAAAGGTGAAAATGTAAAGTTGCGCGGATTAGGAACGTTTGAAGTAAACATTCAGAAGGCAAGAAATATAAAATCACCAATCGCAAACAAATCAATCTTTCGGCCTGAAAGAAAAGTTGTCCGGTTTAAACCGTCAGGTGTCTTGAAGAAATCATTGCAGAAAAATACTTAACGCTCCATTTTAGATAAAGAAGGGGGGCGTACTTTCTGTAACGTAATTGCGCCAATAGGCATTGTCTGCGCCCCCTTTACGCTCCAGCCGCCTACGGCGTCTTTTGCTATCCCCCATTCAGTCTTATCTTTCAAGCAGCTTATCAAACTGAATCGGACTTAACGCTCCAATGTTGGAGCGTTAGCTATTCTAATTGGTAGTGTGAAAGCGGTTTAATTCTGCCTTAACGCTCCAATGTTGGAGCGTTAGCTGTTTTGATTGTCGGTGTGAAAGCGGTTTAATTCTGCCTTAACGCTCCAATGTTGGAGCGTTAGCTGTTTTGATTGTCGGTGTGAAAGCGGTTTAATTCTGCCTTAACGCTCCAATGTTGGAGCGTTAGCTGTTTTATTGTCGGTGTGAAAGGTAATTAATTCGGACTTAACGCTCCAATGTTGGAGCGTTAGCCGGTTTGATAGACGGTGTGAAAGGTCTTTAATTCGGACTTAACGCTCCAATGTTGGAGCGTTAGCCGGTTTGATGGGTAGTGTGAAAGCTATTTAATTCGGATTTAACGCTCCAATGTTGGAGCGTTAGCTGTTTTGATTTCATTTTCAACAAGTTGGTTTAACGCCAAATAGTTTAGTTTGCCTTTTGCTGCAATTAGACAATCAAGCCGTAAATAAAAATCATTTGTAAATCTATAGGCGTTTTGAAAATGTTCATTCAGGAAAGAAACGACTCTTCTGGTTTTATCAACCCGTGAGGCAATATGTTTAAAGATTATATTAACTTCATTTGATAATCCGGGAAGTACTGAAAGTTTGCCTGTTTGGGTATTGCGAATCAAATATACCCGGCGATGGGCAGGGTAGGTGTAGTATAGAAATACTGCCTCATTCTCATTGTATGTTAATTCCGTAATTCCGATTTCTTTGTCGTAAGTTTTTGATAGCAAAAGGCCGTCCGCATAAAGAGAATAATATTTGTTTGCGTCATTTATTGTTATCACAAGTTTGTTTTTAATCATTTTTGTTGTTATACGATAGATTATATTGTATAATATTTTATAGGTTATGACAATTTTATAATGTGATAACGCAACAATGTTAGAGCGTTGATATAAAAGGGGTAAGCTGAATGTATGATGAGTTGTCGGTATTCAAACAAATTAAAGAGGCGTTTCCAAATTTATCGCAAGAGGAATGTGAGGCGGCACTGGTTTTACTTAAAGGACGCGCGGATGCATTAAATGTAACATTTGAAAGATATATGAAGTTTATGCACCCAAGCGGAATTGCGGAACGTGATACTAAATTACCGGAACAATTTCATGGATATATAAAGTTTTTAGGCAATGATGCTTCTTCAATAATAAAGCCGGGTAATACTGCTAATTTCTCAACTTTTGTTCACGAGTGCGGCCATGTTTTCAGACGGCAGTTAACCGGTAAATTGCTTGATAAAGCAAGCGCGGTATTTGATGTTGATAAAGACAACTGGACTGAAGAAAAAGAAGAGCTTTTTGCAAAAGGTTTTGAAGAGTTTGTGAGAAGTCGCAAAGAGGAAAATAATGAGCTTAAAAAGGTTTACACACGTGGCGCCAAGTTTGTACAAACGGTTTACAAGGGTGTTAAGCATATTGTAAAAATCACGCCCGAAATGGAAGCAGTGTATGAAGATTTGTTTAAGGCTAATACTGTAGAGATTGCCGGAAAAGAATATGTGTTTGATCAAAAAGAATATGAAAATCGTATACACGCGATAGCACAAGGTGATAAACGAGGCACACACGTCCTATTGGGTCCTACTCCTTATATATATGAGGAATTAGGTTTTGAGCGTTTGCCTATGATGATTACACGCGAACATTTAAACCGAATAATGCACGATGAAGCTCCTGATATGAACTATCACGGTATTGATGAAGGCATTATCAAACAGATTCCACAGCAGTTAAAAAATCCCATAATGATTATTCAGTCAGGAACGCACCCCGAAGATATTGTCAGTATTATCGAATTACATTCCAAGAACGACAATCCTATTATTGTGCCAATAAAACAAAATGCAAATATTCAATTTAGCAAAATTGAGATAGATGTTAATCTTGCAAAGACTATTTATGCAAAGGACAGTTTTACCTTTCTTGACGAGGCTTTTAATGATAACAGGATACTGTATGTAGACAAAGAAAAAAGCCGAACGCTTCTACATTCCGGAAGTCAACTCCGGCGATTAGATGCTTGGGTCATGAAGAAAGGGCTCCAATTGCCCAGTATCCATGACGTATCCGGCTTCTATATTAATAATATAGCACGGTATCGGGAAAATTTCAAGCAAAATAAAGAACAGTCTGTAATGGTCGGCGGCAAGCGGATCTTGTTTCAGGGTGCCGAAGTTGACCAGATGATGTTCGATCTTTCCCCGGACAATGAAGAAATTTTAGAAGAATTAACCCCGCAAAACTTTGCGGATAGGTTTATTGCACATTCACGGGAGCCTCGGTTTAAAGATGACAAGATAGAAGCGGCGCGGATTTTGTTACGCGAAACCACGAAAGAAAACAGACAGGCTATTCTTGCGGACTTGCGCGGCAAAGGCTGTATAGACCCTGAAAGTACGCACCAGTATTTAAGATCGCTTTTACAGGCGGAAGAAACTAAAGATAATGACTTTCAAAAAGAAACATTAACAGAAAACAAAACATTCAAAGCTTTCGGCGCATGGACCGACTGGAATTCGCGTTTGTCAACCACGGAGCGTAAAACATTCAATAATCAGGCTATAGACGTGCTTGCGCACACTTTTGATGATGAACAGCCTACACCTCAAGAACGTGCCGTGTTAAGCCGCTATTCAGGTTTTGGAGGCATTGACGCGGATGACGAGCGCGGTGTTTTGTATGACTACTACACATCCCCGCCTGTAGCGGATATGACGTGGAAGCTGCTTGACAAGATTGAACCTCTAAAAAATTATGAACTGGTTTTAGAGCCTTCCTGCGGTACGGGCGTGTTTTTTGAGACCGCGCCGAATAAGGATAATTTACAGTTTACCGGAGTTGAACTCGACGGGCGCACCGCCGCGGTTGCAAACGCGCTACACAAAGATAAGGCAACTATTATCAACCAGAGTTTTGAACAGTTTAATTTATCGGACAAAGCCGGTATGTATGATCGTGTTATCGGCAACGCGCCGTTTGGGGTGCGTTCTCCGGAGACCGCGAAACTGGATATGCCTAATGAAAAATCACTTGATAATTATTTTGTCAGCCGCTGTATAGACAACTTAAAAGATAACGGCACTATGGCGTTGATTGTAGCGCCGGGTGTGCTTGAGAATAAAAGTAACGCGGATTTTAGACTATCGCTTTGTAAGAAGGCGCAGTTTGCGGGCGCGGTAAAACTTCCCGATAAAAGTTTTCATCATACGCATACACAGGTAGAACCCGATATTCTTTTGTTCAGGAAATATCCTATTGATATTATAAGGCGTATCGAGGGTATGGGCGATGAAACATTTAAGGAAACAGACCTGTATAACGAGTTTTTTGTAAGCGGTAATTATTTTAAAGTATACCCGCGGCACGTTACGGGCGAGCTATCCGAAGGAAGCGGACAGTGGGGCAGGGACGAAGTAAAAGGATATGTTACTCCTTCAGGTATTGAAAAAACACTTGCGGATTTCCTGCCGTTTGAACAAATTGAATATGATGCAATCCGTAGGGAATTTGATGAGGTAAAACAGAAAGATAATGACAATGAATATCTTTATTTGACAGCGGAAGAATCGGAACAACTTAAAAATAATTCATTACTGCCCGGCACTATAAAAACAGTCGGTGATAAAGCATATTTGTTAGATGAATCTTACGCATGGAAGAAAGTATCCGATGATAAAGAGTTTTCTAATAAATTAAAAAGAATATTAACAATATCAGGTGAAGTTAAAGAAATTCGGGAGCGCATGAGGGACGGTCTTGAAGATGAACGCACAAAAAATCTGCAGGGCATTGTAAAAGCAAATCTTAATTCATATTCAAAGGCATATAATAACTATCCGGCGGATGACAAAGATATAAAACGTTTTCTAACAGCGAATCCCGCAGTTAAAGGTGTTTATGAAGCGTTAATAACGCCGGAAGCGGAATTGTTGAACGTGGAAAACATTTACGACAACAATATTGAAATTATAAACGGACACAATCCGGCAATCGAAGCGTTACGGCAGTTACAGATTGATATGCTGGAAGGCAGTGAAGAAAATATAAAAACAAAGTTTCCGGATAATGCGGAAGCACTTATTACGGAAATGCGGGAGAACAAAGACGTGTTTGTAAATCCCGATAAAACATTTATGCTGCGGGAAGATTTTATCGCGGGGGACGCATGGGAGAAGATAGACGCGCTTGTCGACGCGGCGGGGACGGAACGGGACAGGCGCACCAAAACAAAATTGCTATACGGCGCATCGGAGCTTGAAAGGGCTGTAGGCTGGACGCCTATAGAGGAGGCTGACTTTAGTCCGCGCTCAACATGGATACCGGAAAGTATTATTAAAGACTGGGTTAATTCGGAGGACGGTTTAGGCAGGTCGTTAGGCGAGCTTGCAAAGAATGAAGCGGGAAAATGGGGCAGGCTTTTGGAGCATGATAAAGTTGATGTCAAATGGGACGCTTATAACAGAGTTGAAACCGTAACACCTGCGGGAACATGGATAAAAGAAAATGACGAGATTGTTTATTATCTTAATTCGGGAAAGCAGCACAGTACAAATATAGATACGGATAGTTTTAACAGGGATCATGATGAAGCGTTTCAATCATATATTGCCAACCACGAAGTTCATAGAAATGAGATGGAACAAATATATAACAGAACATTCAGGACAAATTTAAGCGCGCCCGTAAAAACATATCCTATAGGGATTAAGGGCTGGAAAGGCGCGGAGGAAGGCGGCAAGACGGTAAAGCCGCACCAGTGGCAGACTGTACACCAGATGTACAGGCAAGGGTGCGGCATATCGGCGCTTGGTACAGGTTTTGGAAAGACACTCTCCGGCGTGGCTTTAATGTCATTACTGCGTCAGGAGGGCTCTGTTAAGCGCGCATGGTTACAGGTTCCAAACAACAAGGTAAAAGACTGGATAGAAGAAATAAAATCAGTAATGCCTGAATTAAAGATAGCCTCGATTGATCCCGAAGATGCCGGTTACGGTAACCGTGAGAAGCGTTATGCGAAGTATCAGGAAATGGCGTCAGGCGGCGCCGATATTATTTTAATGCCTGAAAGCGCCGCAAGCGAGATTCAGTTAAAGGCTGACAATGACGCAAAGATACGGAATGATATTGCCGGCGAGTTTGCAAATGATAAAAAATCAAAAAGGCAAAAAGAACTCGCTAAAATAAAAGGGCTTAACCGGACTCAAAACGGAAAGACAAATAAAACAATTTGTTTTGAGGATTTCGGCTGCGATGCTTTGTTTGTAGACGAGGCGCACCGTTATAAAAATCTTTTTACCTCAAGCCTTTCCCGCGAGACGGGCATGAATGACGGCAGGCAGTCGGCCAAGGCCATGGCGCTGTTTAAGAAATCGCAATACATACGTGAAATGAATGATAATAAAAATGTATTTTTATTTACGGCCACGCCGCTTACCAATTCACCGCTTGAATATTACAATATGCTGCAATTTGTAGGGCCGCAGGAATTAAAACGTTTTGGCATAAGCACTATAGACAATTTTATCCGGGAGTTTGCCGATTTGGAAAAAGGCTGGTTATACGACTGGGCTACAAGCAAAGCAAAAGAAGGTATGATTCTAAAAGGTTTTAAAAATCTTGATACTTTGCAGAACCTGTTTTTTAAGTACACGGATATGCAGCATGATCCTGACGCAATCGGATTGGAAAAACCCGCGTCCTTTAACCGCCCTAATTTAATTCCTTCAAACGAAATACAGACGAAAGTTCTGCATGATATTTCAGACGAGCTTGAGCGGTATAAAAGTTTGGAAGCGGAAGAACGCAAGAGGGAATATCCGGGACAAAACTTTTTAACTTTCTTTGCGCGGATGCGCACCGCAAGTTTGGACCTGGAATTGTATGATCCGGAAACTTTTAAAGGCTGGGAAAATCCAAAACTGGAAACTCTCGCAAAGAACGCCTATGACATTTATGAAAAAACAAAAGCGGGTCAGGTTGTGTTTTGTGATCGTGTTTTTTCAAGTGACGGAAGTTTTAATATACACGAAAAGATAAAGGCGGAGCTTGTCGCGCAAGGCTTTAAAGAGAATGAAATTGTTATCGTAAACGGTTGGACAAAATCAGGCGGGCCGAAAAGCGATTCGCTTGTGGAAAAAGAAGTATCAAGGGCCATTGCCGGTTACAACGCGGGAAAGTACAAAGTTATTGTGGGCTCCACGGCCTGCATAGGCGAGGGGGTGAACTTACAGAAAAACTCAAGCGCCTTACACCACTTTGATATTCCTTTCCGTCCTTCGGACTTTGTCCAGCGCAACGGACGCATAGACAGGCAGGGGAACGAACAGGAAAATGTCGCGCTTCATACTTATATGTCCGCGGGGACTATGGATAATTATTCTGTTAATCTTGTACAGCGAAAAGCGGACTGGATAGATCAACTGTTAAAAACAAAATCAAACGTGTTTACAAATCCAAACGATGAGAGCGCGATGGATGCGGACGAGTTGTTATTAGCCCTTACGGAGGAGTGGGGGGACAAAGAGAAAGCGGCGGAGAGACGTGCCGAAATGGAGCGGATAAAGGCGGGGAAAATAACGGAGGCGCGGAACAAACAGCGCACGGCTTTTATGAAAACCCTCTCCGCTATGCGCGGTTCGTTGTTATTATCGAATATAAAACCCGAATCAAAAGAATATAAAAACAGAATCGGTAAAATACATAACGTTGAATCCGCATTGAAAAATAATCCTACTTTCAGGAGAAACGATCTGTTAGGAAATAACGAAGTATTTCTATACAATGCCGAATGTGATGAAGTATTCCGCAAAGGTGATATTGTTTGGACAAAAGATTATTTCGGAAAAGATTATTCCGGTATTGTTGAAAAGTTTAATTTTAAGAAAGGCGAAATGGTAATTGCCGGTTTAAATAATGAATTTGAAGATTCCGTCAAAGTTAGTAAGCTGGGCAGGGAAACAAACTACAAACAGGATAAAACAGCATTATTAGGCCATATTGAGAAGGCGGACGGAAAACAAATTGAAGTCTCAAAACATCTAAAGGAAAAAGAATTCTACACGGACTTTGATGATAAAACAAAAGAGGAGTTTTATGATCTGCATATAAAGGTAACAAGTGAATCATACAGAAGTGTACAACCTGTTTTGTTTTATACCGGGGATGGAAAACTTGAAATACAAACAGGTTATAGAGCGTATCAAAGTGACAGGTCCGGCCAAATAATAAACCCGTTTTCCGTATCCGGCATTGAGGCAATTAAAACAGCTGTCAATAGCGGGTTGGAATATAACAAACATTACAAGGAGGAAATTTTAAAAGCCGTGTCTGATACACTGCCGCACCTGCATGATGTGATTGCGGACGGTATTGAGAAAACCGCAAGTGAGGTAAGTGTAGATGACGGGGAAATCGGGGAGCGCAGCGCGGGCTCTATCCGGCGTGATGATAATTTACAAGGAGAAGAAAAAATGGCAGATGAAGAAAAATTGGAAAGCGAAAGTTTAAACAGGCAAAAGAATGATTTTAAAGCTCTTACCAATCCGGCGGAGCAGTGGATTTTTAGGGGAGGTAATGAATTCAGGAAAGACAACATACATCGTATTTATTTTGACTTCAAGGGTGTTAAGGATTTATACGGTTTGAAAACCTATGGAGAAAAGAAATTAACACCCGGGGAAATGTTTGAATACAAAACAAAATACCATTCAAATTTCCTACCGAAATTTCCGGCAAAGGCATGGCACAATGACAAACAAATTGATCCCAAGGCTGCTTTTGATATGCTTTGCTCCCGGCCGTATTACGATATTAAGGCGGACAAAATGGAGGGTCTTGTAGCCGAAACAAGGGATGAATACCAGCGCAGGAAGTTCCTTGCGTTAGGCGGCAAAGAATACATTGATGAAAAAAAATATATTGATCGCGTGTATCTTAACGGCGCCTCTTTAAAACGTTTCTACGGTTTGGAAACAACGGGTAAAGTAGAATTGTCGGCTGAACAAATAGCGTCAATAAAGGAAACGCACAAACTGTCGGATAAGGATGTCGAATACTTACCGGCAATGCCTAAAAGCGCAACCCTTTACGGTAAACCGGTTGAAAGTGAAAAGGCTTTTGAGCTTATGCTCTCGCGTCCTTATTACGATGTGCATAGAAACACTTTTGTAAATTGCGAAACAGACCCTGTTGAACTTTATATTGCCAAACAATATTTAAACAACAGGGATATGGGCGCGGAAGAAAAAACCCGTCTTGAAAAATTAAGTAAAGATTATTTAAAGATGGTTGACGGGCGTATGAACTCAACAGAGAAACAATTGGATGTTAAGAATATGTCCCATATCGGCCAGTTGGAATCTTTGCTTAAAGAAGCTGTTAAAAATGACAGTGTGCCGTGGCAGAAACCTCTTGAGGCCGGAGCGCGGGCGCCGCACAATCCTGTTAAAGGTTATCCCTTTACAGGCACCAATCTTATCGCGACAACCTTGCACATGGAAAGTATCGGCAGCAATGATCCGCGTTATCTGGAGGAGAAAGCGCTTGCGGGATTTAATCTCAAACCGGACGCGATTCCTTTGCGCGTCGGTTACCGTATAACGGACGAAAACGGCGAGTATAAATCTTTAACCAAAGATTTTTATAACGCCAGGGACATCGAAAACGCGCCCGGATATAAAAGGCCGTCTCCGGATGCCGGTACCGAACCTGTTGTTGCAAAACCGGGCAATACCGCGCGGGAACAATTCAAAAACGACATGGCGGGTTTTATGCAGGCTCTTAAAAGCGGCGCCGCATTTGAACCAAAGACCGAAAACTTTGCAAAAGAAGATTACGCCTTTGTCTCCGCAATGCCCGTTAGCGAATTGTTGGGGACTGTACAAGCCGCTAATGTTATTGGGCAGCACAGGGAGAATGTTCAACAGAGGGAACAGGAGCCGCTCCGGAAGGCTGTAGGCTTTGACAGTTAGTTTTGTTAAGCGCCCTTACGGGCGCTTTTTTTATCTTTTTTTTAATTTACCTTCGTGTTATATTACATGTATGTACTACACAGATGATTTTATTGACGGACTTATAGAGAGCGGTAAAATTACATTACCGCACGATGAGTATGTAAAGATAAACGCGGTAAACATTTCAAAAATGTTAGATGATAATAAAATGAATTACAAATTGTTCGGTGTGTACTGGTGGGGTGTAAAGGATGCGTTACGCAAGTATGTGAACAACGGCAAGTGGTACTGCGGTATTGCGGACGACCCGCTAATGAAGGAAAGGGCGGATCACGGCAGTGAATTCCGAAACATTCTTGCGGGTATGTATTACATGAACGAGTTTTTTGAAGACGGTATTACAAGCGGGCATTACCGGTATGACAAAATAACGGGCGGGGAACACGATTATACGTTATTCGATGACAACGCCGGCGTGTAAGTAAGATTGGCCGGCGCGGCGCGTGGCCAAACACCGGCAGTTTCTCCGGAGCCAAAAAAAACCGCCCGCGGGCGGTTTTAATTTTTTTAACTTTTAGGTTCAGGGGTTGGCGGCGGTGAAACCGGAGTAACCGGCGGTTTACGCGGAGGCAACGGAGGCGGAGGCGGCGGTGGCGGGCTGGGCTTTTCACCGCCGCCCTGTGGAATAGTACTTACTGAAGATTGAAATAAACGAACAATATCAAGCATATTATCAATCTTTGTTATCTTCTTTTCTAAAACTTCCTTTTGGCGTTCCACTTCTAATTCGTCGCGTTTTCTTTTATATTTTACAGACCACGCATAAATTCCTAGAACAATAGCAGCAGATAATATAAAACATATTACAATCACTAAAAATAATTTCATTCTCACAACCTCACTTATTATCAAACCTGAATTTCACTTCGCCGCCTTCCAGAACAAAACGCGCTTCAAATGTTTTGCCGTCTTTCTTTTTACATTTTTTTAAACGTGTCTGTTTGCCGGACAGCAGGGCGGAAACATCGGCGGTACTTAGATCCGCGCCGGCAACGGTTTTCCACAGGACAAACTTGCAGCCTTCCCTGTATCCGGCGCAGTAGTAATTTTTTTGTCCTTCGTAAATATTCTTACCGCATACCGGGCATTTTCCGGTTATCTCTTTTTCGCTCCGGTAGGTTTCCACTTTTGTGTTTTTAATTACATCGCGCACAAACTGTTTAATATTTTCTAAAAACTGTTTTGTATCGTTCTGTAGTTCTTCTTCCCAGCGCGTTGTTTCCGGTATCGAGATTAGTTTCTTTAATTCGTCACTTTTCTGTAAGTTGGAAATTAAAAACTTTCCCTTGTCTGTTATTAAAATACTTTTACCTTTTAACGTTATATATTGTCTGTCAAAAATATTTTTTAATATTCCCCCCCGTGTCGCGGGTGTTCCAAGCCCTGCAAGTTTACCGGCGTCTACTTCGCGCGGGTTTTCCATAAGCTGCAATAATGTCGCGTAGGTGTAGTGCTTTTTAGGCCCGGTAAACTTTTCTTCCGCGTTTATTGATTGCACGGGGTATGATGAGTTTTCGGTAACACCTGATATATTCTGTGTCATATCTTCATCATCCTGGTTACCTTTTTTCCAGCCGCTTTGCAGCACCCCGATGCCGTTACCGGTAAACGCATACTCTTTTATGTTTGCATCAATTTTGATTGCGTTGTAAATGTACGGCTTTTTTAACGCTGTAAAAAAGCGCTCAAGGACAATGCCGTATATGTTTGATTCTTCCTGTCCCGTACCCTGCGGTAGTACGGCAAGCGGTACCAATGCATGATGATCCTGTAATTGCGCCGTGTTAAAAAGTCTTTTGTTTTCCGCGCTTATTGCCGCTTCTTGCGCGTCGCG
>BOBI01000057.1 GCA_026002305.1 Spirochaetia bacterium
CCCCCCCCCGTGGAAGATGGTGCGTCACAATATCTATATTCACAAAACCTTACACTTTCATGCGAGATTGCAAAGGTTCGTTCCGAATTGAATACCCTGAAATGTTCCCGTACTGTGAGAATAGCCATGCGGGTGCGTAATATCCTCATTCCGCCCGGGTCAAGTCGCCGCGCCTTTGTCAGATTATTTAAATACCCGGTGAAATTTATTCTAAAAATGTTACACATCAATACAACACCGTTTCTAAAGGAGAATTAACTTTATGGTACCTGTTTTAATGATTGGACGCGGTGGAAGCCGCGGGGTGCCCGGCAAAAATACGATGGATATACTGGGGCGGCCGCTTATGGAGTATCCGATTCTTGCGGCGCGAAACTCAAAGCACATCGGAGGTATTTATCTGAGTACAGATGCGGAATATATTAAAGAAATAGGACGCAAACATAATGTTAATATAATTGACAGGCCGGCGGAGCTTTGCGCGGACGAAGCATTGGTGGAAAATGTGGTTGTTCATGGATATGAACAAATCGTAAAGGCAAGCGCAACATCGTTTGATATGTTCGTCTTGTTATTTTGCAACACAGCAACAATTACACCGGGGCTTATTGATACGGGTATTGAAATGCTGCGCGGCGATCCAAGTTTGGACAGCGCGGTTTCCGTTTCACTTTATAACGAGTATTCGCCTGTGCGCGCGAAACGTATATCTCCGGAAGGATTGGTATTGCCATATATGGATATACCTATTGATAACGCATCTTGCGACCGTGATTCAGCCGAGCCCTGTTATTTTTGCGATTGCTCAATATGGGTGCTTAGATCCCGCTGCATGGATATAGAGAACGGCGTCTTACCTTTTCGTTGGATGGGCAAGAAAACCGCGCCTCTGTATCAGAGTGGCGGTTTGGATATTGATCATGATTACGGGGTTGCCATGACAAACCACTGGCTTCTAAAGCACGGTTTTTCCGAAACCGTAACGCCTTATGATTAAACACATTATTAAATTCCTTCTGCCGCCGTTTATACTCTACCCGTTTATAGTTTTGTATAGATACGCAAAATATCTTAAACACAGATTCATCGACAGGAAAACATTTTTACGGTTTTCGTTAAAAGCAAAACCTGAGAGCGGGTATTATCCAAACCATATACGCGGGTATGTTAAATGTCAAACCGCACTTGCAAAGAACTTAAAAAATCCACGGTGTGTGGTTATATTTTTTAATGTTATACAGGAATGGATTTCCGGTGGTATGATGTCGATTGATCGTTTAGCCGTACATTCACAAGAATACGCTGCCGGATTTACCGTCATCCAGTCGGGGTTACCAATACCGTTGGCCTGTATAAAAAACCCGTATTATGATTGGGGTGTACCGGTTATCGATTTTAAATACATTATCAAATACGTACACCCGAAAACTTTACGTTTGAATATTCCCGAATGTTTTGTTCAATGCTTTCTAAACGATCTTACTGCCGGTATAATAACTTACCTCCGTGCTATTCCTAATTTAAGTATTAATATCCTTAATCAAAATGATCGGATAATGCCGAATCAACATTCTATAGAAGAATTACGGACACTGGCGAATGGAAGATTGACAATTACGGCGGCTCACCGTAGATATTGCACAAAAGAAAAAGAAATAATGTACGGCGCTCCGGTATATATGTTAACACCATTTCTGCCAAATTTTTACCGGTTAAATTTCAACCAGAAAGAAAATATTATTATTATTTCAGATGACGCACATCACATGAAAGAAAGAATCATCAAACAAATTAACAATAACCTTCCCTGTTTTAAAACCGTTATTATTCAGAACATGCATTTTGAGGAGTATAAAAAGCTTGTTTCAAAAGCAAAGTTTGCAATCTCTTTTGGCGAAGGTTTCGACGGCTACTTTCTTGAACCTTATCTTAGCAATTCTATTGGCATTGCGGTTCGTAACAACGTCTTTTTCCCTAAAGATTTTAAGCATGTTCCTACGGTTTATGAATCATGGGAACAACTCCATTGCAATATTATCACCGATATAAAAAAATGGGCGTATAATGAAAAACTCTATTGTGAAATACAATCCGGTGTCGAAGCAGAGCTGTCCCGTTTTTGCAATAACGAACAATCCAAAAAAGACCTTGCGGCGTATTACGAGCGCCTTCTTTCAACCGGCGGCTGAACAAGGCTAATGCCTGCTTGTGTCGGCGGCGCCCTCTATGGTGCAATGCGCGATATTGAAAAATCGCCGGAAAGCCTGTATCGTTTGGTACGGAGGTATAAATGGGCGCAAACTGCGGGTACAAAGACAGCGTATTTTCCTTTCTTTTCAGCGATCCTGACATATTGCGCCAGCTATTATGAAGAAAATATTCCTCCCCGCAAGTTTTATAATTCTTTTGCTGTTAATTGCTTCGTTTTTTGATCTGCAGATTGATCAAATACTATACCGCCCGCAAAATATTTTTTCAAAAATTTTTAGCGGGGTAGGTGTGCTGCCGCAATTTGTTATTATAATATTTTCGCCCTCTATGGCGCTTTGCGCATTGTTTGTCATGCGCCGTAACTTAAATTCCCTTTATGTAATTTCAGGCGGGGTTGTTGTGGCAATAGCCGCGTTAAAGTTTCCATTTATATTTGCGGTTACAGAAGAATTTGTCCGGCTTACATTTTTACAAGTTATTTTTTTATACATGCTGTGTCTGCTCTGTACGTTTTTCATAACACTGCCTTTTGCAAAAAAAATGCCGCGCGAAGTCTTAACCGTAGCCATAACCGGAGCGCTTGCGGAATTTGCAGGGGCAATTATTCTGGCGGCCATGAAAGACGCATGGGGACGCAGACGGTTTTTTACAATGGATAATCCCGCGCTTCAATTTACACAATGGTATCTACCGCAGGATAACGCGGCAAGTGATGATTATATGTCATTCCCCTCGGGGCATTCATTTTCCGGTATGCTTGCCGTTTGGTTTGCGCTATTCCCGCATTTTATTCCGGCATTAAAAAAATGGACAAAGTTGATCTTAACGGCGGCGGTTCTATTCGGGTTTGCAACAATGCTGTCGCGCTTAATGAACGGGAAGCATTTTCTATCCGATGTTACAATGGGCTCTGTGTTAGCGCTTTTATCTCTGCTTTTAGCCAAATTATTTGTGGACAAAATTTTTGCAAAAAAGATTTAACCAACACCACTTGTTAGCGCTCCTATACCTTTGCTAAAATGAGTGGACATGTATAACAGATTAAAAGATGAGCTTGCCGTGTGTGGGTTGAATGCGGTAAAAGCTGTCGCCGATGTGCACCCGCAGACCATAAACCGCTTGTTTATGCGCGAGGAACATTTGGATTCGTTCAGGACTCTTTGCAAGGATATGGCGGAGCGCAAGCGGCCCTACAAGTTATGCGATGACGAGGAGCTTGAGCGTATATGCAAGAGTGTGCATCATCAGGGAATTGTGGCGATGATTGAAGAGCCGGAAGCGCCGCCGTTAACGCGCGATGACTTGGATTTGTGGGCGGCGGAGGGGAAAACCGGCATTGTCCTGCACTCCGTGGGAAACGATCATAATCTGGGGGCGATAATTCGCAGTGCGGCGTTTTTTGATGTTCACTTTGTTGTCATTTCGGAATTGGACAAATACGCAAAACTTACAACATCGGCTTATCGCGTTGCCGAAGGCGGCATGGAATATGTGAACATTCGTTCGGTACACCGCAGTGAATCTTTTTTAAGCGACGCTGCGAAGCAACTTTTGGTCGTCGGCGCCGACCCCCGTGCGCGGCGCAGAATTGGTAACATTGGCTCGGTGATAGAAGAACACCCGTCGGTTATTGCGGGTAAGGGGCGTCCGGGAATCGCGCTTGTTGTGGGCAACGAAGAATCCGGCCTGCCCGAAGCCGTTAAATCCAAATGCACAGCCTTGTTGCGCATTAACGGAACCGGCAACATCGAAAGCCTTAATGTCGCACAGGCGGCCTCTTTGTTTTTGTATGCGATTTATAATGCATAAGGAAAATTATGTTTGATAATAAAAAAAAGTATTATTTTGTTTTAATGTTTCTGATACTTCAGATGCTGCAGGTGTCTTTTGCGTCCGCCCAAACAACAATTACAAGCGACCATCTAACACTGCGCGGCGACCCGCTTAACAAAAAAGGCTGGACACATTTTAGTTATGTAAATCCACAGGCGCCCAAAGGCGGCACGGTAACGTTACACGCAACCGGCACTTACGATAACTTTCACCGCTATGCGCTGCGTGGAAGCTGCGCCGCAGGTTATGAATATTTTTACGACACATTAATGACAGGCAGCGGAGACGAAAGCGATGTACTTTATCCGCTTATTGCTTCCAGAGTTGAATATGCTGCCGATTATTCGTTTGTTATTTTTGATATAAATACTAACGCGAAGGATCAGGACGGAAACGCTATAACGGCGGAAGACGCGGCTTTCTCGTTTAACATAATTTTTGAAAAAGGCGTTCCGCAGTTTCGTTCATATTATGCGGGCGTTACCGTTAAAGCGCTTTCCGGAAACCGTGTGCGTTTTGATTTGGATCGGGATCGCACAAAAGAAAAAATAATGGCGCTTGCCGGCACTACAGTCTTTCCTAAACGTTATTGGCAGGATCACGATTTCTCGGAACCGTTAATAACGCCGCCTTTGGGCACAGGCGCCTATCGTGTTAAAGATTACAAAATGGGGCAATATGTTGTTTTGGAACGTGTCAAAAATTATTGGGCAGCTGACTTACCTGTAAACAAAGGCCAGTACAATTTTGATACAATACGCTACGATTATTACCGCGACACCAATGTCGCGTTTGAGGCTTTTAAAGCCGGTGAATATGATTTTAGGCAGGAAAATTCCGCGTCAAACTGGGCGACGGCGTATAACGGTAAATTATTTGAAAACGGCACAATTGTCCGTGAAGAAATTGAACACGAAGTTGCACAGGGTATGACATCTTTAGTTTTTAATATTCAGCGTCCTATTTTTTCAGACAGGCGAATAAGGGCGGCGCTTAATTATTTTTTTGATTTTGAATGGATGAACAAAAATCTTTTCTATAATCAATATAAAAGAGCGCGTAGTTATTTCCAAAATACAAGATACGAAGCAAAAGGAATTCCTTCAGACGATGAGCTGCGCGTGCTTGAACCATTGCGTGGAAAAATTCCAAACGAAGTTTTCACAACCGAATACAACCCTCCGGTTTCTACCGGCGATGGTTATATTCGTAATAACGCGCGGGAAGCCATGAAACTATTCAAAGAGGCCGGTTGGGAGTTAAAAAAAGGCAAATTGGTCAATGTTACCACAGGCGAGCCTTTTGAGTTTGAATTACTAATATATGACAACACTATTGAGCGTTATGCGATACCTTATCAGCGTAACTTGGAACGTTACGGTATAACAATGAGGATACGCAATATTGATGTAAGCCAGTATATAAACCGACTCCGTTCCCGCGATTTTGATTTGCTTGCAAACGGTTCACCCGCTTTTCAAGCCCCAAGCTCCGAGTTAATGGTGGTGTGGCATTCTCAATTTATTGATTCAACATGGAATACACCGGGTGTTACCGATGACGCTGTTGACTACTTAACAGAACAAATTGCCGCAAATCAGGAAGACGATGCAAAACTTTTAACGCTTGGCCGCGCTTTGGATCGTGTATTAACATTGAATATATACTGCGTACCGCAGTGGTATCTTAATAAGTTCCGGCTTGCCTATATCGACAAATTTGATAAGCCCAATGTACGCCCAAAGTATGATGTTGGTTTTAACACATGGTGGGTTAAATAGCGCAATCCTGCGCCGGTGTCCGCTGTGGCTGCACTAAACAAAATTCTACAAAATGCGGCGGCAGAATTAAAAAACGCCGGCATTGAAACGGCAGGGTTGGATGCCGCTGTGTTGTTATGCGATGTTTTAAAAACCGACAGGGCTTGGTTAATTACCCATGCCGATCAAACACTGCCGGAAGAAAATATACAACTGTATAAGAAACATATAAGGCGGCGCATAACAAGGGAGTGTGTTGCCTACATAACCGGACACAAAGAATTTCGCGGGCTTGATTTAACCGTTACACACGATGTACTTGTTCCCCGCGCCGATACCGAAACACTGGTAGAGGCTGCGCTTAATATAATCGATATAACCAATAAAACGGCCGCCGGAAAAAAAACAATTTCCGTGTTAGACCTCTGCACAGGAAGTGGCGCCGTTGCCATAGCCCTAAAAACAGAGCGGCCTTTTATCGAAGTCTGCGCTTCCGATATTTCGGGTGCGGCGTTAAGCGTAACAAAACAAAACGCGGCAAAGTATAACCTGTTAAACGAGAATAACAAAACGGCGGACGGCGCTTCATTGCGCATAACGCAGAGCGATTTATTCTCAAATCTGAATGATAAGTTCGATGTTATTGTATCAAATCCACCGTACATTCCTTCCGCCCTGCTTGCGTCCCTTGCGCCGGAAGTTCAAAACGAGCCGCGGCTTGCGTTAGACGGCGGTTCAGACGGGCTTGGTGTTATCCGGCGCATTATCGCGGACGCAGGGCATCACTTAAATTCTGGCGGTGCGTTGCTTTTAGAAGCAGACAGCCGTCAGGTAGAGGCGGTAAAAGCGCTTCTTGAAAAATCTTTTTATACAAATATCAATATTTTAAAGGATTTGGCGGGGCTTGATCGCGTTATAACGGCTTGCGTGGAATGAACTACCTCGCCATAAATGGCGGGGAATTGAACTACCTCGCCCTGAAGGGCGAGGTATCAGATTTGTTTTTGTTTGTTCTTTTGCTTTGCAAAACTAAAAACAAATCTGTCGATCCAGAGGAAATGGTTGTACGTGTGGGGTTTACTTCCAATTTTCTTAAGCGTTGCATTTTCTTTCTCGCCATAAATGGCGGGGAATTAAACCCCACGGGGATTAAACAACGCCGCTATTGCCTGTTTTAAATCTTTTACGGCGTGTAACTTAGGCTGCTCGCCTGACGCGCTGCCGTCCCCACCGCCTGCGGTATCACCTGCGGGACCGGTAAAGTTGTTAAAGCCGAGTTTGCAGGCGGTTTTTACGCGGGCTGCGAGGCGGCGCACGGGCATGACTTCGGCGGCAAGGCTTAATTCGCCGACGCAGGCGCTGCGTTCATGGAGGGGGATGCCTGTCCGGGCGGAGTAGATTGCCGCGGCAAGGGGCAGGTCGGCGCCGACGCAGCTTATGCGGATTCCACCGGCGATGTTCACGTAGATGTCTTGATCGCAGAGACGCATGCCCAGGCATTTTTCGAGTGTTGCGGCTACGCGGGCGACGCGGCCTTGGTCTAGGCGATCGGAAAAGACGCGGCTTATTGATCCTTTGGCCGGCACGGTTAGCGCCTGTATTTCCACAAGCAGGGTACGGGTGCCTTCCAGCACGGCGGCTGTTGCGACACCGGCGGGCAGGGCGCCTTCGCGGCGCACCAAAAATAACAGCGATGGGTCTTCCATGGCAATTAGGCCTTTTTCGTTCATTGTGTATATGCCGATTTCGTCAACCGAGCCAAAGCGGTTTTTTGCCGCGCGTAAAAAGCGGCGCTCGCCGTCGGTTTGCTCAAAATATAGGACGGTATCAACCATGTGTTCTAATGTTTTTGGCCCGGCGATTATGCCGTCTTTTGTAACGTGGGCAATCAGGAATAGCGCGGCATCGTGTTCCTTTACCCACGAGATAAGCTCGAAGGAGCAGTATTTCATCTGATTGACGGTTCCGGGGACAAGACCGGCGTCGGCGGTGTAAAGTGTCTGCACGCTGTCTACAATTACGATAACTGGGCGGACGGATTCCAGTATTTTTTGAATGTCCAAAAGATTGCCGCCGCAGAAAATTTCGATCTGGCGGCAGTTTAGGCCTATACGGTCGGCACGCATTTTTACCTGTCCTGCGGATTCCTCACCGGACAAATAGAGAACCCGCCCTTTGGTTCCGGCACGGGCTGCCGTTTGCAGCAGCAGGGTGGATTTGCCTATCCCCGGCTCGCCGCCGACTAAAACTGCGGAACGCTTCATGATGCCGCCGCCTAAAACGCGGTCAAGCTCCAGGCAGCCCGATGTAAGGCGCACGCCTTCTTCGCTGTCCACCTGCGACAACGGGAACGAAATAGCCGCCTCCGCTTTTGATACACGCAGGGCGGTTTTTCCGGTTACGGCGGTTTCGGTTAGGGTGTTCCATTCCCCGCATTCGGGGCAACGGCCAAGCCATTTAGGCTCCTCGTGTCCGCAGCCGGAACACCGGAAAATTGTTGTTTTTCCGTTTTTTTTAGCCATGCTGGGCCGCAAGACCTACCAGAGAGAGCAAAAACAAACCCACGGCAGCACACACACTGATAATGGCGGCGGTGGTAAACCCTGCCGATATTACGAGACAAATGCCAATGCTATTAAAAATATGGCTTATGAATCCTGAAAAAACATAAAAAACCACCGGCAGCATCACAAACATCGGCGCAAAAATAAACCGCGCGCGGCCTATCGTGCGGAAACGCCAGCCTATAATAATACCCAATACCGCAAGCGGCAAAAATAAAAGCGGTTCTATAATCGAATGGATCATTTCCGCTTGAAACACTTCCGGCACATAGCCGTAGTTATCCAGTTGTTTTGCCGCGTTCCACAGATCGCGCAGGTAAAAGCCGTCATTGACTTTTGCTACCGAAGCAAGCAAAAAATCACTGTATGGCATATCCAAAAGTATCTGCATATCCCCGGCAAGCGCCGAGGTATCGCCCGACCACACCGGTTTCCATTCTTTACCGGCATCATTGCGATCCAGTGCGTGAAGGTAGATCAGCGTGCGGTTTGTACCGGTCATAGCCAGCGGGGTTATTTTTATATAGGGTGCGGAAACAGCAAAAAGCGGGGCGCTATTTTCGTTAAACGCCACGATTTCCAGCCCCTTGCCATAGGAATAGTCGGCGGTGGTGGAAAAATCTTCGATGCGCATAACAAGACGTCCCCGTGTTTCCCATAAGGGTACTGAAAAAACAATACCGGTTAAATTATTTCCCGAATGACCTTCTATTTCGTCAAGAAAAAAAGCCGCTTCCTGCAAGCCTTCCCTGCTCATAACAAGAAAATTCTGCACATCAGGGTCATCCGGCACCCGCGTACTCATACCGTTAAAAATATAGTAGGCGCGGATCCAGTCCATGTTGTTCATCGCCTCGTACCCTTGCCGTTTTTCCAGGAAGATTTCCCTGTTTTGTTTTTCGGATGCGCTTTCCTCCAAACGGGATATAGCATTCCACGCCTTGCTCGAGGCCGTTGCCGCCAGCCGCTTTTCGCTGCTACCCGCCGGTGCGATTTCATCGGCAACAAACGCAAGCCAGTGCGAATCGTAGTAGCGGCCTTCGTTGTAGGCTTTTTCCGCCAAAAGCAGGGCTTCCGCGGCGTTTACCGGCTTTTTTTGCCCCGGAATACCGCGCGGGGCATCTGCCGCGTTTATAGGCTCCCTGACACGCGCATAGGTGGAGTATTCAAGGCCTGTGCTAACCTGTTCTTCCAAAGGGACAAGATCGGGGTTTGACTTCCATATTCGCTGGCAAAGAGCCAAAAAGTGAGCGGCCTGTGTCCATTCCTCTCGTTGTATGAAAATGGTGATTCTTGACTTTGAGGTATTAAAAAGTTTGCTCTGGATATCAATACTAACCTGATAATCCACCGCGATAGGGCGCGCCAATAAAAACAGCGCTCCGTAAAAAACCGTTGCTATAATGGCGGAAATAATTTGAGGCCGCAGCATTGTAAGGAATTCGGCGGAAAACCGCTTATATTTAATTTCGTTTTTTTGTTTAATTCCGAAAGGAAGCACCATGGCCGATAAGAAAACCGCCGGAAAAAGGCGGCAGTAATCAATTACGGCGCGTGAAAAACGGTTTCCTATATAAAAAACGGGTAAAATATTTTTCTCGCCGCCCGGTATTATCATTCTAAAGGCAAAAACAACCAGAAAAACCAGGATTGGATAATAAATGCACATACCGGCAGGGGAAAAGAAGCCCGGCAGGCGGGATCTTCTAGCCATTATTTTTCCTCTCTTGCGCTATCGAAAACAGTAGCATATAAAAAAACAATAAAAAAGCAGCACATGAATAAATAAGCGGGCTTATATATTCTATAGGAAGCGCGCCCAGAAAAAAATCGTTCAAATATTCTTGTATTTCCTTCATGTTAAGGAAAACATCAAAGGCAAGAATTCCCCTAAAAAGAAGTAATCCTAAAAAAACATTTGCAAGCGGCCATTGCCCAATCTGTGAAATAAGGCCTGTAGCGGTTAAAAAAAGAGCGAGAGCTATACCCAATGTAAAAAATGGAATAAGACCGGAATCGTAGCGCTGCCTTATTGTTTTGGCGCTGATACTGAAATCTATAATCACATCGTTAATAATCCCGTCAAAACGGGTCATAAACGGCACAGGCGGCGCTTTAATCAGCTCCCCATCGGCTGCCAAAGGCAGATTTTGATAGATAAGCGGCTTTTTAGGTAAGGAAACCACGCGGCTGCCTGTTTCAAGCGAAGGTGAGTCCAACAGTACCATCGACGTATCCGCACGGTGTAAAATCATGCCTTTTCTACCCAGCGTTTTTTCGTGTATCAAAAGCGGCGGCGAAGCCATTAGCCTGGCGTTTTCAAACCCTTTGGATACGCCAAAGGTAAATACCACAGATAGCATAACCACAAAAAAACAACTTACCATGACTTGTGATTTAACGCGCCAAGCGTAATTCATCGAAAAAATTATCGTCAAATACAGCGTCCAAGGCAGCGTCCACCCTATCATGGAAACTATTTCGTCCAGCCTCATACCCGCCGGCACCGGCACAGAGCGCACCGTCTCGATCCAGAGAAGCAAAAAACCAATCCCAACCGACAAAATAAACGTGACTATAAAGAACAAACTAAAAAAAGCCAACAAACGGGCAATAGACCTCACCTTAAAAACTTACCATTTTTTCGATATGTGTGTAAGGCGGGTGTTCCGCCTTCTTCATTCGTCAGAAATTCTCATTTTGAAGAAAAACCACGAAAAAGTCATGAAACACACGAAAAAGAAAAAGATTTTTTCTATCTGAACGGGGACTGTATCCTCGCTACGGCTTGATGCCTGCGCCGCGAACAGTCCCCGAAATTTTTTGCTGTTCTAGGGGCACACAATACGGAACCCAATATTGTTGTACGCGCCGCCGGGAAGGTAGCCGCTACGGTGCGCAACCCCGCAGTAGGAAGCATCGTAGTTCCAGCTGCCTCCGCGATTAACGCGGTTCGAACCTGAAGCTGGCCCCATTGCAGGAGTTGAATCATAGATATAGTCTTGATACCGGTCCCAGCACCATTCCCATACATTGCCCGACATATCGAATAGTCCTTTTCCGTTTGCCATTTTTGTTCCTACAGGATGCGCGCCAAAGTCGGGATCGCTTGCTGCAATGTTGCCAGAATTATAGAAATACCATGCTACATTGCCTATGGTTTCACTGCCCGAATACGTGTAACCCCACTGTGTATTGCTTTGATCACCGCCGCGAGCCGCATATTCCCACTCCGCTTCGGTTGGCAGACGGTAACCGTTTGCTAATGTATTAACTTCCGCGGCATCCACATAGGTTCCGTTTGCGTTTGTAGAATTTTTTAGGATTATTTGATAGGCAGTATCTTGATAATACACAGGTGTTTTGCCGCTCATTTCGCTATAGGCGTTGCACCATACAATAGCGTCCCGCCAGTTTACCATGGTTACAGGACGGAGCGTCTTGTTTACGGCCCCCGCCGCGCCGGTTCCGGTCGTTCCGTGTCCTTCTACACCCGTGCGTGCAAATATGTAACCGTTGTCTGTTGCCCAGTTGTATACCTCTTGCCACAAGCTCCATGTGGTTTCGTAGGCGGCAATTTTAAATGCGGCTATGTTTTGCACGCTGGTACGGCCCGCTATGAATACACCGCTGCCTGGTGTTCCTAGTGTTATGTCTACGGTTCCGGCGGGTATGGTTACCATTACCGTTGCGGGCGCCGTTGGAGTGGGTGTTGGAGTTGGTGTAGGCGAACTCGACGGTGTAGATGTGGGTGTACCCGACGGTGTTGGTGTTGGGGTAGACGTCGGTGTCGGTGTAGGTGTTGGCGTTGCGGACACGGGAACTTTTCCCTGTCCGTAATTTGAGGCGTCATAAACAAAGTCGGCGCTGCCTGATGTTGTCCGGGTAAATTTACCAACATCACTTGGTGTAATGGTGTACCCTGCGTTCCCTTGCAAAACAACCGTGTCGGGGGAGCCATTTTCCAGCGTTATTTCCGCTGTATATTGAGATGGCGAT
>BOBI01000058.1 GCA_026002305.1 Spirochaetia bacterium
CTTTACCCTTGCGAAAACCCTTTATCTGAACAGTTTTAGCAAAATCACCAACTATTTCGGTGTATTTTTGCTTTAAGTCCTCATTTTTGATTGTCCATGTAAGTTTTACGGACGATTTTTCAAGATTTTCAATTTTTCTTTCAACTTTTTCAACTGCCACAATATTCCTCGTTTTTGAAAATAAATGATATTAACAGTAATTAAAGCGGGAAACGGGAGTCGGACCCGCGACATCGACCTTGGCAAGGTCGCGCTCTACCACTGAGCTATTCCCGCGTATTTTTGTACATATACCCTATTTTTGCCCTTTGTGTCAAGACAGTTGTCCGTACTCACTAGCAATTCTGAATTTGAAGAAAAACCACGAAAAAGAATGATGAACTACACCGCCGCAGAGCAATCGCACGCAAGCAGGTGCGTAGCGTGCAGACGGTATTAAACCGCACGGACAATAAATTACGGTATTTTTCGCGAATTTCGTGGTTGATACCTTTTACTTTGTGCCAAAAGAAAGTCCGTCGCGGGTAAACCCCGCATTGTTCACCAGCACATCAAAGCCGCCCGATTCTTTCTGCGCCGCTTCGATAACAGCCTCTACCCCGTCCAGTTTTCCTAAATCGGCGCTAATCCAGTGCGGGTTGCCGCCGGATTTTTCTATCCATTCCGTCAAATCTGCAGGTTCTTTGGTAACCAGCCCCCAAACCTCGCACCCCTCTGCCAGAAATCTCTGTGCAATAGAGCGTCCGATCCCACGCGAAGCGCCTGTTACTAAGGCTTTTTTACTATTCAAAATCATTTTATAATCCTGATACTTTCCACTGTCCCAGCCGCAAGTGCCGGTATTGTACTGCCTGAATCTTTCCACAAGCCCTGCAACACATTGCCAGGTCCCGTCTCCAAAATAGCGTCAAAGCCGCCCGACTCGCTTAGAGCCTGTTCCTCGTCTGTCCAGCGAACAGGGCTTGTTATTTGTTCAAGGGCGAGTTTTTTTGCTTCATCACCGCTTGTAACTTTTTTACCGGTTACATTGGAAAAAAGCGGAATCGCCGGTGTTTTAAAGACTGTAGATTCCAGCACAGGCTTAAATTTTAGAGCCGCATCGGCAATTAACGGTGAATGAAAAGGCCCTGCAACTTGCAGCCTTAAAACCCGCCTTGCCCCGGCTTCTTTAAACCGCGTTTCCGCTTCTGCTAGGGCGCAGGCGGTTCCTGAAATTACCACCTGCCTTGGCGAGTTGATGTTTGCGGCGTACAAGTCCTCTAGGCCCGCCCGCGTCCATTCGGCGATTAACGCCTCTACCGTATCCGGCGGCAAGCCGATAACGGCAGCCATTCCCGGCGGGGGTGTTGCGGGGGTGTCCCCCGCTTGGGGGGTAGCGGACAACCGCAGGTTGGGAGCGAGGGGGGCGTGCCCCCCGCCTAAAGCATCCGCAGCTTCCTGCATAAAAATTCCGCGCGCCTTTACCAAACGAAAGCAATCTTCCAAGGAAATTACACCCGCTACGGCTAGGGCGGCGTATTCGCCAAGGCTAAAGCCTGCAACACACGCGGGGCGCACGCCTTCCTCAGCCAAAAATGCGGCGGCAGCAAGATTCGCCAGTGTTATAGCAGGCTGGGAGACATCGGTGCGCATAAGAGTCCCGCTATCGCTATCGCGCAACAAGGCGGCCATGTCCCTGCCGATAATCTTGCTAGAGGTGTCAAACAGAGTCTTGACGGCAACACTACCCGTTTCCAGAAAATCCAGCGCCATTCCCTGATACTGCGCCCCCTGTCCGGGGAACAAAAACGCATATTTTTTGCTAGTTTCTACCATTATTCTTAAGTATTTTTACTTTCTTCTTCCAATAATAAAATATTCTGATTTATTCTTAAATATTCTTCTGCCGTTTGTGCTATTACATCTTTTTCTTTATAATCTTTTATATTCCGTGTAAGTATTATCGGTATTCTCTTTTCTTTTGCGGAAAAATATTGGAGCCCATCTTCAAAATCACCAAATTTTGATTCCAATGTACTATCTACCATTGCTTCATCTATTGGCAATACTTTTATTATACTCCGTAATTTCTTTAATAATCCTTTCGATTTTTCTATTCCATATTTTTTCCGAAAAAAGTAGAAAACATTAGCCAGTACAACAGCCGTTGTATATAATTCCAGCTTTTTTGTACTCCCTAAATCAAATATTTCCGCCGCAGGTTCATAAAACATTTCCCTCTCGGCCAATACATCGAGTATAATATCTGAATCAATAAATATTTTTTTGTTCATATTTCTTTTCTTAATATGTAACGTGCTCGTTCATCTTCTTGGGCAAATTTCTCCAGATCGTCCTCGGATAAAACCCCGGTCAAACTCTCAACCAGGGGAGAATGTTTTTTTGGGTAGATAAATTCTGAAGAAAGATTCCTAAAATAACCCTCAACGATCCTTGAAAGACTCCGGTTATGCCGTTCAGCATACCTTTTTGCCGAATCAATAGCCGTTTTATCCAGTTTCAGCGTTAATTTTGCCTCCATATCGACCTCCATACGTATCCATTATATCAAAACTGATACGTATTTATCAAGTGTTTTTAACAAAATTTTAGGAAAAATGGCGTATGGCGTATGTTATGTGCCGTTTTAGCTTGTTTTATATATTTTTTTCTTTTAATTCTTAAAGAATACTATATATATTATAATACCCCTATAGTTCCTTTCAAATCAACAAATAAATTATATCTCTCCGTTGTAAATTTCAAAACGCAATAATTTGGATCTTCCGGTCCGTTGAAATGGTTTTCCATTCCATTATACCACATTTCTTTTTTTATTTCTAAATCAGTTATCACTTCAATTTTACCTACCAGTGTAATATTATACAAAGGATCTGATGAGGTAAAACAAACACTCGCATGATCACATTGATTTATCATTTTGATTTTGTTATTCCCGGTGCAGAATGTCATCCATTTAATACCATCTGCTTTTGAAACTGTTTTTGTAGTTGCTGATGGATAACCGTCTAAATCAATAAGTGCCAAAACACAGTTCAATCTTGTTGCCGAAACAATTTCAGCGGCTCTTTCAATAATTTTTTGTTCCATCGTAATTCTCCTTGCCCGCATATATATGCAAAAAGCCCTGTGTAAAAAAGACGTGAGCCTTTAAGCCTTGAGAAAAAACCGCTAAAAGGCAACAAAAATGAGATGTTGAAAATGAGTTTCTAAGTAAGCTGGTGTGCTACTATAAAGAGACCGCACGAGGGTAGCTATATTACCGATCTTGCGAGGTTCACTTATGTAATTTACGGAAACAATTTTTTGCCACTGGTTGCTTTCAGAAATATGCATCATCATTGGTACATTAGCACAGTTTTTGCGAAGTGTAAAGGTCTTTTGCCGGTAATTCAAAGTTTGTAAATAATTCGCTATGCTATCTGGTATGACAGGGAAAATATTTTACAATGTCATTGCAACAGCCTTGTTAGTCCATGTAAGAAATGTTAATCCCAGCCCCAGCCAAAAGCTATAGCGAATATAAAACCATTAGAATTATATTTATAGTTAATATCACTTGGTAAGTTTATTGCACCAAAATCAAATTCCCAACCGGCTGAAATTTCAAGCAAAAAGGAATCTCCAAAAATAAATTTGTACCCGAGTAAAGGCGCTAATTTAAATATGTGACTAACTGCATCAACTGATTTATATTTTATAAGAACAAATTCATATCCGGTCTTTGCCGCTAGAAAAAAACCTTTTGTTGCAGTTCCTATTGGGTATAATCGCCATTGCGGTATTACATCAACTGATAAAAAATCAAGGTTTGAACCTTCAAAATCAAAAGTTGAATACATAAATCCAACCGATCCGCCAATTGTAAAATAATTTGTTATGTATTTTTCAAAATCAACACCGAATCCAAAGCCATAACCACCACCAATTAAGCCTGTAATTAATGGATTTAATGTGTATCCAAGGTTCAAATAAATTAAATTTTCAGGCCCTTCCTGTGCATCTACTTTAGACAATATGGTTTACCCGTAAAACTTACCCCGATGCAAGAGAGGCTGTAGAGATAGCAAAACTTTTAAATACAAGCGTGGAATTTCTGGTTGGCGGGACTGAGTCCGATGCGTTATCCGGCGAGGAGCGAATCATGCTGGCAAACTATAGAAAGCTCTCAAAGCAAAATCAAGAGAATGCCCGTATCGCAATTGACGCATGGACACGAAAGAAGGTGCGGTGGCAGAGCTTATAGCAGCCTCCTATGAGACATCCATGCCGGAAAATTACTTTTGTAATGAGGCAGAACGCGGTACGCGTTGCCAAGTCAGGGGGTGATCCTTTCCAGCAAGAATTTAGGGCTTTGGGGGGCTAAGTTTTCGCGCGTCATTGACACATTAAATCCCCAAGAGCTCCTTTCCAAGTGGTTTAGCTTCGGTTGGCAGGGGTTTGAGGGTGCCGTCGCGGGAAAAGCCCAAGTCGTCGGTCCAGCCGGTTTCTTGTTGATCGGGACGCAGACGGCGTTTCATGGCATTGTGTCCGGCCGTGCAGAAGGCCATGCAGCGGCCGCAAATAGTAGCGCCATAAGTGGCCTCGGCAGCCTCGCTTACACGGAGTGCGCCGTCCCGTTTATTCCAAAGCTGATCGTATAACAGATCCCCCGAAGGATTTTCGACAAAGGGCACGTCAACTTTGGGGTTAAACGGCGCGCCTTTCCATGCCTTGGTACTCAAGCCGCGCGATACATGGATGCACTTGTCGTAGTCACTTCGCGCATAACGGAAGGTTTTACCCCTCATCTTACATTCGTGAGGCGGGTTTAAACTTATTGCGCCCGCCGGACAGTGCCCGATACATTCAAGGCAGCCGTCGCAGACTTCTTTTTGGTCTAGGAGGCGTTCTGCCGGACGAAGCGGGGCGGTGGTGGGCACGGCGACAAAACGCTGCCTGCTGCCGTATTCGGGGCTTAGGGCGATGCCGCTTAAGCCGAACGAGGCAAGCCCCGCCGCAACGGCGCAGTGCCGGTAGGAGATCATACCGTAGCCTTTTTTTGCCGCCCCTATTGCCGCGCCACGGGCAGGTATCGGCGTAGTGGCATAGCCCTGGCTTTCAAGAAAACACGACATCCGGTATATCAGAAAATCAAGTTCGCGGTTAATGTAGGCATAGCCGAAAAGGTTATAGCTATACCGTGATTTTCCACGCCTGAGTATTTCCAGCGAGCCGTCCGGTATGTGCAGCGACATTACCACAAGCGATTTACAGCCGGGCAGCACGTCTTCAGGGCGAAAGCCTTCTACCAGCGCCTCGTTCAAAACACCGGCGTTGGCAATTCCGGTTAAACATGAGCCTAGCCCTGCGGCGTATTTTTTTACTTCTTCAGTCAATTTATCATCATAAGACATATTTCCTCCTATCTTTTCTTGGTCCAAAAAAGCGTTCTTGCTTTGACGCGCCCGAAAATAACCATGAGCGCGCTTACCACCAAACTGAGCGCGATAATACCGGCGACAACGCGGTCGTATTCGGCAAAATCGGCGTAGTATTGTATAAAGAAGCCCAACCCCGCCCGTGCGCCGAAAATTTCGCCGACGGTAAGTAAAATGAAACTTAAAATAAGGCCGGATTCAATTCCGGCAAAAATTGACGGCATGGCGCCCGGCAGTATAATTTTGAACACCAGTTTTGCGCCGCTTAAGTTAAGGCAGCGTGCATTGTCGATCCAGCGGGGTTCTAAAAAAGCGATGCCGTTTATCGTGGCCCGCAGAACAGGCCAAAATACGCCAAGACAGATGATTGATGCCGATGACAGCCAAAATGTGGGGAAAATTGCGATGGCGTAGGGGATCAGCATGGTGGGCGGAATCGGGTTTAGGGCGTATACCACCGGCATAACAAGGGCTTTTAACTTGTCGTGTAACGCGATAAAGGTTCCAAGACCTATGCCTAATATAACAGCAAGGGTAAAGGCCGGGGCTAATAACCTAAGTGAAAACAGGCAGCCGCGCCCCAAAAGATGCGCCGATTTTACACCGGCTTTTAAAACTTTTAACAAATTTGGGAAAATAACCGGATCGGCAAGTTTTGCACCGGTTATAATGCCGTAAATAGCAAATAAACCGACAAAGATCAAAGCCGAACCGATATAATTTGGCGTACTTCCGGGTTTTTCTGATTTTCTCATATTCCAGCCCCGTCAACAACAAAAATTGATTTTTCAATATGTTCATTTACCACAGTATTTAGCTCCTTTAACAGAATATTGCGCTGTTCAATAAAATTCTCATCGTTAAGGGCGGTACTATGCGAACGGGGCCTGTGAAGTTCAACCTTTAACTCAAAAACAATGCGCCCGGGGCGCGCGCCCATAACAATAACGCGGTCGCCTAAAATCAGGGCTTCTTCGACATCGTGGGTAACAAAAAAAACCGTTTTACCGGTCGCGCCGCCGGACTGCCGCAGCTGAAGCAGGGCATCCTGCTGATTGGCGCGGGTTATTTCGTCGAGCGCGCCGAAAGGCTCGTCCATCAACAAAATCGGCGCGTTCTGGGCAAGGGCGCGGGCAATTGCCGTCCGCTGCCGCATACCGCCAGAAAGCTCGCCGGGCATCTTGGCGCCGTCTCCGCAGAGCCCTACCAATTCAAGGTATTCTTCCGCGATATGAATACGTTCATGTTTCGATTTCCCCAAGCCGGCCTGTTCAAGTGCCAAAATCACGTTTTCGCGGCAGGTCATCCATGGGAAAAGGCTGTAATCCTGAAACACCACCGCTCTGTCCAATCCCGGTCCTGTAACGGGGCTTACCTCTACAGTTATAGAGCCTTCTTTCGGGAATATAAGTCCGGCCAAAAGCCGCAGCAGGGTGCTCTTACCGCAGCCGGATGGTCCTATGATTGCGACAAACTCGCCATGTTCAATCGAAAGGCTAACATGGTCGAGCGTTATCGCCTCATCGTAGCTAAAAACAATATTGTTTATTTCGATGTATGACGGCACAGTTTTATGAATTCCAGTCCTTAAAACGCTGATTAAGCTGTGTCCAATATTTGGACGGGGCTTTCTTTTCAAGTGATTTTAAGGCATCCCGGTATAGCGAGGTGTCGATTAGTGTATAAGGATCGAGACTAAGACCCGGGTCTAAATATTCGGTATCTTTCATGTATTGAAACATAGACACAACAGCATTGGTGTTCGGGTCGATAAAAAACTGAACATGAGGTTCAAGCGATGTTTGACGCGCGTACTCCTCTGTCATGTTCTGCTGGTGAACATTGGCCGCAATTACCGATTCGGGGTCTTCCCTGAATTTTTCCTCTGCCAACAATAGAGATTCGATAAACGCTACCAGAGCCGGTCTATTGGCCGCAAGAACTTTTTTCGTTGTTATCACACGGCAGCAGGGGTGATCCGGCATAATATCATTGGTAAACAGAGGAACGGCAAGGCCTGCGTCATAAACCGATGCGGTGATAAGGGTAGAGCCAATGCCTACATCAATTTTGCCGCTTTTTACCGCTTCCAGCACGTCAACCGGACGCTTGAATTCAACAATGGTAAGGTCTTTTCCGGCATCAATTCCGGCTTGGTATAGAGCGCCGCGCCACACAACATCCGAAGTGTAAAGTCTGGGTGTTCCGACAACCTTTCCTTTAAAACCGTTAATATCCTTATACCGTGCCTCGTTTTCTTTTTTTGTAAAAATCGGGTGCCCTCCGGTCTGATTACCGGCGATAATCACAAATTCCGCCCCTTTGCTTGCCAAGGTAAGCGGCGCTGATGTTCCAAAGGAAACGCCAACATCAACTTTTCCAACCTGAAGCGCCGCAAGCCCGTCCGCCGAGTTGGAAAACGGCACAAATTCAATGTCAACGCCATTTTTTTCGTAATAACCCTGTTCCAAGGCTAAAATAGGCAGGGTTGAGCTTGCACCGGGTGCGAATCCGACAAGCAACTTTCCAAGACCTTTCGACTCCTGTTTCTTTTGGCAAGCGCCAAGTGCAAGCAGTACCACCGTAAAAGCAAACACCAAAATCGCTCTAAAAGCCGCATTTTTTTTCATAAACTCACCTCCAAATATATTCCTATAATGCCCATTGATTTAATAGGGTAATGGTATTTTAAATGTATTCTTTTTTCAGTGTCAAGGTGAGTGTCAAAAAAGATAGCAATTCTAAACTTGAGTCCCTTCCGAAATTAGGCAATTTGAAATAGCTCCTGCAATTTTTGCGATTGCGCATTTGTTGAATGAACCGCAATCATAGTGATATGCTGTTTACACAAAAATGACAATGAAAAAAATAACATATACCGATTTTAAAAAATACTTTTCCATAGCGCTTGCCGTTTTTACAGGGCTGTTGCATATCGGGCAGTTTACGGTGCTGCAGATGGAGAGTATTAAGTTTTTTGCGTGGCACCTGATGTTGGGGCTTATGCTGATTTTTCTGCATAAGCCGGTGAAAAAGAATGCGCCTCCGGCAGCACCGGCGCTGGACTGGTTTTTAATTTGCACAAGCTTGTTTGTGGGGCTTTCTGTGATTCTCAATTACGACCTTTATGTTGTAATGATGCAGACGGCTTCGCAGACGGCGTTTTTCAAAGTGGTTGGCATTATCGCCACGCTGCTTGTGTTGGAGGCTGCGCGGCGGACGCTTGGGTGGACGCTGCCTATTATTGCGGTAATTACGGTGTTGTATGCGCTTTTTGGCGGGCGGCTGCCGGGGATTTTGGGGCACCGCGGCTATAAAATTACAAGGATAGCCGCGACAATTTTTAGCGATCAGGGGATTTTCGGTTCCCAGATTGGGGTTTCCGCATCGAATATTTATCTTTTTTTGATGTTTGCCGCATTTTTGAATGTGTCCGGCGCGGACAAGATTTTTCAAGACCTTGCGATAAGGCTAACCGGCAAAAAACGCGGCGGGCCCGCGAAAATGGCTGTTGTGGCAAGCGCCCTTTTCGGCAGTATTTCAGGCAGCGCCGCGGCTAACGTAATGTCCACAGGCTCGTTTACCATACCGCTTATGAAACGGCAGGGCTACCCACCCCGCTTTGCCGGCGCCGTTGAAGCGGTTGCCTCCACAGGCGGCCAGATGATGCCGCCGATTATGGGCGCCGCCGCCTTCGTCCTTGCCGACATAACAGGCATTTCCTACGGCGCATTCTGCCTTGCCGCATTGTTACCCGCGCTTATGTACTACATAACGTTGTTTAAAATTGTAGACCTTGAATCGGTAAAGCGCGGCTTTACGGGCATTGCCGGTATGGAAATGCCGTCTTTAAAAAAGACCCTTCTGGGTGGTTTTAAACTGTTTTTCCCGCTGATCTGCCTGCTTTTTTTACTTATAGTCGTGCGTACCACCCCGATGAACGCCGTCATTTACTCGGGGGCGGCACTACTAACCTGCGGGGCGTTGAGCAAGACCGACCGCATGGATTTTAAGCGCCTTCTTAAAGGCTTTGATAACGCCGGAAAAAGCAGCGTTCAGGTAATTTCCGCCTGCGCCTGCTCCGGAATTGTTGTCGGAATGTTCGCACTCACGGGGCTGGGACTAAAATTCTCAAACTTTTTAATTCAGTTAAGCGGCAGCGGCATAGTGATAAGCCTGATTTTTGCCATGATAATCTGCCTGATACTTGGCATGGGACTACCGGCGGTGGCGGCTTACATAGTGTGCGCTACCGCCATTGCTCCGGCACTTATCAAATTGGGCATTCCGGTAGTCAGCGCGCATCTTTTCCTGTTCTATTTTGCTTCAATTTCCGCAATCACGCCACCGGTGGCCGTTGCAAGTTACGCCGCCAGCGGCATCGCCGGAGAAAATGCCATGAAGATAGGCCTTACCGCAGTGAAATTAGGCCTCGCCGGTTTCGCACTGCCCTTTACCTTCGCCCTAAACCCCGATTATTTGCACTTCGGCTTCGATTTCCTCACTCTGATAACATGGATTTCCGCGTTTGTAGTCTGTCTCTCCGCCGCCATTGCTGTGCAGGGCTACACCGAACAAAAAATCACCGCTACCGAGCGCCTGCTCTACTGCGTCGTCATCGTAAGCGCCATACAGAGCAGCCTTTTATTCTCAGCCGCCGGTTGGCTGTTATTCGCCGCCCTTTACTGGGGTATGCAGATTGTAAGGACTAGGCGGGCGGACAAGAACGAAGCACAAAAAATGCTTGATGTATATAAAAAGTAGCATTTGGGCGCACCGGCTGGAACATAAGGAATATCACTCTTGATATTCCTTATAAATCCGTGCAGAATGGAATTGCATTCCATTCTGCACGGATTTTTTATGGGGCAATTAAAGGAAAATTAAAAAATGCTTGAAAGAACAATGAAAAATCATATAAAAAAAGTTTCCGGGGCTTTTAAAATTGTTCTTTTAGAAGGGCAGAGGCAAGTTGGAAAATCAACATTGTTAAGCGGAATAGCGGAACCCTCACGCAAATATATTACCCTTGATAATATAAAATTACGTACCCTTGCAAAAAACGATCCGGAATTATTCTTACAACAAAATCCGCCTCCAATAATAATTGATGAGGTACAATATGCTCCTGAATTATTTCCTTTTATAAAAATATATGTAGATACACATCCAACAAAAACTGGATCCTTCTGGCTAACAGGTTCGCAAAGATTTATACTTATGCAAAACGTACAAGAATCATTGGCAGGACGGGTTGCAATTATAGATTTATTGGGGCTTTCTTATCGTGAGAAATGTTCTTTAGCATCCAGCAGCAAATTATTTTTGCCAAAAATGAAATTAACAAAAACTCAAATTATACCACAAATAACACCAGCAAACGTTTACAAAAGGATATGGGAAGGTTCTTTTCCTGAACCTGTCTTAAACAAAAAATTAAGCCGCGAGGTGTACTTCAATTCATATATTCAATCTTATATTGAACGTGATGTTAAAGATTTTTATAACATATCAAAGCCGCTTCAATTTTATAATTTTATTGTCGCGTGTGCGGCAAGAACAGGCAGTCTTATAAATTATGCTTCTCTTGCACGCGATATAGGTATCGATCTAAAGACTGCGCAAACATGGATGGGTATTTTAGAGCGATCCGGTTTAGTATATTTGTTACAACCATACTATTTAAATGTTACAAAACGTCTAATCAAAACACCAAAACTGTATTTCTTGGATACCGGGCTTTGCTCATATTTAACACGATGGGAATCGCCGGAAACTCTTATGAATGGCGCTATGGATGGTGCTATACTAGAAACCTATGTGTTTGGGGAAATACTAAAAAGTTATTGGCATAACGGCGAGAATCCCCTGATTTATTTTTACCGTGATGATGATCAAAAAGAAATAGATTTTATTATCGAAAAGAATATGACACTATATCCTATCGAAGTAAAAAAAACATCAAATCCGCAAGCCTTTGATTTTAAGAACTTTCGTGTTTTGGAAAAACTAGGTAAGACAACAGGATTAGGCGCTGTAGTATGTTTACAAAAAGAGCGCATACCCATAACCAGAGATGTTATTTCTATACCTGTGTGGGAAATATAAAATGAATTGGCATAAACCGCCAAATTGTTATGCCATTTTGCCCGTTTGGCAAAATGGCTTTTTAGTCAAAGTCTTTTAGCTCATGTATAAGGTGTTCACCTACTTGTATTCCGGCGGAATCAGGTTTGCCGGTACATTGATGCCTTTTTCTTTTAAGTAGCGAACCGCGCCGGGGTGCAGGGGGATGTTAAACTTGACGGCGTTATCTGGCGTCATGTATTTGGAGCTTGAGTGAATCGCTATCATGTCGTCGATGTTTTCGTAGAGGGTTTTGACTATCAGGTAAACCTGATCGGCGGGAACATCGGAGCTGGTAACGAGCATATTCCATTCGGAAACGCCGGGGACATCATGGGTTACGGCTTTGTAGGAACCGGCGGGCATGGCGTCCTTGCTGTAAAACGGGTAGGTGGCGGTAAGGGCGCCTATTTCGCTATCGGAGAGGGGCACGAAATAGAGCTGTTTGGAGCTTTCAAGCTCGGCGATAGCGGCAAACGGCGGGTAGCTAAACAGGAGCGCCGCGTCTATAACGCCGTTTGAAAGCGCGGTTGCCGTTGCGCCGTGGCCGTCATTGTGTATTTGTTTGGGGTTAATGTTCTGTGCCTTAAAGAATTCCCTAAAAATTGAGTCCATGGCGGCGCCTTTGGAACCAAGTCCGACGATTTTTCCGTTAAAATCATTTAAACCCTAACTCCGCTTATTTTAGGTAGTCTATACCGATTTTTTCAAAAATTTTAAGGACCCGGGCTGGTATTTCGCTACGGTGCCATTCGCCTCTGATACGCATTTTATAGATTGCCTTTGC
>BOBI01000059.1 GCA_026002305.1 Spirochaetia bacterium
GCCTTTTTTTAGTGCGATTACAGGGCATCCGGCGGCATTGGCCTCGATGGGTATAAGCCCCATGTCCTCAACCCCGGGGAAAAGCAGGGCCATACTTTGCGAAAACAGCACTTCAGCCTGTTCATCGCCGACACGTCCGGCAAATGAAATTAGCTTGTGTTTCTTATACCGCCGGACAAGTTTTTTTTCCGCGCCTCCTCCGGCAATAACCAATTTCCTTTGCGTTTTCAAGCAGGCTTCAATGGCGGTATTAAGCCCCTTGTTTTCCACAAGTTGCCCGAAAAATAAGTAAAAATCTTTCGGATCCCTTTCCCGCAGGATAAATCTCCGGATGTCGCAGGGGCCGTAAACAACTTCCGCCGCACGCCTGTAATACCGCATAATCCGTTTTGCAGAATAACTTGAATTTGTTACAAATCTATCAACAAGGTTTGCCGATGTAATGTCCCATACCCGCAAACCCGGTATTAGTAATTTCATAAAAAACCGCTTTACGAAGGAAGCTCCTTTATGGTATGTATGATACATATCCCATACATACCGCATAGGACTATGACAATAACAGAGATGATAAGCGTCTACAGAGGGAAGCACTCCTTTTACCGGCCCCGCTTCGCTGGAAATAATAAGCTCATAATCTTTCAAATCAAAATCAATAAGGGCAGCGGGCATTAATGGCATATAAATTTTATACAATTTATATGCAAACGGAAGGCGGTTTATTTTTGATGTAATTATTTTGTGCGTTTTAATTTTATCACTTATATACCGCGGATTGTAAACGTGTGTGTAAATTACCGCATTCGGAAATATTTCCAAAAGGCTTTCCAGCATTTTCTCACCGCCGCGCATATTCACAAGCCAGTAGTGTATTATAGCAACTTTCATAAAATGTTCCTAATAATTATTGTCCGTGTATTTGGTTTAATACCGCATAGCTCTGCTGCGCGGTAGTTCATTTTTGATAAATAATTCCATGCTCAACAATAAAGCGTTTGTTACACCGCTCCAAGGTGCTTAAACGATGTGCGATAATTATCAATGTTTTATCCCTGCCAACATCATAAATCTCATCCATTATTTTTGCCTCGGTTGCATTATCAAGCGCGGAAGTTGCCTCGTCAAGAACAAGAATATCCGGATCGTCGTATAATGCTCTGGCAATTGCAATGCGTTGTTTTTGCCCGCCGCTTAATTGTACGCCGCCCTCGCCAACCATAGTTTTAATGCCCGATTTTTCTGAAAGGAAATCCCAAATATTTGCCATTTTTAACACTTTAATTATTCGGTCTTCGTTATAAACAGATCCAAAAACAACATTTTCAGCTATGTTGCTGTCAAATAAATATATATTTTGCGGTATATAGCCTATTTTCTTTCTCCAGCTTCTGACATTTTTTAATGTGATTGGAATATCATCAGCCAGCAGCGAGCCTGTTTCCGGCATTTGCATACCTATTATTATATCAATTAAAGTTGATTTCCCGCCCCCGCTGGGGCCGGTTATGCCTATTTTATCGCCTTTTTCAACATTGAAAGAAATTCCGTTTAATACCGGACGGTTTTCCTCATACTTGAATGTTATATTCTCCAATTTCAGTGCTTTTTCAAATTTAATTTCATCTGAATTTGCAACTTCAATGGGTTGGTCATATTCTTTATATATAGCATCAAGTGATGTGCTATAAAATGAAATTTGATTTATATTTGCTAACATTTTATTTATTGACGGTAAAATTCTAAAAAGGGATAACGCATACATTGAGATAATTGGAACAATGCTTTCGGCAGAACCTAATTTTAGTAATACAAATAATATACACAGTACAAGTAATGAAAAACCGGCGCTTTCAAGTATACACCGCGGCATCATGGTTAATGTTTGGAGTGAAGTCATTGCTTTTGAGATAGTCTGTGTTGATTCTGAAAATCTATTCTCATTGTATTTTTCAATACCTTTTAAGCGCATAATCTTAAAAGAACCGAAAGTTTCATTTAAAACTTTAAAAATACCCATATTAGCGACATTAACATTCGCTCCCTGACTTTTATTTTGTTTAATAACAGTTTTTAATATGACAGATACCAGAACTGCTAATATTATAGTTAATCCCAGTGTCATATACCAATTAATTGCTAACATAAAAACATACAGCATAACTACAACTATTAGATCCGAACAAACCTGTAAAGAAAAAAGAATTAGATTACTAACAGCCAGACATTGTTGTACCAACTGAGTTAATTCTGCGGAATTTTTTTTAAGGTATAAGGTGAATGGAAGGTTGAGGTATTTACCGTATATGGTGTGTGCCATGTGCCTGTAGGTGCCGAATGCAAATCTATTTAACACATACGTGTATACGATATTGTATACAGCCCGTAAAATATAGAATAAAACAATTAAAACACCAAACGCAAAAATAAATCTTTTTCTTGATGTAAAACCAAATAAAGTAAAAAATTTTAAATAAGTTCCGGTGTCAATCAACGCGGGGTTTGATGCAATGGATATAAACGGCATAATTACTGAAACGCCAAGTGTTTCAATACCAGAAAGTAAAAGAGTTAAGAAAAATAGTATTAAAAGATAAAATTTTTGCTTTCGTGATAGCAATGTTCTTATTTTTGAAGCTATTGAAACAAAGAAACCAAAACCTAATTTATTTGCCATATTTTATATCCTTTAATTTAATTAGAAATACGCGCCTAATCCCATAAATATCTCCGGATCGCTTGAGAATACTGTTGAATAAGGCTCAAAGGCTGAATTTAAATTCCAGCCAAAACTGAATCGTAAATAAATACTGCGGAAAGCTTCAGGTAAAAAAATAATTTCCAAACCTGCCGTAGCAAAAAAGTTCCAATCCAAAGGAAGTATTGTGTTCCGGTATTTATTAATTACACTTCCCTTAATAAACGCAAAGTCAAATATTGGACCGATATGTAAATCAAAATTTATGTATCTGAAGTTATACGCGTTAAACTTTTCTGTAGATTTGAATTTTAATAGGTTGAATACGTAGTCTGTCCTGAATTTTAGCACCAGAAAATAAAAATTCAAATTTAACGAAAGTATGTTATCAGCGTTTATTGATTTATTACTTACACCCCTTAACATTTCGCCTGCTTTAAAGCGTGTCAGGATTTCAACTTTCCCGTCTTTGTCAAACCATTGTTCAAATTTTAATCTTGAAGAAATAGCAAAAAAATCTGTAATTTGAAAGTGCCCTATTGCGGTAAGGGCAAGATCAATATTCCACTCTGAAAAAGAAAAATGATAAAAATTATTGTTTTCAGCCGTTATACGGAATCCTTTTCTAAAATTTCCCTGCCAGTTAATAGAATCAAAACCAAGGGTATGCGATAAATCAAGTATTGTTCCCGTATGAATTCCAAAATCCTGATTCGGCGCGCCGTAATTAAATGTTGAAGCAACGGATGGTGTGTATACAAGCGGCCCTAAAAATTTTAATTCTATTCCCGTAGGAATTTTCCATTTTGCGAAAAGTACACTGGAAAAGAAAATTAAATCTTTAACATTTGATTTATTTAATATTTTTTCATCATCAAAGTCATAAGGTTCGTGTATTGATGTTTTTTGGTCAAAGCCCGCTGTAATTTTAGATGAAAGTACCGGAATATTAACGGAAATACCGGTTGTATTTTTATAAGATAGAGGTTCATCGAAAAAATAATTGAGCGTGTTATCAAATTTAACATTCCAAATAAGACCTGCGGCAATAAAAGGAATATTGGATTCCATGCCTGCGGTAATACTTTGCTTTGAAAATTCCCCAATATCTGAAAGAAGGTCTAAATAGCCAAATTTCGCCTCTAACGGACTTCCTGTTCCTAAAAAGTTATAATGGATGGCTTTTAATGACAGCTCAAGCCCGGAATCCGAACTGTATTTTGGTTCGGGAAACAACATAAAATTCCCCGAATCCACCGTGTGAACAATTAGGTCGACCGGAATAGCGGTTTTCGTATTAACCTCCCGCCGCATAGTGGCGGTGTCATCTTCGTTTATAGTTTCATTTTCCCTATCAATATTATATTCAATCGACGCGGTACTAAATATTCTTTTATTTAGTAAGAGATGCTCTTTATCCGCAATGTATTCTTCCAATTTTTCTTTTCCGTTTAATATATCGCCTGTTTTTATTTCTGTAATAATAAGAATTGCAAAGCTCTTTGTTTTTCCCTTAATATCAAATGACACATCACGTATACGATAAATTTCGTTTTCGTAATCTTCTGGAAACAAACTTACAGAGATTAAGAGTAATGTAAAACACAATAAGAAACACCTTTTAGTCATTTGTTTTTCCGAAAATTATATTTTCTATTAAACCCATATCTTCAGGCTTTATATTGATAATTTCCACTCCTTTTTTTACCGGTATTATAAAATTAAAGTTCCCCGACTTTTTCTTCTTGTCATTATTCAGCGAATTTATAAAAGTTTTATTATCTTTTATAAGAGGGTGTGCCTTTTTTGTTTCGTATCCACATAGTTCAATACAATTTGTAATAGTATCCTTTTGCCTTATGCTTGTAATGCCCAGCCGTACACCTAATTCACATGAACGCACTATGCCCCATGCAACCGCTTCGCCGTGTGTTATAACGCCTAAACCACAGGATGTTTCAAGGGCGTGGCCGAAAGTATGCCCAAGATTTAACAGCGCCCTTTTACCTTTTGTTTCGTACAAATCTGTTTCGGTAATTCTGCCTTTGTATAATACACACTCTTTTATAAGGCTGGAAATATTTTTTATTAAGGAATCGTCCGGCTTGTTATCTCTGGAAGATGAATGATTGTTATCTAGAAATGTTTGGTTGTCAAATATTGCTTTTTTTATCGAGATCAAACATTCATACGTATTCTTTTTGTAAATGGTTTTATTTAATATTAAAGTTTTTATTATCTCCGCCATGCCGGATTTCCATTCACGCAGAGGTAATGTTGTTAAAACTGAAATTGGCATATATATAAGGGATGCCGGATAAAAAGTTCCTGCAATATTTTTTATATCAAAGAGGTCTATTCCGGTTTTTCCGCCTAAAGAGGCATCTGCCATGCCAAGCAACGTAGTTGAAATTATGACGAGATTAACACCACGCATAAAAACAGAGGCGGCAAACGCGGCAATATCACTTATTACACCGCCGCCAACACCAATGAAAAGCCCGTCGCGCCCTATACCGGCTTCTTTTGCGCTGCGAAGTATTGATTCAACAGATTCCCATGTTTTTGCCGTTTCACCGGCTTTAATTACGCAAATATTAACCTGCCCGTTTAAAGAAATGTTTTTTGCGATGTTTATGGTGTTTTCGTCACAAATTAACAATACTCCGCGCACCCTGCCGCCTAATTCTGAAATAATGTTGTTTAATGAAGGTAATGAGCTTTGAATATGGACGGTGGATTTAAAAGCGCTTAGTTTAAAGGTTTTTGTCATAATTTAGTCAACAAAATGCATTATAGCCGATTCGATAAAGTTAATCAAACAATCGCGGAAAAACAAGTCGGCAGCTACCAGATGTTTTTTCCATTCGTCAATAAAACCGGAGGCTTCTTTTATATCAAGCGGCAGTTTTTTGCCGGATAGGGTGGACTCAATATCTTTATCATAAATAATGGCGCTGCCGGAAAAAACTATCCTAACCTGTGATAAAATATCATTTTGAATATGCGCCAAAAAAACAATAATTCCGCAGTTGTCAGATGATTCCTGATAAGGTTTTAAAGATTTGAACAGGAAATAATCCCATTGATTAAGCGGCAGACGGATACGTGTGAATATTTCGGAATTTGAAAAGAAGCCGACATCCTCATTTTTTATAAAATCTGCTGCCTGCACCCACCGCGTGCTTGTAGAAGATCGCATTTCATAGCGCGCGTCAAGCGCAATCATTGCGGCGTTAATAAACCTCGAGAATTTTTTTCTGCATATACAACTGCCTATTGTAATCAAATTACGCATGGGGAGTGTCGCAATATTTTTTATGGCATCGTTTAAAATTGACGGCACAAAGTTTTTTAAGTTTAAAACCCGATTAAGATTTACCGCAATGCCTATGTCAAGAAATCGATCCGTTCTGTCTATCCGGTGTAGTTCATCGATATTCTCAAGCGTGATGATAGCTTTAGGTAGAACAAATTTTTGCGTATGCTGATCCTGAAAAAGCGCGACCCCATCCAGCATTATGGAACAAAACGAATTACGGTTCAACGAGGAAAAGAATTCGTTCAGAGTTTTCGGGAAATAGAGCTGACTAATTATTTCTGACATTTAAACGCCTCCGCCGTATTACCGCCGCCGCTATTACACCGTCGCATAAACTTGAAACTTCAGTGCAGCGGCATTTTATTCCGCCTAACGCGGCGGTTATTTCGTTACGTGACGGAAGCTTATTTTGTGACAGTAATGATTCCGCCGTTAATATTTTCCCCGCATCGCAGTAACCGCAATTTTCAACATTCGCTTCTTTAAATCCCAGAATTATATCTTTGTATTCATCATTTTTTGAAAAGCCTTCGATGGTAATTATTTCGCTTGCTTTAATTCTGAATGCCGGAATTATACAGGAAGGTGAAACGGCGCCGTTAAACATTACCGAACAAACACCGCATCTTCCCGCAAGACACCCTGATTTAGCGCCGCAGAGATGAAATTCATTTCTTAAAATGTCAATTAACCGCTGTGACGGATCGGCGTTTATAATTTCATCTTCCCCGTTTAAAATAAAACTAATTGTCATTATGGTTATCCTCTGATGTATCTTTTCTTAAATAATTCCAAACTTCCATCGTGGACAACGGAATTTTTTTTATGTGATTATTAACGGCCTGTGATATTGCTTCGATATAAGACGATGGAAAAATATTAAAAATTGTTGTTATAATATTTGAATCACTATCAACAACCGCATCACCGGTTTCATCAAAAAATATAGCGGCGTTTACCGCATTTGCAACATTCTGCACAGAGTCGATAAAATCAAATATATTTGTTATTTTTCCGTCATGGTATTTTATTATTTCAGATGTAACCCAACCGATTGAATAATTTAATGAACGCAGTATTATAGAGCGTGTGCGGTTTTTATTTTTCAGTTTTCCTGATTTAAAACTAATCCATATACCTTTTATAATTATGCCGCAGTCTATATTATCGATTTCAATTTCAACAATACAGGAGGCGCATATTTTTATAGTTTCGTTAGACGTATAACTAAAGCCAATTCCGCGCAGCGGCGATATTTTAGTTTCAATTTTATTCTCGTTGTTTGCACATTCTATACGCCGCAGCAGCTCGAAAGAAGCCCATTTCCTTCTATAATCGCTCCTTTCAATTAATTCAGGCGATGCCGCAGGCTTGTTTGTTTTTAAAATGTTATAACGGTATTGCATTCCGTCCTCATGAATTACAGAAGCAATATGTGAGATATGCCGTTCAAGAACAAAGCTGCCCTGCGCTTCTCCCCAGTCTGAAAAAGGCGAGGGCGGCGGAATATTTGTTTTAACCGTTTCTATTTTTAGTTTCAAAACACCTAGTTTATATGAACGTACAAAACTTTCGCAAATTGCTTCCGCTATCCTTCTTGAAAAAACATCAAAAGAACCGGCATTTACCTTTACATCAATTTGAGTTTCACTTATCGTGCCGTCTGCGGAAACACTGCTGCGAAAATGTACGCTTGTTTCTGCACGTTTAGGCGCGTAAAGAATATCTTCCCTGCGGCTTAAAACAATTTTAACATTCTTTTTTATAATAAAAGATGTAAGCGCCGCCTGAGAGGCGATTAAAGACGGATACCAGAATTTTCCGTTAAGGGTTACGCCAAGCGTTGCCTCCTCGACAACAACAGACGATGTATCAAGCGAGAGAACACCGGCGACGGAATCGCGTACATGTTCGCTTTGCTCCGCCGCCGTAAAAATTTTTATAACGGAGTCCGAATAAAACGCAATGGCGCCGTTTGGTTCGCATACCCAATGTTCCTGTATGCCTGTTGTATAACAATCTTCAACAATAGTTTCGTTTCCGGGAACCGCTTTTACAGTGCTGCCGCTTTCTTTTGTAATTGTTTGAAATACCGCCGCCTCCGGTGAATCAACAGAAAAAACAGGCGTTTCTTCTTCGTATTCCAATTTGCAGGACGACATCTTTGCTTCCAGTTTGTTTCTATCGGGCCCCACAATAATAGCAAGCGGCTGTCCTATATACGAAATGTTTTTTGAACAGAGCACCTCTAAACCGCACCCCGCAATATTATTACATCCCGGAATATCACCGGCCTTTATTACCGCCCAGCCCTGCCCTAATGAAGGACATTCAATTGATTTAAGAACGCCTTTAGCTACCGGGGAACGGACTATCGCTCCGTAATAACAATTTTTTACAGGAATATCATCAACAAACAATTTTTAATTATTCCCCTTTGCAGATTTTAGGACAGATGCTTTTAAAACCGAATCAATAACTTTTTCTATTTGTTCGTTTGTCATACCGGGCCACATAGGGAGCGATATAACATTTAAAAAGTTTTCCAGCGCGGCGGGAAAATCATCATCTTTAAGATTATAACGTTTTTTATAATAAGGCATTGTGTGTAGAGGAATAAAGTGAACCGAAACGCCGATTTTATCCGCCTGTAATTTTTCTATTATTTGATTTCGGCTAACGCCGCAGTTTGCGGGATTTATACGAAGCGGATAAAGATGATAGGAGTTTGCCGGATCATGCGGCGGTAATATAAAACACGGGTTTTTCCCAAACGCTCTGTCGTAAAGCGCGGCAATTTTTTTTCGCTCTGATAAAAGCATACCGGCGCGTTTTAACTGCTGACGTCCAAGCGCTGCGGCAATATCTGTCATATTGTATTTAAAGCCCGGCGCTATAACTTCGTAATACCAAGAAGCCTTACCGGAGGTATAACGGTTCCATACCGCGCGGTCTATGCCATGACACCGCATAACGCTTATACGGGAAGCAATTTTAGGGTTTTGGGTAACAACCATGCCGCCTTCGCCTGTTGTCATGGTTTTTGTGGCATAAAACGAAAAAACACCGGCATCGCCTATGGCGCCGGCATAGACGCCGGATTCAAGTTTTGAGGGAAATGAATGTGCCGCGTCTTCTATAACGGCAAGTCCGTGTTCCCGCGCAATATCCATTACAGGCGCCATGTTGCAGGGGATTCCGCCGAAGTGTACGGGAATTATAGCTGCGGGCCGCCCCGCCGGACCGCCATTTTCATAGGCTGTTAAACCGTTTTTAAGCCGCGTTACGGTTTTTTCGAGGGCGGCTTGATCGATGTTAAAAGAACCTTTCGCGCAATCGACAAAGGCAACCTCGGCGCCAAGATAACGGGCAACCTCGGCAGTTGCTGTAAATGTATAGGTAGGAACGATTACAACATCGCCTTGCCGGACACCGCAAGCCTCCAGCGCCAGATGCAAGCCGCTTGTCGCCGAATTTACCGCCAGTGCAACCAAAGGCGCGTCCGCCCCCATAAGAAATTCCGCGAATTCTTTCTCAAAGGCAAGCGTTTCCGAGGCGGTTGTAAGCCAACCGGATCGCAGCACACGCAAAACGGCATCTTCCTCCTCTTTGCCGATAAAAGGCCGGTGAAAAGGGATTGCCGCAGGCGGCGCGGCTTTATCAGGCTTAATCAATTTTACCTTCCCTGTCTTCTTCGGGAGGCAGCAAAGTTGGCAAAGCCTCGCGTAGTATTGAGCGGAGTAGGGCGCTGTCTCTGAATTTTTCCGGCTCCTCGGGGTTAAAAAAGCAAATAGGGCGTAGTCGTTCCAGTATTTCGGCAGGTTCTACCGGTTGAAACAGGCTGTTGACCTGCTCGATGCGCCTTATATGGCTAAATTGAGTTTCCACAGGCTTTTCCGAGGCGCTCCAGAGCCTTTCGTTGAGGCGTTCCCCCGGCCTAAGGCCTATTGTTTCGATTTTTATGTCGATTTCAGGCTCAAAACCGTAAAATCTAATCATTTGCTCCGCGATATAGCGGATGCGAACCGGCTGCCCCATGTCTAAAAGATAGAGCGTGCCGTTTTCGCCGACCCCGCCGGCCTTTAACACCAGGGAGCAGGCTTCCGGTATCGTCATAAACCAGCGCTTCATTTCCGGGTGGGTAATGGTTACCGGCCCGCCTTTTTCAATCTGATTTTGGAAAAGCGGCACGATGGAGCCGCGTGAGCCCAGCACATTACCGAACCGGACAACCATAAAATTAGAGGCGGCTTCGTTTTTTCGTGAAGCGGCGGCATTTAACACAAGCCGCTCGCAGAGGTGTTTTGATACGCCGTATACGGACACCGGATCGACGGCCTTATCGGTGCTGATAAGCACAAAACGCCGGACGCCATGCTTTAAAGCCGCCTCGACAAGGTTGTAGGTGCCGAAAAAGTTATTTTCTATAACGGCAACCGGATTTTCTTCCATGAGGGGAACGTGTTTGTAAGCGGCCGTGTGGAAAATCGCATCGGCTTTAAGATGTTTAATTATGTAATCGATGTACCCTTTGTTTTTTAAATCCCCGATAACCGGCACAAGCGTTGTCTGCTCCCCGACACCTTCGTCGCGGAGGATTCGCAGCTCTTTATCAATCTGGTAGATTGAATTTTCGCCATGCCCGAACAGGTAAAGGCGCTGCACGCCGCCTGAAAGCAGCTGCCTGCAAATTTCGCTGCCTATTGAACCGCCGGCGCCGGTTACAAGAACGCGTTTTCCCCTAAGGTAGGCGAGACTTTCCTTTAGATTGATGGTTATCGGGGTGCGTTCAAGAAGATCCTGCGGATTTATGGAACGGGTCTGTATAAGGTGTGCATCGCCGTCAATAATTTGCGGAATACCGGGCAAAATGCGGATTTTTTCAAAGCCTGCCGACTTTAAAATGTTGTAAAGCTCTTTTAAGTATTCGCCTGAAACACCCGGCAACGCGATTACCGCCTCGTCGGCGCTTTTTCGTTTTAGAAGCGGCGCGATTTTGCGTATAGGGCCCAAAACGGTTATACCGTCAACCATCTGCCCAATCATTTCACGGTCGTCATCCAAGAACGCGACAACCTTGCCGAAAATACCTTTGGTTTTTATCTCGTTAGCAAGGGTGCGCCCCGCAAAGCCGGAGCCAATAATATATAACCGTCTGGTTTTCTTTGCGGACATGAATACAATTATGGTAGCAAAAAATACGAGGGTCAAACAATATGGTTATCGCGGTAATGAGGCAATACCCCCTTATTTTTTTAAGCGGTTACGGCTATAGTTTTAATATCTAAAATGTGTAAAACTTATGTTTTTGTGAATCAAAAAGGCGGTGTCGGCAAGACAACTTCTGCTATCAATCTTGGCGCGTATCTTGCGGAGGCCGGTAAACGTGTGCTTCTTGTTGATTTTGATTCGCAGGCTAACTTGTCAAGCGGGCTTGATGTTCATGCCGAAAAGAGGGGTATTTACGAGGTGCTGGCCGGAAAACTTTCCGCCGTGGAGGCTGTTCGCAGGACCGCGCACAAAAATCTTTCGGTAATTCCCGCTAGTATCGACCTGTCCGGCGCGACGGTGGAGCTTATCGGGCAGCAAAATCAGGATTTATTTTTGAAAAATGCGCTTACGACGGTAAAGGCCGGCTACGATTTTATACTGATCGATTGTCCGCCGTCTCTGGGGGTGCTTACCATTAACGGTATGACAGCTGCGGATTCGGTGCTGATTCCTATGCAATGCGAATATTTTGCGCTTGAGGGGCTTACGCGGCTTTTAGAAACGATCAAGCGTATTCAAAAAACACTTAATACCAAGCTGGATATTAGCGGTATTTTTTTTACCATGTATGATCAGAGGACGCGGCTTGCCCAGCAGATTGTTAAGCAGGTGGGCGTATATTTTAAGGACAA
>BOBI01000060.1 GCA_026002305.1 Spirochaetia bacterium
GTTACTCCTGTCCAATTTTTACTTGGCGGATGGAAAGGCCAATCCCCAGCCCTTTGTCGGCAGGGGGTGACATTTTCCCTCGAGAATTTAGAGCCTTGGGGGGTGACATTTTCGCCGGTTATTGACATGAAAAAGGTTTCAACAACGGCATAGCCGTTTGAAACAGCGCCTTTAAGGGCGCTGAATATATCTAATTTCCTTAGGAGGAAAATTATGAAAAGAGAACAAAAAGTTCTGGTTGGTTTGCTCGCCGCGATTCTCGCGGGGGCGTTGGTTTTAGCGGGGTGCGAAAACCCGGCGGGCCCGAAAATTACATTCCCGTTGTCGCTCCGCCTTCATCCTTTACACCGCCCGTTACTGCTATTATAGCGCCAAACGAGGCGACACTTGCCGCATGGTTAGCTGATACCGCTAATGTTTATTCTGAAATTAAGTATGAAACCCAATTAGATGGGGCAATAACAGTCGGCAGCGGTAAGACACTGTATCTCGGCGGAAGCCAAACCCTAAACAGCACCGCAAGGGTATCGGTAACATCGGGCGGCAGACTTGTTATTTACAGTGGTACCGCAAGTTTAGGTGATGTAAACGCCATTACAAACTCGGGCGGTTCTGTCGTTGTGGAAAATGGCGGTACGCTTTCTGCTGGGACATACATATTAGCTAGTTCATACGATATTGTAAAAGATGTTACCAACAAAGCTACTTACGCGGTAGGCGGCAAATTATCAATCGATACCGTTGCTACACTTGCGGACCTTACCACGGCGGCAGGCTATCTCGGCGGAACCGGAACTCTTGCCGTAGGAACTCTGGTAGAAACAGTTAAAATTAGCGACATAATAAACGGTTTACGCCGCGCCCGCAGTGGCGGGCTTGGCCTGCGAAGAAACGCAGTCGGCACATAGCGCCTTTGCGCGTTTTTTCGCAGGCACATTTTTTTTGGCGCGAAACGTTACACGTTTCTTTATTACGCCAAAAAAATGTCGTAAACCTATTGACGTTATGCGAAAGAAATACGGCATTATTTTCCATTAATATAAAAGGTTAAAGAAATATTTGAGGTGTATCTTTCTCAGATATCAAACCGTATTTTATACGTTGTTACCTTTTTCCAACTTTTGTATTTCCTTTATTTTTAAATATTCACTCGGAGTATATACTTTTATTGCTGATTTCTTATAATCCTCTGTATTCCTTGTAAGTATATAATCAATTTTATTTTCTACTGCCGTATAATATTGCACCGCATCTTCAAAATCTGAAAAACCTGATTCCAATGCCTTTTGTATTATTATATCATCCACATTCAATACCGCTAATATTAATCGCAATTTTTTTAGAAATTTTATTGAAGTTTCATGATCCTTTAGTTTTCTCTGTATATAATAAGTATTAGTAAATATTAGAGAAGATGTGTATCCTTTATATTCACCGGATTCTACCAAGTTTATTAATTTCACGGCGTCATTTACCGCATTCCTTAATGACCGATCCCTCTCAATGGAAATATCTAAAATAATATCATTATCAAAAAATATTTTGTCTTTCATAAATATTTTTCCATTAATGCATCTGCCAAAATGTCTTTATAATTAACATTTTCCTTTATTTTGATTACCCCAACCAATTCTTTGGTTATTGGCCCTAAGGAATTATGTTCCATATTTTCATTATTTCTTGATGAAATTGTGGATAAATATTCCTCAACCAATTTTGAAACGCTTCTTTTTTGGTTTCTTGCGTAAATTTTGGCATTTTCTATAACATTTTGTTCAATATTTAATGTTAATTTATTATACATAACCACCTCCTACGTAATAATATACTTCAAAATCACGTGGTCGTCAAGGATTTTTTTATGTTTTTTTAAATATTTTTTGGCGAGGTACATAACCATTTTTATATGAAAAGTAGGAAATTATTGTCAGCGCCTATGGCGCCCGTATTTCCATCGCATAACATACGCTATCGGTGGTGCCTATAGGGTTATAATTAACGCTACATCAGCCGCGCTAACAGACGAAACAGCGGCAGGTACAATTACAATTCTCGCTAATCTTTTCTTAACAAGCGCAACTACAACCGCATTACCCGCAAATGTAACGGGTCTTGTAATAGACGGAAGATTAGCTCTTTCCGTCGGCAATTCTAATACATTAACAAGCGTTACCGTAAATAATAACACCGGCAGTCACTCGGCAGTATTACCACTCCCGGCGGTCTTGACGTTACATTAGGCAGCGGTACCCGTAATATCTTCGGTAGTATTGTGAATAGTGCTTCTTTGACACTCGGCAATGTTACACAGTTAAATTCGGTTTCTTTCGGCGCCCACAGCACACTATATACAAACACCATCACCAAAGTAAATAGAAATTGCTTAAAATCGGCTATCCACCACCAAAGATGGTGGCTTTACGCCGATTTTATGGCTACGCCACCGCAATTTTTCCAAGAAAATATTTCCAGGGATAGCCAAATTACATGACCACCGCCATAGGCGGTGGCTTTGAAGTTTAGTAAACGCGGCAATTACCGTGCCTGCAAACGCTAACTTTGTTCCAAGTGAATTTAACACAGTTGTAGGCGAAAACGTAACATATAAAGCGGGAAGAAGAGACAACAGCTCTGGTAATGGTTTTAATTCCGATATAAATATTGTTATTAGCAAAAAAACAACCGCAGCCGACAATATCCTGGCCGGAACAGGACTCCCGATTCCCGCGGGCAATGTCGTCGAATTATTCGGCGCAACCAAAGTTACAGTTCCTGCGGGTTTTGACCTCGCCATTGCCGGTACGCTCCGCCTTAACGGCACCACAAATTTACTGCTAACAGCAGGCACAGCAACCACCGGCGCGAAAATTACAGGCACGAGCAAACTCGCAGCGGGTAAAACCGAAATCGTAGGCGGCACGGGTGGGCTGGTAGGCGATTGGCACAGGCACTGTTACCATTGCTGTTGCCGCTGGAACAGCTACAGCCGCTAGTATAACCGGAGCGGGCGCTACCCTTACTGCAGTTACCGGCGCAACACAGCCGTCTATTACGCAGCTTGCGGGTGCGGGTAATAACTTTACGACTGCCGCGAATACTACAATTGACTTGGGCGGCACCATTGCCACTCCCACCACTGTTGGCGCTATCCAGTTGACTGAAAATGCAACATCGGGCGAGGGTGGTAAAATTACCCTAGCTGCGGCAACCAGTATTATCAACGTCCAAGCCGGTGCAACTGATGCTGACAGCCCATTGTCATCAGCGCAAGGTGCTTTCGTCACCTTCCAAGCAACAGGCAAGATAACCGCATCAAATATTAACAGCACCACTGGTATAAATATAGTTCCAGGGGGAACCACTACCGGTAGGGTAAATCAGATTACAGGCGGTAGCGCGTCTAGTACTTTACAAGCATACGGCGGCGTCACACCTGGCAGCACCCCCGTTGCCATCAACGCTTCGACAGTAGCGCTCTAACCGCTCCATGCGCGCGTCAGATAGAACAGTCCGGTGGACTGTTCTATCTGACGCGCGCCGCCTGCCTTTTCTATAAAGGAAGGCGGCATATTCCAGTAGTTGGTGTACATGAGTACATCAGTGATTGTGATAGCGTCCGGCAAGCGCGTAACGTAAGCTCCCGCCCGAAAGGGCTTGTGTTAATTATCAATTGTTAATTGTTAATTGTTAATTGATCTTGCGTTATGTGCCAGAGGCGGCGTGCGGCTTATGCGGCGAGTGCGGTGTGCAGCTTTTGCAAATAGTTAATAAAGCGCAAGAAATATTTTTTCTGTAGCTCACTTGACCGAGAGCGGTAGCATCTTCTGTATTCCCTATGTTAGCGTCAAAGGCGTTTTTTCTGCTGTTGTTAGAAATGGCGTCTGGGCGGTAAAAGGTTCCAGTGTGACGCATATTGCGTCATGCGGATTAATAAGCCGCTGGTGATCAAAGAAGAGATGGCGTTCCGATAGCACCATGCGGAACACTGGGTTCTTTTACCGCCCAGATATTTTTGTGTTAAGGGCAGAAAAAATGTGTTTGGAGCGGGTATTGCTAGGCCCCGCAGCATTTTTTGTATTTTTTTCCACTGCCGCAGGGGCATGGATCGTTGCGGCCTATTTTCGGTTCGGTGCGGTGAACGGTAATGACAGGGGCGGATTCGGGATGCTCTTCAATAAAATCGGTTCTTTGTTGGTACTTGCGAACCTTTTTACTTCGTTGATACATCATTTTTTCGTGGTCTTTGGTGCGCAGCGCCTCATTAAGAAAAACACTATGCAGAGAGTAAATTTCAGGGAATTCTTCCCTAAGTCGCCTGATCTGCGGATTGTAGGTGTTTCTATTCTTAAGAATTTCAAACTCCATAGCAGCAATTTCAAATTCATCGTCTTCTTCTTCAAACTCTGATGCAAGCAAGCTAAAAAGATCGTAAAGGACTTTTGAAAAACCTTTTTCCATAAGATTTTCGATTTCACAATTTATCCTAATATTCTCGATCTTTACCCTGATTGAGTTTGATTTTTGTAGTTCCGGCAACAGATCAGTTATTTTCTTTACCTCATTATAAAAAGGACACAGACGATAACTCGGAATGCCGTTAAATATAGCTAATAGGGAAGTCATACCTTCTTCACGTGCGGTTCTACCGCCATCGCGTATAATGCGGGCAATCTCGTCCAAATAGCCTGCGACGACGCCGACATCTTCTTTTGGCGAAGTAATAACGGCATGAGTATACAGATGAATTTTTTCCCATTCGTTTTCTTTAACATCTTTAACAGCTTTAATTGCCTTTAGGGTAACAACCTTTATTTCATCGAACGCCGTGTCTGGATCCGCAGCCGTACGCGTTTTTCTAACAATGCCGTTAATGGTGAGGGACCACGCCCGCAAAGACGAAGGATCTAGGGTTAGTGTGCGTTTCAACTCGACTTCGAACTTCTTGTGCCATCCCCGATCTAAATAACATTCAGCGAGTTTTTCCGAGTACTGAACATTGGATAAATTTCGCCTGCAAAGTTCCTCCCAAACTTCTATCGCCTTGCCTATTTTTTCGTCAACCATTAATGATTTTGCGTATTGTTCACGCACATTGTCCAATTCAGGGTGGCGCTTCAGTATTGTTCGATACAATTCTGCCGCCTTGCCGTGTCTGCCCAGGTGATCGAACCACTGCGCTTCGTTAAAAAGCGGCGCAACTGCACCGGGCAACTCGCCAATGGCATCATACTCAGCGCGTTTTTGTTTATCCTTTAAGGTTTCGTAGGCGGTGCGGATTTGTTTAAACTTTTCGGGGTTTGTGCCGGGCTGAAATTTACGCACCATGCTAAAATACGAGCGTTTTATTTCATCGTCTGCAGCCGTCTTTTCTACACCCAGTGTTTGGTAATGGCTCAATTTTTCTTCTTCAAAAAGGCTCCCGCTCAAAAGAACCTCCAAAATAATTTGCGCTGCACATTAAGTTCTTTAAGGGCTTCCAGCGCAACACGGTTCAGGCGATCCTTTGCAAGAACCCCCTGGAAACAATTTGCAGCCTTTGTTTGACGTTTTGCCAATGCCCACAGACTTCCCTGCATGGCAAGAAACCGCACATTAAGGTGCGGAACATTAGCCATAAGCCGCGCCGCCTTTGCCCAACTTTTTTTCTTAATTAGATCGATAACCTGTTCCGGTATTTGTTCAATATCCACGCCAAGCTCATGCCTGCAAATTTTCGCCAGATGCGCGGCAGCATCATCTTGAGGATCCATGATAGAGGCGCACTCCGCATATTGAAGAGCCAAACCTAAGCAGCAATCTTCCGCCGCCGCAAGCCCCAGCCTGTAATACCGACGAGCCAGCATCTTTTTCACGATAACAACTTCTCGACCTTTTCAAATGCATCAAGCATGAGCAGCATCTGTTCGCGGATTTCTTCAGCTCGTTCTCTGTTTCCAAGAATGAGCGCTTCTTTAAGACGCTCTACAAAAAGTTCTATATCACCGCCTGCGTCCTTGTTTTCGTTGATAAATTTCTCTGCCTTCCGTATCAGAGGACGCGCCTGTTTTGCACCGTTAGCCTTCTCCCACTGGCTTAAATCCACGGCAGCTTTAGCCTTTACCCCCTGCGTATTAATTTCGGCAGAAACCTGATTTCCGGTGGAAACCACGCTTGCCTTTACCTGTAAAATACCGTTCATATCGTAGCTGAATGTTACTTCAACCTGCTCTTTCCCTTGCCTGGCAGAGGGAATTCCCGATAGTTCCAGTTCACCCAAGCGCTCATTGTTTTGAGGATCAGAAGATTCCCCCTGATATATATCAATTCTCACCTTAGTCTGATAATCCGCCGCCGTATTATAGAGTTGCGATTTTTCTACGGGTATTGTGGTATTACGCGGGATGATGGGGTCGAATACCTTCCGCATGCCAAACAAGCCGTCACTCAACGGGGCCGTACCCAGTGTGTAGGGGCAAACATCGGTAAGCACCAGAGCTTCATTGTTAATACTTCCCTCAAGAAGCCCGGCCTGAATCGCCGCGCCCCTCGCCACAGTCAAATCAGGATCTACCAGGGAGTGCGCAACCGTGCCGAGGGTTTCCTCCACCAAACGTTTTACACAGGGTATCCGAGTAGACCCGCCAACTAACAGCACAAGACTCAGGTCGGAGTTGTTTAGTTCCGCGTCCCTAAGGGCGCTTTCCATAGGCTCCTTTGTAGAAGATACCTTATCTAAAACCCATTCCTCAAAGTCGGCGCGGCGGACCTTTTTTTCCACAGAAACCGGCTTACCGTCATTGTTGGTAAACAGGAATGGAAGCGACACCTGATATTCATTTTCGCCGCTCAAGGCAATTTTGCAATCCTCCGCCGCTTTTTTAAGACGCATGGTTGCCCTTTCATCGTTTTCGGGGATCGAAACTCCCGAGCTTTCGGCCAAATGGCGCATAATAATTTCGTCAAAATCCTTACCGCCCAAATGATTGTTACCGCAGCTTGCCTTTACATCGATTATTCCTTCAAACAGCTCAAGAACCGTAACATCAAGGGTGCCACCGCCAAGATCGTAGACCAGCACGTTTTTACATTCCTTTAGGTTTGAAAGCCCGTAGTCCAACGCCGCTGCAGTGGGTTCGTTAATGATACGCTCAACATGCAAGCCCGCAAGCTCACCCGCCTTTGCCGTTGCACGCCGTTGTACATCTGTAAAGTAAGCAGGCACGGTGATCACGGCGCGATCAATATTTTCATGCAGATGGTCCTGCGCGCATTTAACTAGATAACGAAGAAGCATAGCTTGGATTTCTTCCGGGCGGTATTCTTTTCCATGGGCTTTAAGGATTTCATCAGAGCCGGTAAGCCGCTTTACTTCCATAAAAGTGCATTCTGGACGGGTAAAAAGATACTCCGCCGCTTCCTCGCCAACAAGAATATCTCCATTCTGACCGATATGCACGACCGAAGGGGTAATCAGCTTGCCCTGTTTATTAGGGATGAGTTTGGGCAACCCGCTGGCGATATAGGCAATTTCCGAAGTGGATGTTCCAAGGTCTATGCCGACTATTCTACTCACTATCTTTCTCCTCTGGTTCTGCCTGTCCACCGCTTACCACAACTGCGGCTTTACGGATAATGGCGTTTTTGTACAGATAACCACTTTGCAACACCTCCAGTACCTGCTCGCAAGGAAGATGCGATTCTACACTTTTTTGAACAGTATGTATCTGCGGATTAAGAGGCTGCCCTTCTGCTCCAATGCGAACAATATTGTTCTCGTATAAACGATACCCGGATTGCTCCCATAGAATCCCCGCTTGATGGTTCAAGGCTTCATTGCCGCTCTGCCGTGCGAATGTATAAAAAACTTCGAGAAGATCGCAAATGGCAATAGCAGCAAGTACCAACTTATCCGCCCGTTCTTTTTCCGCTGCATAAGCCGCCTCTAAAACCTTTGTATCCTGCTCTTTGAGTATATCATAAATTTCTTCGACCTGCAAAGAAACATCTGTTTGTTTTTTTTGGAGGTCTTTTAATATATCCTGCCCAAGCGCAGCCATTTCCACAGCCGTAGCAATCCCAAAACGGGGCAGCGGCTCAATTTCGCGGGAAAGCAATTTGTTTAGTTCAGTTTCAAAATCAATCATTCTAATTTTGTAATTATTTTAAAAGTATTTTTAAACTTTGCCTATTACCCCGCTGAAAATTTTTGAAAAAGTATTTTGCGGGCGGTATAGTATTTGATCAATCTGCAGATCAAAAAACGAAGCAATTAACAGCAAAAGAATTATAAAACTTGCGGGGAGGAATATTTTCTTCATGATAGCTGGCGCAATATGTCAGGGTCGCTGAAAAGAAAGGAAAATACGCTGTCTTTGTACCTGCGGTTTGCGCCCATTTATATCTCCGTACTAAACGATACAGGCTTTCCGGCGATTTTTCAATATCGCGCAAAGCGCTATATAGGGCGCCGCCGGCACAAGCGGGCATTGGCCTTGTTCAGCCGCCGGTTGAAAGAATGGAAAGGTAATATCGTTTTACAGCTTTATAGCATTTTTTTAGAAGGCGGTAACACAGCGTAAATGGTTTATTGCGCATAAGTTTCTTGCTTATTCTGTAAGAAACACTATGTGTAATAACATCAACCTGTTGCTTTTGTTCCTCTGTTTGATTCTTGAGGTGTTTAATCAGTTCAAGAAAATAATCAGGATAACGGTTAAATATAAAAAGAATATCCTCGTTGCGTTTATGATTTATATAGATATTTACTATATGTTCAAACGCCGGGAGCAATGTGTTATTTAGATAATCATTAGGATTTGGCGCAATATTTTTGCAAACATTATCGTAAAATGCAAGCATATTAGAGCCATACTTTAAAAACAAACCTTGCAAGTCTTTATAACTATCATACCACATACCGCCACTGTGCCTGCGGTAGACAGACATAACCTCGTCAATAAAACCTATACAACCGGTTTGTGTATGCAGTAAATGTAAATACCAGTCGCCAGGTAAAATATCTTTTGGGAAAACATCCTGAATATCTTCATTCACAAAACGCCAGCGGTACATACATGAGTTGGTCTGGATAAAGTTATGCTTCAGAATATCACCAAGGGACAAAAGCGTCTTGTTAAATCTATGTTCAGGTGAAGGAAATATTTCAATAGGGCGGGAATTATCTTCAAAAATAATTTCTACCGGATGAAAACATATTGAACATTCAGGATGGACCTCAAGAAAATCAACTTGTTTTTGCAGTTTTTGCGGGTTGGTAAAATAATCGTCACCCTCATTGCTTATGACATATTTACTGTGTGCACGGGAAAGTGTATCTATGCCATTATTCATTGCACCTATATTTTGACCGCGATAAATTGGTTTGATAATATCAGGATATTGTTGTTCGTATTCACGGATAATATCAGGGGTCTTATCGGTGGAACAATCATCAGCAATGATAGCTTGAAAAGGAAAATTCGTTTTTTGCGTTACAAAACTTTCCAGAGCGTCCCGTATGAATTTTTCATGGTTGTAGGTGGTGCAAACTATGGTAACAAGAGGCGTTTCAGTAGACAATTTGTTGGGTTCGACTAAAGTTGATTCATAGGTTGGCATTTCTTTTACGCCCTGTTAAAACTAAAAAATCAATTCCCTCTGAATGAGCCAGTTGAATACCTAAACCGTTTCTAACATTGAATTTCTTGCTTTCAACATAATTATTATCAATGTAAATTCCACCGTCTGTCAGAGTTCCATCTACATCTACTACAATTAGTTTTATTTTCTCCATATTCAATTTAAAAAGCCCCATTTCAATGGTAGAAATATTGATAAAAGGACTGGTACAAAGGATCTGAATATATATCCGCATCAACTTTTCAAGCGTATGAAGAAACAATGGCTTCCCATTCAGCAATGCTGTGTTTTTATTTTGTATTCTCTCACTCGTTCCTTTTACCGGTAAAAATGCTACCACTTTCATCTCCTAAACTCCTTGTTGTTTTGTTTATAAAAAACTTCAAGGAGTCTGATAAGTAATATATAACTAGATATTACAGGGGGGAGATAAATATCTTTCTACAATAGAAATATCTTTTGGGGTATCAACCGATATAGATTTACAATGCGCATTTATATAGTATATTGGCATCTGGTTTTCGATGAATCGAAAGGAATCATTTTCTTCTATCCTTTCAATAGGCCCACGGGCTGTCTTATGATAGAAATCCAATGCCTTATTAGTAAAAGCTCCAACACCAACAAATTTATGATAGACATAATCCATATCTCCCTTAGGATAGGGTATCGGACTTCTTGAAATAAATAATGCCAATCCTTTATTATTTGTTACTATTTTTAAATTTGTGACATCAACTACTTCAACAGGGTTTTCAAAATCGGTCATAAGATTTGATACATAAAAAGCATCTGTATCTATATTTTCCGGTATACATTTTATAATATCTTTACTCGTTAAAGCCGGTTCGTCACCATTTACCATAACATATAAATCCCCCTGTATTTTTGTTGATACCTCATAGAGCCGTTCTGTGGCGGTATCATGGGTTGGTGAGGTCATTATAACCTTTGCTCCAAAATTGATACATTCAGATTCAATTTTTAGACTGTCTGTCGCAACATAAACCTCATCAAAACATGCAACTTCTTTACAATGAGAATATACCCACCAGATCATGGGTTTCCCACAAATTAACGCCAAGGGCTTTTCAAAAAAACGATTCGAACCGCCACGCGCCGGTATAACACATATAATTTTCATATCTGACACTCCTTTATATCTAAAACACCTAAAAAATTGTCATGTTCATCAAGAACGATAATGATATTCAATTTGTTTTTTCTAAATACCCGTTCTGCTTCTGACAAGAAATCATCATGTCGTATGGTTATCGGTGTTTTATTCATAATATCCTTCATAGTTAAATCGAGAAAATTATCCCTATTTTTCTGAATAATACGCCTAATATCACCATCGGTTGCTATTCCTAATAACTTATCGCCCTCAATAATGACAATAAGACCAAGGCGTCCTTCACTTATTTTTATAAATACATCTGCTATTTTTTCATCAGGGGCGGCAATAGGAATATTTTCAGAGCGCATAACATCGCGCACCCGCATTAATAACCGTTTTCCTAAACTGCCGCCGGGATGAAACTGGGCATAGTCCTGTTTTTTAAAGCCTCTCAAGTTTATTAGTGCACACGCTATTGCATCACCCATAGCCAATGCCGCTGTTGTTGAAGATGTCGGCGCGAGATTTAACGGACACGCCTCTTTTTCTACCTTAACTGTAATATGATAATTTGAATATTGCGCTAACAACGAGTTAGGATTTCCCGATATTCCAATTAACAATATATTTCTCTTTGCTAAAAAAGGAATAACCCGTAACAGCTCATCAGTTTGTCCTGAATTTGAAATAACTAATACAATGTCATCTATAGCAATCATACCTAAATCGCCATGCAGGGCATCTACCGGATTTACAAAAAAAGCAGGAGTACCGGTACTTGCTAATGTTGATGCAATTTTAGCGCCGATATGACCAGACTTTCCAACACCGGTAACGATTATTTTTCCCTTACAATGATATATTAGTTCAATAGCCTTATCAAATTCGTCACTTAACGAGGGAATTAATTCTAACAAGGCTTGTGCTTCATCTCTGAGACATTGAATTGCCGTAGCTCTTATGTTGTTCATAAATTTATTTCTCAACCAACGTCATAATAACTTTATCTAAATCTTTCAGGTAAAGCATATTAGGTCCATCACTCAACGCCTTTTCAGGGTCGGGATGCACTTCAAAGAAGTAACCGGTTGCGCCAAATGCCTGCGCCGCCAATGCCATAGCCGGTACAAATTCCCTATTGCCCCCGGTCTTTCCTCCGTGAG
>BOBI01000061.1 GCA_026002305.1 Spirochaetia bacterium
CAGTCTGCTGCTTATTGCAGACATAGACACATTCAACGGCTAGTATGCACCGCTGATGAAAATCTTTGATGAAATACTTTATGTGTTGACGGCGGAGGAAGTGCGGGTGGTTGAGGGGAAGGAATGATAAATGGAAAACTTGAGGTGTAACGTATGAAAACCAATATTGAACGAAAGAAAACAGATTACATAGTTGTTTGTGTAGATGAGTTCTCACATGCTTGCGGATTGACGACTCTACAAGCATACCGCTACTTGGCGATTCACGGTGGAATTGACTTTCTGGTGGAACACTATGACGCAGAACATACGCTTTCTTTCGCAGATGTTATTGACGATTTAAAAGCTATTTCACGGCGGGCAGGAGGAAAAATACAATGAAACTGTTCCATGGTTCCAATACCGAGATTGTAAAAATAGACTTACGACTGTGCAAGCCGTATAAAGATTTCGGTAAAGGTTTCTACTTAACAACGCTTCCGAATCAGGCACAAAGAATGGCGGCACGTACGGTGAGAATCTTTGGCGGCGAACCGGTTGTAAGTGTTTTTGATTTTGACGGCAACACTGACAAATTACTCGTAAAACACTATCCAAAACCATCTGAAACTTGGGCTCGTTTCGTTATCAATAATCGTAACAGAAATTATACCGAGTTTTCTTCGCCTGACTGTAACCACGATGCAAAGTATGATATTGTTATTGGACCTGTGGCAAATGACGATTTAGCGTTATTGTTCAGGCAATTTGAAAACGGATATATTACCCTTGATGCGCTCACAAATGGTATGATTTACAAGCAATTGACCGACCAGTATTCGTTTCATACCGAAAGGGCTCTTGCTCTACTGAAACACGAAGGTGTATATAAATGAATAAACAAAAGCAATTAATTGAGTATATCATTCAGGATATAATCGCATTTTTGATAGAAGATAAAGGCCTCACAATTCCTGCTGCAATGTCGCGGTTTTACAATTCAACCGTATTTGAAAAACTGCAAGATACCGAAACCGGATTGTACAGTTGCAGTTCCGCTTATGTCTACGATTTGTTCCTGTCGGAACTCGAAAATGGCAGATTGATACAGATAGAGGTGTAGCAAATGCAAAAAACCATGACAAAGATGCAGAGTAGAACTGTAAAACGAATCTTCGCAGCTAAAGCTGCCTGCCCACAAACCGATACGAGCGTATTAGAGGCGCAGATAGACGGGATGGTGTACCAGCTTTATGGGCCATCGGCAGAGGAAGTGCGGGTGCTGGAGGGGAGGAAATGAACGAAGCAAAAACAACCTCCGCCCCATCCCCCTCAACCCAAGGAGACCCAATGCTGCTAAATACTGACGAATATATAAAAATTGTAAAGGGGATTAAAACTCAAATCCGTGACGCCCAGTACCGGGCAGTTCTGGGCGCCAATAGTGAAATGATAAAACTCTATTGGGGCATCGGGAATATTATCAATGAGCAATGCGTCTGTTGATGATACTAAGAACCGCATCTTAGGGGAAGACGAGAATAAAATGGTGGAGGGGAAAGCATGAGAAAAATGGCTGCTATAGAATTACATACCGAAAAACAAGTATTCTCAAATATTGCGTTTATCATTGAAAAGCGCAAGTTTAATGCTGCTTCGACTGCCAATAGCCAAATGATTACCATGTTTTGGGAGATAGGCAAATATATCAACTTGGATATTTTGGCAGATTCCCGTGCTGATTATGGTAAAAAGATTTTGTCGACAGTGTCGACAAAATTGGTTTCAGTATACGGGAAGTCTTTTGTAGAAGCCAATTTATATCGGATGAAACGCTTTGCTGCAGTTTTTTCCGATATGAATACCATTGCCGATTTTATTCCCTTTCTAAGTTGGTCGCATTTTTGCGAAATTATGAGGATTAAAGATGAACAAGCGCGGTTGTTCTATGCCAGAGATGCAGTAGAAAAGCAATCGGGTATCCGGGAACTGCGTCATACTATTGCGCGAAAGGCATTTGAAAGAACTGAAATTGCCAATACGCAACTTACTCCTCAGTCGCTTGTTCCGTTTAATGTGTTCAAAGACCCTTATCTGTTGGATATTTTGGATTTGAAAGATAATTTTCTCGAAAGCGATTTTGAAAATGCCATTTTGCTCGAATTGGAGAAATTTATTCTCGAATTTGGAAATGGCTTTGCCTTTATGGAACGGCAAAAAAGAATCATTATTGATGGAGATGATTTTAAAATTGACTTGCTGTTTTTTAACAGAGCCTTACGTCGATTGGTGGCTGTCGAACTTAAAACCGGCAGATTTAAGCCGAAGTATAAAGGTCAAATGGAACTCTATTTGAAATGGCTCGACCGTTACGAGCGAAAGGATGGCGAAAACGCACCTATTGGACTTATTCTTTGTACCGAAGCCAGTCGTGACCAAATTGAACTGCTCGAAATGGATAAAGCAGGCATAGCCGTTGCAGAATTTTGGACGAATCTTCCACCAAAAGCTGAATTTGAAAAATTGCTCAAAAATATATTGGAAGAAGCCAATGAACGTATAGAAAGGCGGAAATATTTGATGGGCAATATTATGTCCAAACAAATAGACTCGAAGGAAAGACCATGAACGCATCACAATCACCCGAAAACATAGTAAATGACGTCGCTTTTAAGATGGACATGGAAGGTATGCCGCTGAGCGAACAGGAAAAACAACGCCTCAGCGATTGCATAAGCGGCAAAATTAATATTCACGATGTCTTGCGCGAAACGATTGCTAAATATGCAGCGTATGGGGTAAAACAATGAACGAATACTCATATACTTATCACGGGACGGAAAATTATTGTTACCCCGGCACCGATGTCTTACGAAACAAACAAGGCATTACCGATGAAACTATTTTACCAAATGCCGAACGAGAAATCACCAGTCTGCTGCTTATTGCAGACATAGACACATTCAACGGCTAGTATGCACCGCTGATGAAAATCTTTGATGAAATACTTTATGTGTTGACGGCGGAAGAAGTGCGAGTGGTTGAGGGGAAGGATTAAAGCTGTATGGATAGAAGCTCTGCGAAACTGCTGAAAGTGAATTTGCCGCATTGCAATACAAATGTTCATATTTAACGCCTTTTGCGGTAATTCTTAGATATTCTTACGAGCAACAGCTAAATCAGGATGGCGCCAAATTGGTAAAAATGAAGACATTTTCACTTTGCTATCTAGGGGACTTATCACGTTGGTGCAACAAAGCGGAAATAAATTTCTTGAACAAAGTGTGGCAAAATGATATATTTGCGGTTAGACAAAATGTTTAATTTTACAGGACACTGCGATGTACAAGAAACCCGCAGGGAAACGGCCTGTTTGAAATAGTATTTTTACGGGGTAAAAAATGAAAAAAATTGTTAAGGCCGCCGCGTTGGTGATTGCGGGGGGTATGCTGTTTGTAAGTTGTGCCTCGACACCGAAAACAAACCGTGTGGCGGCGGATACCATAACCGATTTAACCGAATTCTGGAACGATAATGATGTTGATATTGTTTGCAAAGACCTTATCGGAAAATTCCTTGATTCACCGCGTATCGCCCAGTTTCAGGTGCAGAAAAAACGGCTGCCTGTTATCCGCGTGGGCACTTTTAAAAACGCAAGCAGCGAGCCGATTGATACAACCATTATATCAAAACGTATGCAGGTTCAAATAGTAAACAGCGGGAAAGCTAAGTTTGTTGCCGATAGCTCCCTGTCCGAAGCTCTGCGCAGCGAGGCTGCAGATCAGCAAAGTTGGGCAAAGGAAAAAACAACGGCGGCAATAGCGGCGGAAACCGGCGCGGACTTTCTGCTTACAGGTGCGGTAACAACGATCATTCAAACTCAAGGGTCGGATCAGATTCGTTTCTACGATGTTACGGCGGAAGCAACAGATATTACGACTCACGAAATTTTTTGGACGGATGAAAATAAATCAATTAAAAAAATCGTATCCAGGAAAAAAATTAAATTTTAAAAAATAATAAGGGGTGGAAAAATGAAAAATTATTTTAAAAAGGCGGCGCTTTTTTTGCTTGCGGTTATGTGTGCTGGTTGCGCCACAACGTCGAAAGGTGTTGTAGCAACTGGCGGGGACCGCTCGCAGGGTGGCGCGCCTGTGTGGGTTACCGATGTAAAAGCGGCATACCCTGAAAGCGAGTGGCTTACCGCTGTGGAAACGGCATCGACAAAAGACATGGCGGCAAGTAAGGCTTCTTCGTCTTTGGCGGCTATCTTTAAAGTGGATGTCAAGGGTGTTGCCACCGCGATGCAGAATATTTCGTCTTTCGGCGGAGGCGCTTACTCAAAAAGTATGGGGCTAGACGAACAAATTCAAACAACTGTGGATGTTGCGGGTCTTATGGGTGTGTTGCACGATTCATGGACCGGTCCCGACGGCAAGGAATGGTCGTGTGCCCGCATGAACAGGAAAAGCGGAACCGAAACCTACACGGCGCTTATTAAAGACAATGCCGGTAACATTAACACGCTTATTGCCGATGCCGCAAAAAGCAAGGGGACGTTTGATGCGTATCAAACTCTGGGATTTGCCTACAACCTTGCGATAATAACCGATAATTACATGGATCTTCTTTCCGTGTTGAATACCGCCGCGAGGAACGCGATTAAATTTGATTACGGCAACGCCGCCTCGGTGCGTGCTTTGATTCAAAACGCCGCAGCCGCCGTTGTTGTTAATGTTACCGTTACAACAGATACAAGCGGGCGGATAGCAAAGGCATTTTCCGAGGTTTTTACGGCGCGTGGTTTTAGAACATCGTCAAGCGCTTCCACCGCAACTTACATTCTTAAAGTTACGTTCAAGCAGTCTGATGTTGATTTACCGCAGAATCCCAATAAGTTTGTTCGTTATGAAATTACCGCTTCCTTGACAGACAGCAAGACCGGAAAAGAAGCTGTCAATTTTTCGGCAAATGACAGGAGCGGGCATTCCAATGTAAGTGAGGCGCGTCAACGATCCTTACGGGACGCAGAAAAAAAGATTACGGACACAACCGATGAAGATGGTTTTGCGGTACAATTTGACGGGTATATTGCATCGTTATTGAAATAATGGTAAGCTGTATAAAGTTTTAAAATTGCTATGAAAAAAGCGTTGCCATGAAGGCGTCGCTTTAGAAAAAGCCATGAAGGCCTCCTGTTTTACGCGGGCGTTTTCTTCATGGCTTTTTTCATTTTTTGCATATTAGGAGGAATTATTATGCACATGGCAGATGCGTTGATTAGCCCGCCTGTTGGCGGCTTTATGTGGGCGGCGAGCGCGGCCGCTATCGGGATTTCCGTGAAAAAGATTTCCGGCGGAAAACTCGACGAGAAAAAAATCCCGATGATGGGGATTATGGGCGCCTTTGTTTTCGCGGGGCAAATGATTAACTTTACGATACCGGGAACAGGCTCGTCGGGGCATATTTGCGGCGGCCTTCTGCTTGCCGCTTTGCTGGGGCCGGCCGGCGCGCTTATTGTACTGGCTTCGGTTTTGTTGATTCAGTGTCTTTTTTTTGCAGACGGAGGCCTTCTCGCATACGGCTGCAATGTCTTCAATATGGGTGTAACATCGGCGGTTTTGGGCTATTTGCTTATTTATAAACCGATGGTTGGGAAAACCTTAACAAAGGCGCGTATAAGCATTGCTTCCGTTGCAGCCTGTGTTGTGGGCCTGCAAATAGGGGCGTTTTTGGTGGTCGTTGAAACCTTAATTTCAGGTGTTACCGAGCTTCCGCTAGGTGCGTTTTTAGTGGCGATGCAGCCGATTCACCTTGCCATCGGTTTTGTCGAAGGCCTTATTACCGCAGCCGTTTTATCCTTTGTGCATCAGGCGCGGCCTGAAATAATTGAAACAAGTATCGCCGGGGAAAAAATCGCGCCGTCCGTATCTTTAAAGAAAATCCTTATTACATTTGGCGTTCTTGCGGCGGTTATTGCCGGCGGGCTTTCTATTTTCGCAAGCGCCTACCCTGACGGCCTTGAGTGGTCGCTTGAAAAAACCGCAGGGACATCGGAGCTTGAACAAGAAGGCCCGGCGTGGCGGGCTGCCGCCGATGTTGTGGAAAAAACCGCCGTGCTGCCCGACTATGCCTTTAAAAACGGCAGCGAAACAAGCGAGACGGCGGGCACCGTAACGGCAGGTCTTGTCGGCAGTATAATTACTGTAATTCTGGCGTGCGGTATAGGTTTTGTTATAAACGGCTTACGGCGTAAAAAAATATCCGAGCATCATACTTAAATTAAAAAAGCGGCACAGCAGGCATAGCGCGGTGATAATCACCATATAAAGAATATCGCCAAATTTTATTTGCCGCGTGCCGCTGTGATACGCGCCTGTAAACCCGCGGCATTTCATCGCGTAATACACACGCTCGGCGCGGTCGATGCTTCGCAGCAACAGTTGTCCCATAAAGCTGCCCATGTCCTTCATGCGGATTGTTTTTTCATTAGGCGCGCGCAGGATGTAAGCGGTGTGCATATCTTGAACTTCGTCTAACAGTGTTGATATATAGCGGAACGTAAGCACCACTTGTAAACCGATTGGGCGCAAAAATTGCGAGCGTGTCAGCACCGCGGCAAGATTTGCAAACGGGGTTGCCGCAATCAGAATTAAAACGGCAAACACGGAAAGCAGCATCTTTAACATAATTGATACAAACGAAACCATGCCGGTTGTCCACGTTATGTGCAATAAAACAAAAGCAGGCTCCCGCATAATTATAAGGTTGCTGATACCTCCGGCAAGCGCAAACGGAATGGCGATAACAAGCCGCGATAAAAGCGGTTTGTAAGGCGTGCCGGAGACAGACATTAAAATAGCCGGGTATAAAAAAAACGGAATGATCCCGCTTAAATTTTGCGAGGGGAACGAAATTACCGTAACCAGAAAAACCGCCGTGCCCGCAAGTTTTGCCGCCGTGTGCAGACGGTGCAAAGGCGAGGTGTTACGGCTAAGCCGTTCAAGGTGGTCGATACCGGCGGCGGCGTTATGAAAATGAGCCATATTGGTAAATGGTTGGCAGGTTACCCGACCTTAAACTTGGACACCTCGGTGTGGAGCCCTTCAATATTGCTTTTGTTTTTTACGCTTATCTCATTAACCCTGACAACGGCAATGTTGATCTGATCTGCGCCTTTAGCCATTTCATCCATACCGCCGGCCATTTCCGCGGCTATCATCTCAAGGTCCTTACTCTGCCGCATTACACCCTGGCCCTCGGTTTTCATTTCACCAGCCCCGGTTTTTACCAAGGTTGTAAGCTCTTTTAATTTGGTCACCGCATCCAGAATATTACGGCTGTCGGTCTCCTGCGCGTTCATGGATTCCCGTATTTTCGCCTCTTGGTCGGATACGGTTTTCACCTCCTGTTCAATAACCTCAAAACGTCTTATAACAACATCTGTAGACTGTGTAATGGAGTCAATTGATGTCTTAATTTTTTTGAGTACCGTGCCTATCGTTTTGGACTGCTCCGATGAGGACACCGCCAGTTTGCGTATCTCATCGGCAACCACCGCAAAGCCCTTGCCGGATTCTCCGGCATGAGCCGCCTCAATCGCGGCGTTCATGGACAATAAGTTGGTTTGGCTTGCGATGTTGTTTATTACCGAATTTATTTCAAGAAGCCCCTCGGATTCCCGTGCAATTTCCTGAATGTCGGTAGATACCTTTTGCAAATCGCTCCGGCCAACCTCGGCGGATTTTGCCAGCGAATCGACATTCTCCGCATTGGAAACAAGGGTTTCCGCCACCTGCCGGATATTTGTCAGCATCTTGTCAATAGCCTGCGATGAGGTAGACACACTTTCGGACTGGTCATTAATATGATTATTCAGCTCATCAATACTTTCGATGATCCGCTCCATTGCGCCGCCGGTTTGGCTTACCCCCGTAGACTGGGTTGTCGCGCGGCTCCCCATGCTCTGAATATTCGCCGTAATTTCGTTAATCGCCGCCGCCGTTTCTTCCATGTTGGTAGCCAGTTCCGAGCCCGTATCGGTTAAAGAGTCGGCCTTATTCCTTATTTCCCACAGAAGCTCCTTTATTTTTCCGAATGTCATATTGAAGAAGCCCGCCAGCTCGCCAAATTCATCGCCGCTTTTAATTGAAAGCTGCCGCGTAAGATCCCAATCGGCGGAAATTTCTTTTAACACCTGCATCGTATATTTGAGCGGCTTGAGTGCCCCCGCGATAAAAAAGTTAAATATGACAAAAATGAGCAAAACCACCACCAGCATGGCGGTAAAAATCAGGGTCATCGTGGAACCCAGATACATAGCCGTGGTAACCGTGGTAAAGGCTGTAATATTCCAGCCCAATAGCGGAATCCTGCCCAGAACGATCTCATCACGCCCCATGCTTATAATACTAACATCCGTTCCTTTTAGTTTACCCGCCGCATCAAGAATCAAAGCGCCTTCGTTCTTTAGGTGCGTACCAAGCGGCACCTTATCGATAACCAGAGCGCTATCCCGCGCGCCGGTAATTGCGTTAGAGCCGTCAAACAAGTACAGTTGGATACTGCTTTCAAGGCCGGCATAGATTGAATCGATAAAATCACCTATTTCGATGCCCGTTCCCACAATACCCACGGCCCTACCGTTCACGCGAACCGGTGCGTTTACCCAGAGAACGGTCTTTTGCAGCGCCTTTTCGTAGTCAACAAAAAACTCGTAGTCTTCCTTCATGTTCAACGTAGGCATATACCATGCCGCTTCCGGCTCGCTTACATTCAGAACATATTCGGGAGTTGTACCGCCAAGGTAGTACTTTCTATCGGTATCGTTGATCCAGAATATATTACCGCTCCCGAATGCCCTGCGGTATCCGGCGAATTCCTCAAAGGCAATGGCCGCCAGCGCCGGATCATTAGGATTAAGGAAAAAACGGGCTATAAGCGGGGAATCCGCCAATTTAAGGGCTAACGTTAATTCAGTGTTGATTGACGCCTCAAGGGTGAGCCGTTTAGTTTCCAACAGACGCGTTAGTTCCTGATCCACATTCGAGCGTACAATCTGCCCCATGGCCAGAAAGAACGAGACAACGACACCGCCTGCGATAAGCAGGAACAGCACAATGGAAAATATCAGAAACCGCCGCTTAATTGTTAATTTTCCCGCTTCCTTTTTAGATTTCATTTAATAAACCCCCGTCGTGCCGCGATGTGCCCGCCATGCAGACTGGAAACATCGTTAATTATTATCATCGCCTTTTGGTCAATGGCGCGAATTTCTTTTACAAGCCGTTCCTTACCCTTGCGGTTTGTGAAAATCATCAGCACGGTTTTTTTGGAATCTCGTCCCTCGGCCTTTATCGTTGTAACCGCAAAACCCTTTTCCCTAAGAATGGGCGTAATAACCAACTCCTGCTGCTCGGAGATTATCGTTTGAATCAGTACCTTCCCCAGAGCAATCTTATTCTCGATAAGTGAGCCAAAAAACACACCCAGCGAATACCCTATGCTGTAGGCGATACCCTTAACCGGCGCTTCCGCGATTCCCATGATAACCCGCGATGCAATAAACACCCACAGAATGATTTCAAAAAACGAGAGAATCGTTCCCTGCTTCCTGTAACCCCTGTTTATCAGAATATTTCGGATAGTCGCAAGGGTAACCTCCGCAATTTTAGCGACGAGGATCAAAAGAAGTTCCGCAAGCGGCGCCGCCGTCAAAAAACGAATGATAGTTTCCAACATATCCTAAAAGTATAACAGCTTCAAGCCTTTATGTCTCGTAACAGCAGTTCTCATTTTGAAGAAAACCTGCGAAAAATACGAAAGAAGATAAAGTGGAAAGTGTAGAGTGAAAAGTACGATTTCGTTTTGAAAATGAAGTACAATACTTGGAAAATACTTCGCTCTCAAATCGTGTCTTCCTTTTCACCTTATTTTCGCGCACGCCGGGCCGTGCGAATTCGGTGCCTGGCACCATAAGCGAAGTAGGAACGTTGTATGCCGAAATGTCCGCAAGTCAGACTGGCATCGGGCAGACCGCTTACTGAAAACTGCGCTGATTTCAACCGGTAAAAATCAAAAACCTCAAGCCGAAACTTAGATTTGGCCGATAGTCCCTTCGCTTATCCTCTTGCCAGTTCCCTCATATGGGGAACAGCCGTTATAATCCTTGTGGGACATCCGATACTGCCTTGCATGGCTTCCTCCTGTGTAAAATGGCTTTTATTGTCCGTGTTTTGGTTTAATACCGCGCAGCTTGCTGCGCTCTTCGGCGTTAAACCAAAACACACGTACAATCACTTCCTATACAAGAGGGTATAACATTTAAGAACATAGAAAAACTGCGAAAGCAGTTTCCCCCATTCGTACCAGTTAACCCGAACAAATGTATCCACCACAGCTTTTTGAAAAAAAGCTGATACCGCGTGGCTTGCCGCGCGGTAGTTCATTGGGGAAATTGGGGGATTAGGGCTCAATTTCTTATAAAAGCGTGGGTTTTTTATGCCGTCTTTGGACGGTTTTAAGATGGGCGTGGCCCGGTTGATAGATACAGCGTCGAGACCGTGTGTTATGCAACATTTTTTGCGCCCCCGTACAACCTTGAAATCGTAGCGTACTTTGAAAGCTCGCAATAAAAAAACTGAAATATTCGGGACGGCGGCATCCGTACCGCCGCTTCGTTAAAGCCCCCATTGAAAATATAGATAATTCTATGGTATAGTTTCTTTGGGTGGGGCATCAAAAAAATTTCACTTTTGGGGTATTTTAGCGAGTGTACTGGGAGGGATAATGGCTAATAGCAATCTTACTTCTGCTAAGAATGCGAAAAACGATGAATTTTACACACAATGGGCAGATATAGAGCGAGAAGTTAATGCTTATTTGGAGTTTAACCCTAATGTTTTTAGGGATAGGGTGGTTCTGTGCCCCTGCGATGACCCCGAATGGAGTAATTTTACCAAGTTTTTCGCCTTGCATTTTAGTGACTTTGGTCTTAAAAAGCTCATTTCCACCAGTTTTGCGGCGGATAGCAATGAGTATAATTCGAACTATCAGCCGACTTTGTTTGAAACGGAAAGCCCTAAATTTGACAAGGACAAGACCAGAAAATACGGTAAAATTTTTGTGCTGGAACGAACTGCCGATAATAAACACAAGGCTAAAATCAATATTGACGACCTTGAGTGGGATTATCTGCCGAATGACGGCGATTTTCGCAGCATTGAAGTGTCAAAATTGCGTGAAGAAGTTGATATTATAGTTACTAACCCGCCTTTTTCTCTGTTCCGCGAATTTATAAAATGGATAATGGATGAACAAAAATGGTTTTTAATTATTGGGAATCTAAATGCGATTACCTATAAGGAGGTTTTTCCGTTAATCAAAAAAAATAAAGTTTGGCTTGGAAATAATTGTCAAGTAAATGGTGGAGCTATGTTTTATGAAATTCCTGAAGGTATAGCAAACATGGAGCAAGTTCGTGAAGTTAGGACAGATGAGAATGGTAAGAAAAGATATATTACGAGAGTTCAGGGAGTGCGATGGTTTACAAATCTTGAACATGGTCGCCGCCATGAACCGATTTCACTCATGACGGAAAAAGATGTAGTGAAATTCGGTACTAAAAAATCGTTTAATAAATACGACAATTACGATGCAATAGAAGTCCCACTCGTTAAGCATATTCCCTCCGATTACGAAGGCGTGATTGGGGTGCCTATTAGCTTTCTCGACAAATACTGTCCAGATCAGTTTGAGATTTTGGGAACAACTGACAATGGACTTGTTGACGATAAATTCAAGAAAACACCCGGTTTAACAAAAGAATTTGTTAATGATTATTACAAAGCCGGCGGCACGGGTGCATACAAAGAAGGTAATCCTACTGCCGGTTACTATGAAAATG
>BOBI01000062.1 GCA_026002305.1 Spirochaetia bacterium
TAAAATCCAGTGACTCAAACTCTTTACCCATGACAAATTCTTTTTCATCGCTCATATTCCCCTCCCAGAGTTATGCTCTTTGATCTGAATTATATCACACTTCCAAATTCTGTGGGTCAAGTTTAGGGTCTACAGCGGGAAGCGGTACGGCACAGGCTCCGGCGGCTCCGGCTAAGCCGGTTGTACAGGCCGCGCCGGGCGCTCTGTATGTGGGCGATACCTTACAGGGCGAAATGGATCTATTGGACGCGCTGGACTGGATAGGTCTCAACGCCAAAAGCGGGGGGAAGTATACCATCGCTCTTGGCAGGGACGAGGCTATTACCCCCACAGAACTGAGCTACGGCGGCAAGACGCTTACAATAATCCTGAAAAGCGCCGGAGGAGAACACAGGGTTAGTTTTGAGGGTGCAAACCCGTCCTATTCGCTTTTTACCGTCAAATCCGGCGTTACCTTTACGCTGGAAGACGGTGTGACGCTCAGGGGCACTCAAAATAATGCCGCCAAGAGCCTTGTAGAGGTGACCGGAGGCAGGTTCGTGATGAACGGTGGCACGATTACGGGGAATAAGAGAGGTAGCTACGGTGGCAGTAACGGTGGTGGGATGTGTGTAACATCCGGTTCGTTCACGATGAACGGCGGTGAAATTAGCGGGAATACTGCCCCCACAGGTGGTGGTGTGGAGGCGCATGGCACATTCACAAAATCCGGTGGTGGCGGGGTCATCTACGGTTCCAACGCATCAGACGATCAGGTAAACAGGGCAAGCTCTGACACCAATGGCCACGCACTGTATTATGCCAATTCCAACAAAAAGCGCGATACCACCGCGCGGGCAGCCACGGCGATGGACAGTGCGAAAGACGGCCCGGCGGGGGGCTGGGAATAGGGGGAAAGGCAATATACGGGAAATAAGTTGTTATACCGAAGCGGATATTTTTTCACGAACCAGAGCACCGATGATTTCGGCGGTGGTTTTGTGGGTAGATTCGGTCATGGTACCGAGCCACTGGGTAGTCAGACGGTCCACCTCGACCAGGTGCGTCATGTTGTGAGCCATGTGCTCGGTAAAATATCCCGATTTGCTTGTGTCAATCTCAGGGGTCGTCCGTGTCCACAGTTCATCCATGGCATCCGCTTCTTCATCAGTCATTTCAGCCATATTATTCTCCTATCTATCGGCAAGATGTTGCCACGCCTTACGGCAGGGCATCGCATGAAACACATTGATCCGTTCACTTCCCTTCACATTGTACAACACTTCAAGCAAGTCGGCGTTCCGGTCAAAGCCGATAAGCAAGTTTTTTTCTGCATCCCCCACCATTGGGTGGTCATAGACAACGCGGGTAAAAGCATGCAAAATTGCTTCTTTTGTTACCCCATGCTTAAAAGCAGCAGGATTGAAACTGATCCGATCCATCACGGTAAGTGTAGTATATCGCACACAAAAAGCAAAGAGGAGAAGTGTTTTTGTCAGGAATTCCAAATGAAGGACGGAACTATCAGTGGAAATACCTCCAGTCTTGGCGACCGGCGATGGACAGCGCGAAAGACGGCCCGGCGGGGGGCTGGGAATAGGGGGGAAGGCAGGACATGAAGGAGAGTATGAACCTACTTATTGCGAGGTTTCCTTTCTTTCGGTGGGCGGAACCATGAAACCGGGGCGTGTTCAGTGGCTTCCGGTTCAAAAGATCGCCATCGGAAGTAACAAAAATACCGTTCAGGTTAATAGCGGTGGCAAGACCGATAGCATCGCCGAGGGACATTTCGTAAGTGCCTTTAAGCCTCGCCGCTTCGGAAGAGATTTTTACATCTATCGTCTGATGAAATTGTATGGGCATTTTGAGGATATGCTCAAGAATGGCATGGGAAGCTTCCTTGCCCAAATCGTTGTAAAAACAATAGTGAACTTCAATAAGGTTGACTATGCTCATATGCAGCGTTATCTTTCTGTCTGTAGCCTCATCTATCAAATTTTGAACTACATCGGCGCCGGGTTCTTCCTTGATATGGGCAATGAGGGCACAGGCGTCAAGAACATATATCATTATTCACCTTCGCGTTGGAATATATGGCGGTATTTTGCGTTTTCACGATCCCTTTCTCTATGGCGTTTTTCAAGAAAGCTATCAACGGTAACCGAAGAACCTTTGCAAAGCTCCCTCAGCTCCCGTATATTTTGGGCACAATCCTCATGGACTCCGGATGTACTCGGCGTAGCTGTCCATTCGAGCCGAAAAGTAGCTGTTCCCGCAGGAATCTCCTTTGGGACTTCAATAAAAAGCCGATGGTCAGCCGGTATTTCAACCGTTTGTTGCAATGTCGTCATAATGAATAAATATACCGTACAGTCCGCAAAAAGAAAAGCGCAACACCACAGATATGGACAGCACGAAAGACGGCCCGGCCGGGGGGGGGCTGGGAATAGCGGGGTCGGAAACGGCGGCCCCTGCGAGTATATCCAGCGAACGGGTTTTTTCCTTGTTACAATGGTCGGTGTATAAGTATAATTAGGTATGGATATGGAGATTAGGTGCAGTCTGTCGGCTTTCAAACACAGCGTAACCGAGGTGGACATCCGATGGGCCTTTGATACCGCCCGCTACGATGAAATACTCGATAACGGTAAATATCTGCTCATCGGTTTTGACCGGAATGCCAATCTTCTTGAAATCCTCTATAATGTAATTGATGCGGACACGATTAATGTATTCCATGCTATGAAATGCAGGAATATCTTTTTACCGTTGTTGCCAGATAAGGAGTAAACGATGGCAGAATTAACCGAAGAAGACTATGACGCCCTTGATGAAGAATTCACCAAGAACCCTCCCAACATAGATCCAACCAGAAAGGGAACTGGTTTTTTTACCCAGCACAAAACCTTGGGACGCACCATAACGCTTGATACCCTTTCGGCGGATTACCTCACGGCAAAAGCTATTGCCACCCACAAGACCCCCGCCCAGATTGTCGGCGAGCTGGTACGCAAGGAACTCAATGCCGCCATGTAGCGGCACGCAGTGTCACCAGTAACAAAAAGCGCAACACCACAGTAATGGACAGCGCGAAAGACGGCCCGGCGCATTGACTAAAATCAATTTTTTTGCATATAATATGTTTACTATTCAGGAGGAACTATGAGCGCCACAATAAGGCTCAAAAGATTTGGTACTAAAAAGCGTCCTTACTACCGTATTGTTGTTATGGACACCCGCGCCGCGCGTGACGGAAGAACTATTGAAGAATTGGGTTATTACCATCCAATAGAAACAGAGGATAAACAAATTTCTATCAATACCGATAAAGCAATCGCATGGTTAAATGATGGTGCAAGACCAACTGATACTGTCAGAAAACTTCTAAATAAAAAAAATATAAATTTGGGTAAGTTGGAAAAGCCTGCGGTACAGTAGCAGGGAGAAAAAATTGGAAAAAGATCTAATCGAATATATTGCAAAATCTCTGGTTGATGACCCCGAAGCCGTATCGTTGAATGTTATTGACGGCGAAAAATCGACAGTTTTAGAATTGAGCGTGGGACCAGGAGATATTGGTAAGGTAATTGGCAAGCATGGCCGGATTGCACGGGCTATTAGAACAGTCTTGCAAGCAGCATCCGCAAAGAGCGGAAAGCACGCAGTATTAGAAATTCTTGACTGATGATATTAAAAATGGTTGGTTTGTTTCGGCAACTATTGGCCAACCATTTGCATTAGAAGGTTTCTTGAAAATTCATTCAATTTCCGGTGAAGTTAATCATTTACTTAGATTACAATCGGTGGTTCTGCGTAAAGATAAATTACAAGTCACTTATCAAATTGAACGGATTTACGAATCAGGTTCTAACCTTCTTGTTAAATTTACCAATATTGATACCCCTGAAGACGCAAAAAAGCTATCCGGCTCGGAAGTACTCGTCAAAAAAAGCGAAGCGGCGCCTTTAAGAGAATACGAATTTTACATTGAAGAATTAAAAGGCCTGCACCTTATCAATAAAAATGATGAGTTTATCGGCGTTATTACCGATGTTACCGAAGGCGGCGGCGGTAATCTTATTGAAATAAAACTTGCAGACGGGGAATTAAGGCTTATACCATTTCGCGGTGAATTTATCGGCGAGGTATCGGTTGAAAAGGGAAAAGCTGAGCTGTTAAACGAGTGGATTTTGGAATGAAATATACCGTATTAACGCTGTTTCCTGAAATAACCGATGCTTTTTTTCAAACATCAATAATGGCAAAAGCCATTGAGCGGGGCATTATCGAATACTCCTCTATAAATATTCGTGATTTTGCCTTAAACAAGCATAAATCGTGCGACGACGCGCCTTACGGCGGGGGGGCAGGTATGCTAATGATGAGCGAGCCCTTGTCCTTGGCATTGCAATCGGTTGGCGCGCAGAAAAAAACAGGCCATGATGAAAGTAAAAAAAATAAAAGGATAGTATATTTATCCCCATCCGGCAAAATTTTTAATCAAAAAATGGCTAAAGAGCTATCCCTTGAATATGAATTAGTCCTTATATGCGGACGTTATGAGGGAATTGACCAAAGGATAATAGACTTATACGCCACCGATGAAATATCGGTAGGGGATTTTGTTTTATCGTCAGGGGAAACGGCCGCGCTCATTGTTATTGATGCTACTTACAGGCTAATTGATAATGTAATTAACCAAAGCTCGTTGGAGGATGAAAGTTTTGCGGACGGGTTGTTGGAGTATCCTCAGTGGACAAGGCCGGAAGTTTTTGATAGTATTAAAGTTCCTGATGTACTGATTTCGGGGCATCATGAGAATATTAGACTTTGGAGACTTTATAAAAAGATTGAAAAAACTATAAAAAACAGGCCGGATATGCTAGAGAAAGGAATAGAGTCCGGTATTTTTAATAGTGAAACACTTTCTATAATAGAAAAAGTTTTAATGAAGGAGGAATTATGAATGAAATTAGGGCTATTGAAGAAAGCCAAATGAAGGAAACTCTGGATATTTTTAAGGTCGGCGACACGGTAAAGGTTCATTTTAAGATTATCGAAGGTGAAAAAGAACGTGTTCAGATTTATGAAGGACTTGTAATATCGATGAAAAATTCACGTTCCGGTAAAACTTTTACCGTGCGTAAAAATTCTTACGGTGTTGGTGTCGAGCGCATATTTCCTATTCATTCACCACGTATTGTACGTGTCGAGGTAACCCGTTCCGGTAGAGTTCGCCGTTCAAAGCTTTATTACATCCGGGATAAGATCGGAAAAGCTGCCAAGATCAAAGAATTGTTAGGTCCAAAGAGCACTTTTGGCAAATCGGCGGCAAAAGCGGCGTTAGAAAAGAAAGCGGATCAGGGCGCCGCTAACGGATAATTGTTTCGCTCTTTGTTAGATGAATATAGTTGAGACGGCCTTACTCAAAGAAGGTCAAAAGTTTTCGGGGGATGTTTTCCTTGAAGACGATACCCTCTTTTTGCCTGCGAATGTTGCCATAAGAAAGAAAGATTTAGAATTCGTAAAATCCATGGGGGTTACCGAATTATATACAAGCGGTAAAATTATCGATGTGGTTGTAAATCGTAAAACATCATCGAATACTCAAAACAATGCTTCCGTGGTATCGGAAGCTAAAGATGCGGCGCAAACTGCTTTTTCTAAAGTTGAAAATTCGCAAACAAACCGGAAAATAGAAAGCTTTGTAAAACAGTTGGATGGTATTTTTAATGCTATCAAAAACCATAGGGTTGTGAATGTCCGATCGTTGTGGCAGATAACAGCCTCCCTTTTACAAATTATCAAGACTAACAGAACAGATGCAATAAATTCTTTTTTAGGCGGGACAATTGAAGAATACGCAATGGCTAAAAATTCTGTAAATGTGGCAATATTGGTCGCGGTAATCGGCGAAGACTTGGAATTTGCGGTTCAAAAGATACCTGAGCTGGTTGCCGGAGCGTTATTACACGATGTGGGTATGCTCCGGCTTCCACCTGAAATTGTGCATAAAAAAAGCGCTTTATCGGTGGAAGATGCGCAGTTAATTGCAAGTCATCCGGTTCTTTCATATAAAATAATAAAGAATGAATTACTCTATCCGCATAGTGTGTGCCAAATAGCGTTACAACACCATGAAAGGTGGGACGGAACCGGTTATCCTTCACGTCTGAAAGGAAATAACATAGATAAGGGCGCTCTTATTGTGTCAATCACCGATGCTTTTGAAGCGATGGTATGCGAAAAGCCATATCGTAATTCGATGATAGGCTATGAAGCAATGAAAACGCTTGTATCGGAAAACGCCGCCCACTTTTCACCTGATATGCTAAAAGCATTTGTCAAGGTTATGGGGATTTATCCTATAGGCTCAGGCGTGCAATTAAACGACGGCAGTATAGCGCGTGTTGTCGAAATACATAGTGATATACCTTTGCGGCCTGTTATTCAAATATTGCTTGACGGAAACGGTACCGAAGTAACTAAAGATATAATTATCGACCTATTAACCAATAAAGATCGCTTTATTACCCGTGCTATGGATATTCGGGGTATGGCTAAGAGATTTTGAAAAATAAATCTTTAGACGGAAAAAATGGCGAGGATAGTGCCGCCGCATACCTTGAATCTGCGGGTTTTTTAATCATAGATCGAAATTTCCGCTCAAAAACCGGTGAAATTGATATTATTGCCCTTGATCACGGAACTCTGGTTTTTGTTGAAGTAAAAGCATGGAAATCTTATGCCATAGAAAATCTGGAGTATGCTATTGATTTTAAGAAACAACGAAAAATAATAGAAACAGCTAAATGTTTTCTGTTAAAACATCGAGAATATAGAGAGACTGCTGTACGTTTTGATGTTGTTTTTTTAAGACAAGATGCTGTTACTCATCTTGCAGCGGCTTTCATGGAGAGTGTATGATTGCATTAGACAGCGAGAAACGAAGAAAATCAGGTGATCCCATAAGGGTTGCGGAGCTTAAACAAAAGATAAATAATGAAGACTATCTGTATGGGGCAATTTTCCGCATAGCTCAAGTTTTGAGTAATGAAATTTTAGGGATTCCCCAAGGTGGAGCGTATGATGAACGGCAGTGGGAGGGGCGAAAATAAGAACCGCAAAAATTGGCGGCACCGCGGAGGCGTGTCGGCAGAAAAATCTGATAGTCCTTATCAGAATAACAAAAAAAATCAAAATCGTCCGGAAAAAAAGGCTCATTTTAACAACCGTCCCAAGTGGGTACCGGTTCCGTTATTAACAACCCCAATCCCAACCCCTCTGTGTCCTATTTGCAATAAACCAATTAGAGATTTATCCTCAAGCTTTACCGATAAAATTTCAGGCGAGGCAATTCATTTTGACTGCGCCCGTAAACGTTTATTCGATTCCGAGAGGGTTGATACAGACGACACAATTATTTATTTAGGCGGCGGCAGATTCGGCATAGTTTTTCTTGATAATCATCAAAATATTCGTGTTTTTAAAATAAAGAAAATTATCGAATTTGAAAATAAAGACGACCGCGCGCCTTGGCGTGATAATATCGCCGATCATTTTTCGCTTACTTAAAGGAGTATCATGTTAGGAATTATTGGTGCAATGGAAGAAGAAGTTGAGATTTTACATAGCTGTATGAAGATTGACAGAACAGTGGAAATTGGCGGGTTTAAGTTTTTTTACGGGAAATTAGAGGAGCAGCGTGTCGTTTTGTTAAAATGCGGAATAGGGAAAGTTAATGCCGCCGTAGGGTGCGCGTTGATGATTCATGTATTTCTTTCATCAAAGGATTCGCCGCAATGTGTTATAAATACAGGCTGTGCGGGCGGTATAAACCCAAAAAACATAGAGCCAGAACTGAATTTTGGTGATGTGGTAATTTCCACAAAGCTTGTTCAACATGATTTTGATATTACCGCGTTTGGTCATGAAATAGGGCAGATACCGGGATTAGATCGTTTTTTTACGGCTGATGAAAAAGCTATTTCAAAAGTTATAAAGGCTATAGATGCGTTAAAACGTGAAAACAAATTACCCAATGATCTAAAATATGTCCAGGGCTTAATTGCTTCAGGCGATGTTTTTATGAGTGATGGTGAGCATATCAATAAAGTTGTTAAATTATTTCCTGATTTACGCGCTGTCGAGATGGAAGGCGCAGCTATTGCTCAAACGTGTACGCTATTAAACACGCCGTTCGTTGTACTGCGTGCTATGTCGGATATAGCCGGTGAGGAATCGCCTGTAAAATTTGATGAATACCTGCCGACGGCGGCTAAACATACATCAGAAATTGTCAAATATTTCGCAAAAATTTTTCATAGTGTTTTAATTTAAAGGAGAAGAGTATGGAAAAGATAGCTAGTTTTCAGATAGATCATTTAAGGCTTTTACCCGGTCTTTATGTTTCACGAAAAGATAAGTTTGGCGGCGCCGTTTTAACAACGTTTGATATGAGGTTTAAACAGCCAAACACGGAGCCTGTAATGGATATGCCGGCGATTCACACGATTGAACATTTGGCGGCAACTTTTTTAAGATCGCATAAAGATTGGGCCGCGCGGGACGTATATTTTGGACCTATGGGCTGCCGCACGGGTTTTTACTTGATACTTGAAGGGGATTTAAAACCGCATGATATTTTACCGCTAATTATTGAGCTTTTAGATTGGATTGCCGCTTTTACAGGTGATATACCCGGGGCATCACCGGCAGAGTGCGGTAATTATAGTGAGCAAAATCTTAATATGGCAAAATGGGAATGTAAGAGGTATGAAGCGCTTTTAAAACAAAATAACGATAAAAACTTTACATATCCTGAATAGTAGACTTTATCTATATTTTTAGTATATTTAAATCATGGAGTTAAACAATGTCAGGAAAACATATTTATTTAGATTATAATGCTACGACACCTTTAAAAGAAGAAGTCAAGACTGAATTAATCAAAGATTTTGAAATATACGGTAATGCCTCCAGTATGCATGAATCAGGGCGGTTTGCCCGCGCCCGTGTAGAAGAAGCCCGCCGTAGTGTAGGGGATTTGATTGGCGCTCCGGCAAGCACAATTATTTTCACGTCAGGTGGTTCCGAATCCAATAACACGGTATTTCAAACTTTTAGGCGCATAGCGCAGGACGAAAAAGGCGTTTTGTTAAAATCGGGTAAGACTGAAATAATAACCACCGCAATCGAACACCCGTGCGTGTTAAATGCCTCGTCATATTTAAAATCACTTGGATTTAAAGTAACATTCTTGCCGGTTGATGAGTACGGAAAAATAAAAATGGATGCCTACAAGGCGGCTCTAAACGAAAACACGCTTCTTGTATCTGTGATGATTGCAAATAACGAAATAGGCACCATTCAGGATATTAAAGAAATTACCCGCCTTGCGAAAGAAAAAGGCGCATGGATGCATTGCGATGGTGTTCAGGCTGTGGGTAAAATTCCTGTTGATGTTGACGATTTAGGTATTGATTACCTTACAATGTCGGCGCATAAGATATACGGTCCTAAAGGAATGGGCGCTTTATATTGCCGGAAAGGCGCCCCGCTTTATCCGCTTATTCACGGCGGGCATCAGGAAGACGGTTTGCGCGCCGGAACATATAATAATCTGGGCATACTTGGATTTGGAAAGGCGGCGGAACTTGCAAAAAAAGATTTGCCCGCTTATGCAAAAGAAATCCCGGCACTGCGCGACCGGTTACGCGAAGGACTTTTAGCCAAGGTGCCTACAATCAAAATAAACGGGCATCCTGTAGATATGCTGCCTAATACGCTTAATGTATCGTTTCCGGGAGCCGAAGGCGAATCGATCCTGTTGAGTTTGGATTTAAAGGGAATCGAAGCCTCCACCGGATCGGCCTGTGCCTCCGGCAGCCTTGACCCGTCTCATGTTCTAATGGCAATAGGCGTATGGCCGGAGCTTGCCCACGGCTCAATTCGGTTTAGTTTAGGCTGGGGTATTACCAAAGAAGATATAGATTATGTTATTGAAACGGTGCCGCCGATAATTTCGCGCCTCCGTGCAATGTCAACAATAGCGTGCTGCAATATTGGCAGCAAATGAAAAATTAACAAAATGTAAGGAGTTATTTATGGATTGGCTTTATTCAGATATTGTAAAAAAACATTTTTCGGATCCGCAAAACGTTTTGTTAGAGGATGAAAACACATTTCCAACCGATGGCAAAGGACAAACTGGAAATATAAAATGCGGCGATCAAATGCTTATGATGCTGCAAATTAAAGATGATATAATTACCGATGTTCGTTGGAAAACTTACGGCTGTGCAAGCGCTATTGCCTCTACAAGTATGCTTTCAGAAACAATTAAAGGCATGAACATACGCGATGCCTATAATATAAAACCGGAAGACCTTGTAAAAAAACTTGGCGGCTTGCCCGAAAATAAAATCCACTGTTCGGTATTAGGCGATAAAGCGCTGCGCGCCGCGATAGACGATTATTTAGCAAAAAACGGCCGTGCAGGTATGTTTAAAGTTGACGCTGTTGAGATCTGCCATTGTTTAGGAATTACCGACAAGGACATTGAAAACGCTTTTAAAAACGGTGCAAAAACATGGGAAGCTTTACAAAACGCGACAAAAGCCGGAAGCGGCTGCGGCGAATGTAAAGAAAAATGTATGGAGATTTTACACGAGCTTAACCATATTTACGGATAGCGTAGGGAACTTTGATGTAAAATGAGAATTGCTGTGGAATCATGATATTACCTGTTTATAATATATTTGTTATAAAATCAAAGTCTTTCGCGAGATCATACATATTTACATCAAAGGTGTACAATTTCATATCATAGGCGTTATTTGAATTATTTTTAATATCGAGTGCCGTTGCTAAATGTATTGCGTCTAAAGTACGGCATTTTGCTAAATTCTTATTTTGAAGAGTTATATTCTCAATTGTCTTATCAATAATCAAACATGTAACCTCCCTTAAAAAATTATTTAATTCTGATGTTTTTAATGCCAGCCAATTTGTTTCAAGCCTATGTTTATTATGCTCATAAAATCTACGCAACGAAACCAATGATTCTATCCGTAATAGAATAGAACTAGCTTTATTTGACGATAATTTCCATAATGATTCAGCTTCTTTCATACGAGGTTCATGCAGAATAATGGTCATAAGAACCGATGAGTCAAAATATGATACCATAATTTAAATTCTATCAGATCTTATCTCATCTAAAATTGTGAGGCTGTTATATTCATCTGGTCTAGATCCATCGGTAAATACAAAATCAGCCGATTTCGCTGTTGATACTGTTCGATCAGCTAGAATTGCCCGCCCATTCGCCGCCAACCGCCTAAACAACTTTTGCTCCTGCGAGTCATTTTCTATAATCCCTTTTTGAGGAATTATAATTTCAGCAACAGGATGATTATGCTCTGTTACCAACACCCGCTCTCCATTTTTTACAAGTTCCAAATACTGTGAAAGTTGATCTTTCAAATTTCTAACCCCAACTGTAACCATTCTTTATAATATAGCTATATTGCTATATTTTGTCAAGACGGACTTTTTAAATTTCTTCTTAAAAAACAAAGAAACCTCCCGCACCACGGATAGCGCGGTGCGTAAATGACGGCGGCGTGTCCTGCCTACGATGAACTTGCCGTTATAGGGGATAGCGTATAAGGTGGTATACCAGAAGACCATAGGAGAAGAGTATGGGTACGAGGAAGAGGTATACCCCCGAGGAGAAGGTAAGCATACTCCG
>BOBI01000063.1 GCA_026002305.1 Spirochaetia bacterium
CTCTCTCATATTGTACGTCACGTACGCGTCAAGACGCATTAGAATTTTTGTCGGTTTCGGTAACCTGCTAACCTGCATAAGGATAGTATAGGCATGAGGGGGCAAAAATTTCAAGTTTTTTGAGGGGGAAAGTGACGTAGACATAACAGCAATTCTCATTTTACATCAATAATGACAAGATCAACCACGAAATTCACGAAAAAAACCGAAAAAGAAAATTGAAGAATTAATCACGAACCACACGAACCACACGAACAAAATGAGAACTGCTGCAGTGCGTTCAACAATTTCATTCTTCGGAAAAGACTTCCGGCATTTTTATTTCCAAGCCGGGCAGAATGGTAACCGGCACGGTATCGGTTTCTTCGTAGGCGGCAACCTTATAGCCGCCGTTTTCAAGAAGGCAAACTTGAATAGTTGATCGGTCGGGATCGATAATCCAGTACTCGCGCACCCCCGCCTGAGCATACTTGCGGAACTTTAAAACCATATCCTTACTAGCGCTAGAAGGCGAAAGAATCTCCACCACCATGTCGGGCGCACCCTCGCACCCCTTCTCGCCCAATTTTGCACGATCACACATAACCACAATATCGGGCTCAAAATATACCGCATCACTGTAATCGGTTTTAGGCCACAAGCGCACACCAAAAGGCGCGGGATAAACTTTCCCCTTTTCGGGTTTGTCTCGTAAAAACGTCCAAATAATTGCAGACATATTCATAACAATTGCTTGATGTTTGGTTGTAGGAGCCGGCATCTCATAGACCTCCCCGTCAATAATTTCGGCACGGTAATCGTCCGGCCACTGGAGGCAGTCTTTGTATGTCCAACATTCTTTTTCTGCTAATTTTAAAGAGGCGCTCATGGTTTATATGGTAATATTTATTTTGCCTGTTTAACAAGGTAAAACATTAGAAACGTTAGTAGCGGTGGCGGGCATAGCCGCTTGAATCTACAAAGACAAAAGTGGACATTTCTATATTTTACTATCGTTCTAGCCAGCAATTCTCAAACTTAAAGAAATTTAACCACGAACAGAACGAACACCACGAACAAAATGAGAACTGCTGCAGTGCGTTCAACAATTTCATTCTTCGGAAAAGACTTCCGGCATTTTTATTTCCAAGCCGGGCAGAATGGTAACCGGCACGGTATCGGTTTCTTCGTAGGCGGCAACCCTATAGCCGCCGTTTTCAAGAAGGCAAACTTGAATAGTTGATCGGTCGGGATCGATAATCCAGTACTCGCGCACCCCCGCCTGAGCATATTTGCGGAACTTTAAAACCATATCCTTACTAGCGCTAGAAGGCGAAAGAATCTCCACCACCATGTCGGGCGCACCTTCGCACCCCTTCTCGCCCAATTTTGCACGATCACACATAACCACAATATCGGGCTCAAAATATACCGGATCACTGTAATCGGTTTTAGGCCACAAGCGCACACCAAAAGGCGCAGGATAAATTCGTTCCTGCTTTCCTTTTAGAAAATTTCCAAAAAGTATCGTTAAATTTCTAACAATTGCTTGATGTTTGGTTGTAGGAGCCGGCATCTCATAGACCTCCCCGTCAATAATTTCGGCACGGTAATCGTCCGGCCACTGGAGGCAGTCTCTGTATGTCCAACATTCTTTTTCTGCTAATTTTAAAGAGGCGCTCATGGTTTATACGGTAACATTTATTTTGCCTGTTTAACAAGGTAAAACATTAGAAACGTTAGTAGCGATGGCTTATTATCGGTGCAGTTTAACATCCCGTAAGTTTAATGCCGCAACATTTCCTACAAATATGTAATAAATGTTCTGAAAATTACTTATATGTGATAACAGGCAATGGACATTGGAAAAACCCGCCACAAACCGGGCGGGGGTAGCGGCGTGCGGCTTATGCGCCAAAGGCATTTTTATTTCTGCTTGTGTTAAATAGGCAAGAATAAAAATGCCTAGAGCAGAGTTGCTTCCCTTTCTTACTCTTGGCACAAAGTTTGCTACAAATTCAATAAAACACAAGGAGTAATAATGACGGAGATTGATTTTGTTAAGACGCCTGTTGCGACGCTTTATGGGTCGAACAGTTTTTCTAATGCGCTTATGCGGGAGAAGTTGCCCAAGAATACCTACAAGGAGATTCTTGCGGTACAGGCAGGGGAGAAGGAGCTGACGCTGGATGTGGCGCAGGTTGTGGCGGCGGCGATGCGCGATTGGGCGATTGCAAAAGGGGCAAGCCATTATACGCATTGGTTTCAGCCGCTTACAGGTATTACCGCGGAAAAGCACGATTCGTTTATTTCTCCTACGGGCGATGGGCGTGTGATTATGGAATTTTCCGGCAAAGAGCTTATTAAGGGCGAGCCTGATGCGTCGAGTTTTCCTTCCGGCGGTCTGCGCGCCACTTTCGAGGCTCGTGGTTATACTGCTTGGGATGTTACCAGCCCCGCCTTTTTGAAACAGGACAAAACCGGCACTACTTTGTGTATTCCTACGGCTTTTATCAGCTACTACGGGCACGCGCTGGATAAAAAGGTGCCGCTTCTACGCTCGATGGACGCGCTGGATAAACAGGCGATGCGTGTGTTGAATGCGCTTGGCAATACTACCGCAAAGCACGTTTTTACAACTGTAGGGCCGGAGCAGGAATATTTCCTTGTTGATAAGACATATTTTGATCAGCGTCCGGACCTTCTTCTTACCGGCCGCACGGTATTCGGCAATGTACCGGCAAAGGGTCAGGAGATGGAGGACCACTACTTTGGCGCTATCAAGGAGCGTGTTGCCGCTTTTATGCGCGAACTTAATGTTGAACTGTGGAAACTTGGTATCGCAGCGAAAACACAGCATAATGAGGTTGCGCCGAATCAGTTTGAAATCGCGCCTGTTTACAGTAATACCACCAGCGCCGTTGACGCGAATCAGCTTGTTATGGAAACCCTGCACAGTGTTGCGCGTCGTCACGGTATGGAGGCCTTGTTGCATGAAAAACCGTTTGCCGGTGTAAACGGTTCCGGCAAGCACAACAACTGGTCGCTTGGTACGGACGATGGCATAAACCTGTTTGAGCCCGGCGAAAACCCCGAAAGTAACGCCCGTTTCCTGCTTTTTGCCTCGGCGGTGGTCGAGGCTGTAGACCGCTATGCGCTGCTTTTAAGATCGTCGGTTGCCACAAGCGGCAACGAACACCGGTTGGGCGCCAACGAAGCGCCCCCCGCAATCGTTTCTATATTTTTTGGCGGCCCACTTACCGAAATCTTTGATAACATTGCCGACGGAAAAGCCGGACATCACGCGGGCTCATCGGGCAGCATAAAACTTGGCGTAACCAGCCTTCCCGCACTGCCGAAAGATGTGTCCGACCGGAACAGGACAAGCCCGTTTGCATTTACCGGCAACAAATTTGAATTCCGCATGGTAGGCTCCGCGCAGTCAATCGCCACGCCGAATACCTATCTTAACGTTGCTGTTGCCCAGATTTTAAGTGAATTCGCCGACAAATTGGAAAAAGCGTCCAACAAAAACGAAACAATTCAGGATATTATTAAAGAATCTTACGGGAAACACCGCAAAGTGGTCTTTAACGGCAACGGGTATTCCGAAGAATGGGTGCGCGAAGCGGAGCGCCGGGGCTTGCCGAATGTTATTTCAACGCCGGATGCCCTTCAGGTGCTGCTTTCAAACGAGGTTGTCAGCCTTTTCGAGAGGCACAAGGTGCTTTCTAAAGACGAAATGGAAAGCCGGTATCATATTTACCTTGAAAAATATTCAAAACAGATCAACATAGAAGCCGGTGTGATGATCGAAATGTCACGCCGCCAGATTTTCCCCGCAGTAAGTGAATACGCCGCCGCATTATCGCGCGATGCCGTCGCCCTTGCCGCAATTCACGCAACAAGCGCCCCGCAGGAAAAACGGGCAAAACGTATTGCAGATTTAGCAAGCGAACTTTTTGAGGAAAATACAAAACTGGAAGCCGTTCTTGCCTCTGCAAATCAGGCAGACGACACCTTCTCGCAGGCAAAAATCTTTAACGAAAAGGTCCGCGCCGCCATGGACGCCGTGCGCAGCAAAGCCGATGCCCTTGAAAAGATCGTCGCAAAGAAGGCTTGGCCGTTCCCCGAATTCGAAGAACTACTGTTTAAACTTTGATCGATATAAAAGTATAGAGGCATAAAAGAGGTGATTTAGGCGTTACGGCATTGCCGGTAACGCCTTTTTTTATGTATTATATATGTATAATCAATTTAAGGCACACATCGCGCCAAGGAGGAAATATGAAAAAATGGGTATGTGTCATTTGCGGCTACGTCCACGAAGGCAATGAACCACCGGCAGCCTGTCCGCTCTGTAACGCACCGGCTACAAAATTCGAAGAGCAAAAACCCATAGGTGGTTGATGCCCCCTTTTTAATGCCGCACCGTCAAAAATAGGGAGTGATTGTACGTGTGCGGTTTACTACCGCTTTAGAAGAACCGCCGCAGAGCCCTCGCACGCAAGCAGGTGCGTAGCGTGCAGACGGTATTAAGCCAAAACACGGACAATAATACAGAATATCCTGAACATAAACTTCCTGCTCAACAAGGCTCGTCTTCAGACGATTCCCGCTTTTCATGAACGGGGCGCTTGGAAGATGTAAGCCGTGCTAATAACACCGGGTACACAGGACGCGAACCGATTAAATCAGATGTAACAAATGCGGTAAAACACACCAGCACGAGTGCGTAGAGGCGGCTCATACTGCCGCACATTTCCAAAATCAGTATGACACCGGTTAGCGGGGCTTTGACAACGCCGGTAAAAAACGCAGCCATGCCCAAAATGACAAAGTTGAGCGTCTGCGTCTCAGAAATAAAACCGAGCATATTGAGGAATTGTGCAAGGGCGCTGCCGAGCAATGCCCCGCATGCAAGAAGCGGTAGAAAAATTCCACCGGCGGTTCCGGATCCATAACACACACCGGTAAAAAGAATTTTACCGGCAAGCAGTAATGCAATAACCAACAGCGGGCGCTGTTCAAAGGCAAGCGATTCAATCAGTGCATGCCCTCCTCCGGTAAGGTCGAAACACATAAAACCGATTGGTACGGAAATCAGCAGTGGCAGCACCGGACGAACAAGCGGGGGAATCCGCACTTTGTTGTAAAAGTCGAGGAACCAATAGAGCGTCCGTTTAAAAACATCACCCAGCAGAGCGCAGAGAATGCCCAGCAAAATCACCCACGGAACAGCGTACAGCGGCAGGTCGGTAACAGCACCAAAATTGAACACGGGGCGGGACCCGAAAAAAAAGCCTGCTACCGCGTCAGCCGTTATCGATGCCGCCATGGTACAAGTCAAATACATAGATGACATGGGCGCGCCCAGTTCTTCAATCGCAAAGAGCGCGCCCGAAAGCGGGGCGCTAAAAGCGGCGGCAAGACCCGCGGCAGCGGCGCTTGTAACCAAAACCTTGCGCTCGTTGTGGGGGCGGTGAAAAACCGACAGCACCCCCTTTCCAACATACGCACCGATTTGGATCGACGGCCCTTCGCGTCCCAACGAAAGTCCCGCGCCTATACCCAAAACACCGGTGAGTATTTTGAGGGGTAGCTCCGGCTTCCAATTCAACACCATAAGGTGATTGAGCGTCCCCTTAATTTGAGGAATACCGCTCCCCTTAATCATAGGGAATGTTTTTGCCGCCCAGCCTAGGAAAAGTCCTATGACGACGATCACGAGAATCCACGCAACCGTCCAGTAGACAGGTGCGTCCAGAAGCGCGTTATATAGCTGCTTGCGCAGAATGTCTGTCTTACTAATCAAGGCGCGGAATATGACGATTACAAAGCCAACCGTCAGCCCGATAATCACGCTTTCAAAAACAATCGCTAATTTGGAACTGTACAGTTTAACAAAGATTGAATCCTTTCCCGTTCTCACAATTTCATTTCTTGGTTTGGTCGGGCGGCGGTAAAAGCGCTTTTCCCTTTTCGGTTAAAAAAGGAAGGACGTTTTCGCGGGGCAGCACGATCTCGATCTGGCCGGTTACATAAGGCGCGATTTCATATTGATCCCATGCAAAACCAAGCCCTTGTTCTGTCAGAAAAAAGTTTTCGGTAGCTTCAACAGTGTCTTCAAAAAAACCGCCGCTTTTTAACGGTGAACCGGCGGCAAGTCTAAACTTTTTGCGAAGCGCATCTTCAATAAGGGATTGCAGTGCGGGGCGCGATGTTTTTAAAATGACGTCGTCTAATGAAACCTGCTTCATCGCGCCGGTATCAAGCACGTAATATGTTTTTAAATGATTAGGATGTGCGCCGCCTGTGTAGGACTCAATGTTGCGGTCAACGACAATTTTTTCAGGGAACACTACGCCGTTAATCACTTCGTTATAATACCAATTGTACGAAGCGTTTTGCCTTTGGTTTTTTGCCATTGTAAGTGAAACAACCGGAAGCAATTCATAGTACTGCGACCTGCACGCATTTTTCAATTTTGCCGAATACTCTTCCACCGTGTCGCCGTCGTACAAAGTATTGGTAAATAGATCCCGCAACGCTGCGTCGGAGGCATCAAGCAATTCCTGCGAAAACTTCATTTGGGGGCTTAAGTTTTTTAGTCCAGGATACAAAAAAGCAGCATCCTTGGTTTTAACAATAAGGTATTTTGGCGATGAATCATCGTTAACCCACCAGCCGCTTCTTGAAATCGGTGTAGCTGTCCTCCGCTCCGTCGCCGGAGCCGCCGCACACGAAGACATCATTACAAAAAAACTAAAAACCAGTCCCCAAAAAATAATTTGTTTCATGCATTAATCATAATTAAAACTGTCCGGTTAGTCTCCCCCTTACTAATGTTTCACAGCCGCCGCAAATTATGGCGAATACACACCCGTGTTGTTTTTCTTGCCGGGGGTGTTGCCGCTTACTACGGTAACATACCAGTCGGCGGCTATATTTCTGTCAGCCACCGCTTCGTTACGGCATAAAGTTCTTGTGGCGGTTTCGCCAATGCTGCTTGCCGCGTCCTCAAAAGCCGGTGTTTTTACGCTTTCACCGGCGGCATTAAACCATGCGCCTTGTTTTGCTAAAAGTTCAGCGGCTTTGCTAAAATTGCCGTTCTTGTCCCACGAGGTTTTTGAGTCGCTGAACATTACCGCATCACAAATAGCATCATCCTGATCAACAATATAAACGACATCGTTTTTGTGCAGGTATTTAACATTCGCGGGCACAAAAAGATCGCGGCCGTAAACCGGCGTGTCCGATGTTCCTACCGTTGTCGCAAGCGCAATATTACTGCCCAGCTCGTCTATGTAGCCCGGTTGGTCGGGGTAGGTCCGCAGATGAAGGATAACATAATCACCCGATTTAACTTCCACCGGCGGGAATTCATAAATTGCGTCTGTCAAACTTGTGCTTGCGGCAAAGACACGTAATGCACCCAAATTGCCGTCCGATTTTATTGCCAACTCAATAAACTCAGTTTTGGGTTTGCTCGTTTCCAAACGTAACTCGTTGATTAAGAAATCCGGCACCCTGTCATTGCGCGTACGCAGGGGTAAAAGCACATTCAGGGTATTGCCATCGTCGTCAACAACAAGAATGTCGGCAGTTAAACGCTCGCCGCCGGAATGGTTCTTTGTAAAAATAACGCTCACCACATCGCCATTAATTGTCTGTTCAATTTCCGCATCCGGTTTAAATGATGCCTGCAGCACATTAACCGGACGCGAGAATTCAAAATCAATCTGTGTTCCAGACACAACCTTAAAGCCCGTCCACACCGGCGCCTGAACGCTAACCCCAAGTACATGGCTTATCGCGGTTTCGTCGTTACAGGATAACAAACCAACAACAGATGAAAACACCGCGCAAATCCAAAATACACTAAAAGAAATTTTTTTTGCCATAAAACACTCCTGCCTATACTATGCGCGCGGCATTCATACCGCTTCAACTTTTATGATGTTTATCACGGAGGAATTATGAATTTTCTTAACTATTTCCCGGTAATACCGAAAATAAAGGTAAGGTCTATAAATGATACGTTCACTTTCGTCATCAACATTTGTAAACGCTCCTGTTTTAGCCGGTTCTTCAGGTAAAGCCTCCGTTCCGGTAAGCGCCGGAAGTGTTATTTACTCGCATTTTAAACACGTTTCAGGCGTTCCCGCGCCGGAAGGAGTGCAGGGCGCAAATGTCAGCAGGTTGAAAATTCTTGACACATTGATAGAGCGTTTGAGCCAGCTAAAGAAATCCGCAAATATTTCTTTCCAACCTGAAAATGAGCGAAACGACCGTTTGGATGCGTTAATTGCCCAATATCAAACTGAATTAAAGCAGGCCGGTGCAAAAGCGGCGGCAATGCCTTACGCTGTAAACCCTCAAATCGCAAGCGGTACATTTTTTAATCTTACGGCTTAGATAAACTGCCGCGCCGCAGATCAGCGCGGTTTAATACCATCCGCTCATTTACCTTCAGGATACATCGTTAAATTGAACGCGCCCTGTGTCAAAAGCTCTTTTAACAAATTTTGAATATCTGATTGCCGGACACTGTTAAAAATATCAACACGCCCGTAAAAGTTTTTTATAGGCAGCTCAAACAAAACTGCATAATTGCCGAAACGGTTGCTCAAATAATAATTGTTTTCAAGTGATGTTTCAAAATCTCTAATTTCAGAGGAGACCGCTTTGTTAAATGTATCTGTGTTTATATTTCCGTTTGCCGCCCTTACCAACTGCGCTTCTATAGCTTTGTTTAGTTCTTCTACACGGGCAGGATCGCAATTATACACTATATTTAACGATAACTCCCCATCAACAGGCAGTGGTGAAAGATTGATATTTACATATATTGAATATACGCCGCCTAACTTTTCTCTAATCTCCTGCGTTAAAAGAATATCAAGATACCCGCTTAAAATGTATGCTGTCATTGCATCTTTTTCGTTAAACGTTTTTGGCACAAACCGTCCTGAAAATGCCGTGCTTTTGTCTTCTTTGCCCTTAACAATAGATTTGGTATCAGACTGCGGTCGTGTAATTGTAATATCAGGCCATGTGTTAAAATGTTCTTTTTCAGGAATAGACGCAATGTAAGTTTCGGCCAGCGGAAGAAATTCATCAATATCTATATTACCTGTAAAAACAAATGTCCAGTCCGATGGATTTGTACACTTTTCGATAAAGCTCTTTGCCGGCGCCAGATGAATTTTGTCTAACGATTCAAGATTCATAGGTGCAAAACGCGGATCATTATTATACAAATATTTTGACAGTTCATCCGAGAAGTATGCGTCAGGGTTTTCAAGGCGCTGGGCAAGTATTGTTTTATACTTATCTTTAATAAGGTCTACAGAGCTTTGATCCAGCCGGGGCTCCGTAAAAGTTAAATAGAGCATTTCAAAAAGTGTTTTTAAATCTTTGTTGGTAGAATTTCCTTGTAAAGTTCGGAGAAATCCTGATGGATCAAACGAAAATGTTGCCTGCTTATCCGCAAGTATTTTTTCTAACTCCGTTAAGTTCCACTTTCCCATTCCCGAAAGAGACATAATTTCCGATGCCATGGAAGCGGATGTATCATCTTCCGGCGAAACATTATACGTGCCGCCTTTTGCGATGGCGTATAACACTATCTGATCGTTTTGATTATCGGTTTTCTGTATAAGAACCTGCGCCCCGTTTGATAATTTCCATGACAAAATACCGGTGTCCTCATCTATCGATTCATTTAATATTGAACCGGAGGCAGGCACTTTATCCAAAAGCCCCTTCTCCATCTTTTTTTCTTTTGGCCTTTCCACTTTTTGTTTTTTGCTGTTTTGAATAATTTCGATTATTTGTTCTGACGATGGCAGCAATTCCCGTTCTGTTTCCGGCGCCGAAACAAAAACCGCAAGGTCGTCAAATTCAAAATATGATTTAAATTGTTCATGCAGATCTTTTAACTTTATATTGGGCAGCAAGGCTTTTGCCGTTTCAAGTTCCCATGCATTATCCGTAATATAATCGTCATCTAAAAAATTATCGGTAAAATAATTTATAAATCTTTCGGAAGGTTCTTTTTCAGTTTCGTTATTGTGCCGTTCAAAATTAGACAGCATCGCCCGTTTTGCGCGATCAAGTTCCGGGTTTAAAAACCCGTAACGAAATGCCGCTTCTTTTATTTTAAGCAGCTCTGCAAGCGCTTCTTCTGTTCTGCCGGCTTTTGGAACCACCGACATCTCGTAATACGGAGATTCTGAAATCAAATTAAAAAAACCGGCGCTTACGTTTACAAACGGCGCTTGCGGATCCAGCGATTTGTCTTTTATGCGTTCATACAAAATATTATCAATTAACGTATTTATAAGGTCGTCGCGGTAATGTTTAATATTGTTTTCCTGCGGAATTAACAGCTGTTTATAAAATAAATTTATGTTTATAAGCGTTAATTCAGGATCAACAAATGCCTGTACTTTTTGACTCCCTTTCTGCGGCGGCGGAACCGTAATTTCAGGCAGTACAAAGTCTTCAGATTTATCTCCTGTAAAGATCGCGGCAAGATTGTTTTCAAGATTTGCCGCATCAAAATCACCTACAATAATAACAGCCATGTTTTCAGGCACATACCAATTTTTGTACAGGTTTTTTAACTTATCGGAAGATGCTGCCTGTATAACTTCAGGTTTGCCTATGGGTAAACGATCCGCGTATACCGAACCGGCCGCAATAAGTTTTAGTAGATCCCGCATCAGCCGGTTGTTTGCGCCAAGGCGTGTCCGGTATTCTTCCATGATAATCGCACGTTCTTCAACAACATCTTTTTGTAGAAAAAGGATTTTGTTTGTCCAATCGCTGATTATGTCTAATGCCTTTTCAGGAATTCGTTTAACGCCGTCTCCTGATTTTTCGACAGGAACTTCTATACCGTAGACGGTGCGATCAAAAGATGTAAATGCATTAACATCGGCTCCGAAACGCATACCAAGCGAGCGTAAATATTCTATTAAATCGGATTCGGGAAACCTTTCCGTGCCGTTAAACGCCATGTGCTCAACAAAATGCATCAGACCTTGTTCATCATCTTCTTCAAAAATGCTACCGGCATGGACAGCTAATGTTAAATATGCCCTATCCTCCGGTTTTTTATTTTCCAGCAGGTAATAAGTTAACCCATTAGGCAGTATGCCTGTTATTGCCTTTTCCATAAAAGGAATCGGGTCGCCCGCATTAAGCGGCGCATATTTTTTCGATTCATTTGAACATGAAAACGCTATAATTATTGTTAGAAGAATGAAAATTACTTCCGCTTTCTTAACGAGATTGAATTTGCTGCTCATAAAAACCACCTTGATGAATATCTTTTTCAATATTATATATTAAAGATTGACAAGTATCAATAATAAGATTTAGCATAAGTATTATGTCGTATATAGAAATTGATAGTAAGAAAATTATCGAAAATTTAAATATTGTTCAAAATTTATGCGAAAAACAATCAGTTTTATTAACGGTTGTTACTAAATTCTTTTTAAGTGATGCAAGAATAATTTCATTGTTATGCGAAAACGGCGTTACCGGTATCGCCGATTCTAATATGGAAAATTTTAAGAATTTAGCCGGTGATGTCCACCGCCGCTGCAAAAAATCTGTTATTAAAACCAGATTAAGCGATGTC